>NZ_VICD02000118.1 GCF_006546735.2 Marilutibacter maris | reverse complement strand
GCCGCACGGACCCGGATGCGGCGCCCCCAGCCCGCCGCGGCACGTCGCATCGCCCGCCCGCGCGGGCACGACGCCGCACCGAGAAGTCCATGAGCAAGAAGATCGACATCGAAATCCTCGCAGACGCCGGCAGCGCGCTGTACGTCAGCGAGCGCAAGGTCTATCCGCGCGACGTCGACGGCCGCTTCCAGAGACTGCGCAAGATCGCGGTGTTCGTGCTGCTGGGCATGTTCTACCTGTTCCCGTGGCTGAGCTGGGACGGCCGCCAGGCGGTGCTGTTCGACCTGCCGGCGCGCAAGTTCTACGTGTTCGGACTGAATTTCTGGCCGCAGGACTTCATCTTCCTCGCCCTGCTGCTGATCATCGCCGGCATGGCCCTGTTCTTCTTCACCACCCTCGCCGGTCGACTGTGGTGCGGCTACGCCTGTCCGCAGACGGTGTGGACCGAGGTGTTCCTGTGGATCGAGCGCTGGACCGAAGGCGACCGGCACAAACGGATGAAGCTCGACGCCGGCCCCTGGAACCGCGAAAAGCTGCTGCGCAAGGGCGGCAAGCACGTGCTGTGGCTGCTGTTCGCGCTGTGGACCGGCTTCACCTTCGCCGGCTTCTTCGTCCCGATCCGCGACCTGGCGATCCGCGCGCCGCTGGGCTGGGGCGGCTGGGAGACCTTCTGGGTGCTGTTCTACGCCCTCGCGACCTGGGGCAATGCCGGCTTCCTGCGCGAGCAGGTCTGCAAGTACATGTGTCCGTACGCGCGCTTCCAGAGCGCGATGTTCGACCGCAACACCCTGCTGATCGCCTACGACCCGATGCGCGGCGAACCGCGCGGCCCGCGCAAGCGCGGCCTGGCCAGCGTGCTGGAACGCGCGCGCGGCCTGCTCGACGTCGACAAAGCCAACGACTACGTGTTCCGCTTCGCCCACGCGCAGCAGAAGGTCGACAGCGCCGGCACCACCTCGGTCGTCGACGAGGGCCTGAAGGCCGAGCCGCTGCCGAAGTTCAGCGGCGAGGCGCTGGGCGACTGCATCGACTGCACCCTGTGCGTGCAGGTCTGCCCGACCGGCATCGACATCCGCAACGGCCTGCAGTACGAGTGCATCGCCTGCGGCGCCTGCATCGACGCCTGCAACCAGGTGATGGACAAGATGGGCTATCCGCACGGGTTGATCCGCCATTCGACCCAGAACGCGATCGACGCCAAGCCGACCCGGGTGCTGCGTCCGCGGGTGCTGGTCTACGGCCTGCTGCTGGCCAGCCTGTGCGCGGCCTGGGCCTGGGGCGTCACCCACCGCAGCGCGCTGATCGCCGAGGTCCTGCGCGACCGCAACGCGCTGTACCGCGAAGTGGCCGGCGAGCGCATCGAGAACGGCTATACCCTCAAGCTGATCAACAAGACCGTGGAGCCCCAGCAGTACCGGCTCGGCCTGCAGGCGCCCGCCGGCGTCGAACTGGTCGGCGGCGAGCGCACCATCGAGGCGCCGGCCGAGGCGGTGCTGAACATCCCGCTGACGCTGTCCGCGGCGCGCGAGCTGAACGGCCGCCATCCGGTCGTGTTCACCGTCGAGGCCGTCGACGGCAGTACCCGCGAGTATGTCGAATCCAGTTTCTTCGGACCGATCGAATGAGCAAGCGTCACCCCCTGCGCGAACCCATGGTCTGGCTGCTGATCGGCCTGCCGGTCGCCGCCGTCGTCGCCGGCATCGCCACCATCGTGATCTCCAGCGGCGGCAGCGACGCGGTGATCGACCCGGTCGAGCGCACCGCCCAGATCCAGACCGTCGAACTCGGCCCGGACGAGCGCGCCCGCGAGCTGAAGCTGTCGGCGGTATTGCAGGTCGACGGTCAGCGGTTGCTGTTGTTGCCGGCCAGCGGCGCCTGGACCCGCGACACCACCGCCCCGACCGTGCCGGCCTCCGCCGGGGCCGAATCCGGCGACGACGCATCGGCCGAGCAGCGGGCCCGCGACGGCACCTCGCACGATCGCCCGCTGACCCTGGTGCTGTCGCATCCGACCGACGCCGCGCAGGATCTGCAGGTCGAGCTGCGGCCGAGCGAGCTGGGCTGGGCCGCCGAACTCGAACAGGCCCTGGACCCCGGCCACGACTGGCTGCTGCGACTGGGCCCGGCCGACGGCCGCTGGCGCCTGCAGGGACGCTTGATCGCGACCCAGCAGGCGGCGCGGCTGGGACCGGTGCTGAAGGCGGAATAGCCAGCTTGGACAGCTCCGGGCCCACGCCGCGCGCACCGCGACCGCACGACGGGGGCGGCACGCAGTCCGCCCCGGCCACTGCCGCGGGCGCCTGCTACCACTGCGGCGAACCGCTTCCGGCGGCGCCGGTCACCGGCCTCATCGCCGATCGCCAGCACCGCTTCTGCTGCAGCGGCTGCGCGGCCGCCGCGCAGTGGATCGCCGGTGCGGCGCTGGAGGACTACTACCGCCTGCGCGAGTCGCCGGCCGGCCGGGTCGGCGTCGACCTGCCCGACTACGCCGCATTCGACCGCGACGCGGTGCTGGCCGAGCACAGCCGTCGGATCGACGGCGGCCGCGAGATCACCGTACTGACCGACGCCATGCGCTGCGCCGCCTGCGCCTGGCTGATCGACCGCGCGCTGCGCCGCGAGCCCGGCGTGCTCGACCTCACCGCGAACGCCGTCACCGGTCGCATCCGCCTGGCCTGGGACCCGGCGCGGACCTCGCCGTCGACGCTGATGACGCGGCTGGCCGCGCTCGGC
>NZ_VICD02000117.1 GCF_006546735.2 Marilutibacter maris | reverse complement strand
GCGGCCCGACCGGCGCCGCGCGGGTCGCGGCCTCAGCGGCCGCGCTTGTTCTTGTCCTTGGCCAGGTTGGGGCCGAACTGCTGGACGGTGTCGCGCGCCAGCTGCTCGTCCTGCTCCTCGAAGTAGTCGCCGTCCCAGCGGGACAGGGTGTCGCCTTCGAAGTACAGGGTCAGGTTCCTGATCTCGGTGTGGGCCAGGCGGCCGACGCGCTGGCTGGCGGTGTAGTCCCAGCGGTCGGTGCTGAACGGATCGCGGATCGACGGCGAACCGATCAGGGTCATCACCTGCTGCTTGCTCATGCCGGCCTGCAGCTGTTCGACCGCCGAGGACTCCAGCAGGTTGCCCTGGTAGATCGGCTGGCGGTAGATCACGCCGCAGCCGGCGACCGTCGTGGCGGCGATCGTGGAAACCAGGAGCATCGGCAGGAGCTTGCGCATCGGGTAATTCACGGTGGGTATTCACGGCTTGCCCAGGACCCGCCGATGATACACTGAAGCCATCGCGACGCGGCAGCGGCGGGCCGGCGTTCATCGGACGTTGGCTTCGCGGCCGCAATGCCAGCCTTACGAACCGGCAGGTCGGCCTTCTGGACCCGCCCTCCGAACCCGCCAGCAGGAATCGCGCCGACTTCCGTCATTGCCATCGTGCCGACACGTCCCGGGCGATACTTTCCGCCGGGCCGCCGAGGCAGTGCCCCGACAGAGCCATATCCGGAGCCCCTATGGAATCGCAAGAACTGCGCAACGCCGGCCTCAAGGTCACCCATCCGCGGATGCGCATCCTCGAACTGCTGGAGAGCGCCAAGCCGCGGCACATGACCGCGGAGGACATCTACCGTCATCTGATGGCCAGTGGCGAGGACATCGGCCTGGCCACCGTGTACCGGGTGCTGACCCAGTTCGAAGCCGCCGGCCTGGTGCTCAAGCACAACTTCGAATCCGGACAGTCGGTCTACGAGCTCGATCGCGGCCACCATCACGACCACATGGTCGATATCGATACCGGCAAGATCATCGAGTTCGAGAGCGAGGAGATCGAGGAGCTGCAGCACCGGATCGCGGCCAAGCACGGTTACGAGATCGAGGAGCACTCGCTGGTGCTCTACGTGCGCAAGAAGCGCTGACCGGGGCCGGGCGGCACGGGATGCCGCCCCATCGCCGGCAGTGCTCAGCCGACGTCGGCGAGCAGCCGTTTCGCCGCCGCCCGCGCTTCGCGGGTCATTTCCACGCCCCCGAGCATGCGCGCCAGCTCCTCTTCGCGCTGGCCGGCGCTGAGCGACTGCACCGCGCTCTGGGTCACGCCCTCGCTGGCCGCCTTGCTGACCCGGTAGTGGGCGTGGCCCTGGGCCGCGACCTGCGGCAGGTGGGTCACGCACAGCACCTGGCGACGCGCGCCCAGCGCCCTGAGTTTGCGGCCGACGATGTCGGCGACCGCGCCGCCGATGCCGGAGTCGACCTCGTCGAACACCATCGTCGGAACCGCGTCCAGGCCCAGGGTGGCGACCTCGATCGCCAGCGATACCCGCGACAGCTCGCCGCCGGAAGCGACCTTGCGCAGCGAGCGCGCCGGTTGCCCGGGATTGGCGGCGACCAGGAATTCGACCCGTTCGGCGCCCTGCGGGTCGGGGCGGTCCTCCTCGACCGCCTCGACGGCGACCTCGAACCGGCCCG
>NZ_VICD02000116.1 GCF_006546735.2 Marilutibacter maris | reverse complement strand
CGCCAGCCCGGCGGTGCGCCTGTACGCCCGCGAGCTGGGTGTGGACCTGTCGAAGGTCGCTGGTAGCGCCCGCGCCGGCCGGATCACCCGCGAGGACGTGCAGAAGTTCGTCAAGGGCGTGATGTCGGGCGAGGTCGCTTCCGGCGCCCCGGCGGCGGCCGGCGGCGGCCTGAGCCTGCTGCCCTGGCCGAAGGTTGACTTCGCCAAGTTCGGCGAGATCGAGAGCAAGCCGCTGTCGCGGATCAAGAAGATCTCCGGCGCCAACCTCGCCCGCAACTGGGCGATGATCCCGCACGTGACCCAGCACGAGGATGCCGACGTCACCGAGCTGGAGGCGCTGCGCGGCACCCTCAACAAGGAGAACGAGAAGGCGAAGAACGGGGTCAAGCTGACCATGCTCGCCTTCCTGATGAAGGCTTCGGTGGCGGCGCTGCAGAAGTACCCGGAGTTCAACGCTTCGCTCGACGCCAGTGGCGAGAACCTGGTGCTGAAGAAGTACTTCCACGTCGGATTCGCCGCCGATACCCCGAACGGGCTGGTGGTGCCGGTCGTGCGCGACTGCGACAAGAAGGGCGTCATGCAGATCGCGAAGGAGATGGGCGAGCTCGCGGGCAAGGCGCGCGAGGGCAAGCTCGGTCCGGCCGACATGAGCGGCGGCTGCTTCTCGATCAGCTCGCTGGGCGGCATCGGCGGCACCGCGTTCACGCCGATCATCAATGCGCCCGAGGTCGCGATCCTCGGCGTCTCGAAGTCGTCGATCAAGCCGGTCTGGGACGGCAAGGCGTTCCAGCCGCGCCTGATCCTGCCGCTTTCGCTGAGCTACGACCACCGTGTGATCGATGGCGCGGCGGCGGCCCGCTTCGCCGCCTATCTGGCGACCCTGCTCGGCGACCTGCGCCGCGGCCTGCTGTGAGCGCCCGCGGCACGACGACGATGCGTCGCGCCCTGCGTCTGGGCGCCTTCGTGCTCGCCTGCGCGGCGGCGGCGCCGGCGTTCGCCGACGACGAGGCCTGCAAGCCGGCGCTGGGCCACGGCTGGCCGCCGGCGACCGAGAACTACGGAACCGCGGTCGAAGGTCTGCTCGCCGACGGCATCGCGCCGGAGCTGATGCTGACCCGTCTGCCGGCGCGCGGCAACGAGGACGCGTTGATGCTCGCGCGCGACGCCAGCGGAGGCTGGACCCTGCGCTATGCCGAGGCCGACGAGCGGGTCATGAGCTGGACCGGCAACGGCCTGGAGATGCGCCGCGAGCTGATGGTCGACCAGGTACCGGAGAAGCTGGAAGTGCCGATCCCCGCGATCCTGGCCACCCGTGTCGTCGATGCGTGGCGGCAGGCGCTGACCGAGGCGGTGCCGGCCGGAGTCGAGGCGCCCTACAACGAGGGCGACACCTGGTTGGTGGTGATCGGCGGCGACCGGGTCAGCGGCGCGGCGCCCGACTGCGGCAGCGCCCGCTTCATGGCCGAGCAGTTGGAGCTGCTGATCGACGCCGCCGACACCAAGGCCTCCAAGCGCGACCGGCGCTGGGCCGAGGTCGCCGAGTCGCTCGACGAGATGCGCGAGGCGCGGGCCCGCGCCGATGGCGGGAGTGCCTGAGCGATGATGAACGAGACGGCCGCCAGTCCGATCGAGGCGGTGGGCGAGCAGACGCTCGACATCGCCGATGCGGCCGCGAAGCAGGGCATCGACGGGCTGCGGTCGCTTCTCGAGTTCCAGTTGCTGCACACATCCAACGTCACCATTACCGTCGGCAGCCTGCTCGCCGCCGTGCTGGTGATGGTCGGCACGCTGCTGGTTTCGGCGCTGGTCCAGCGCGCGCTGGGCCGCTATGGCAAGCGCACGCCCAGCGTCAACCAGGCCTCGCTGTACACGCTGAACCGGGTCGTGCACTACCTGCTGCTGGCGGCCGGCCTGCTGCTGGCGCTGGAAGTGCTGGGGATGTCGGTCACCAAGTTCGCTGTGCTGGCCGGCGGTCTCGGCGTCGGCCTGGGCTTCGGCCTGCAGGCGATCTTCAACAACTTCGTCTCCGGCCTGATCCTGTTGTTCGACAAGTCGCTGAAGGTCGGCGATTTCGTCGAGCTGGAGGCCGGCACGCGCGGCATGGTCAAGGCGATCAACATCCGCGCGACCCTGATCACCACCAACGACAACATCGACATCCTGGTGCCGAACTCGGAGTTCGTCAGCGGCCGCGTCGTCAACTGGACCCACCGTTCGGCGAACCGCCGCATCCGGGTGCCGTTCGGCGTCGCCTACGGCACCGACAAGGAGCTGGTGAAGAAGGCCGCGCTGGAAGCCGCCGCACGGGTGCCGTTCACCCTGGCGATGGAGGGCCCCGAGGGGCCGCAGGTCTGGCTGGACAACTTCGGCGACAGCGCGGTCGAGTTCATCCTCGCGGTCTGGCTGACCGAGGAGGCCGCGCGTCGCAATGCCGCGATCAGGGCCGCCTACCTGTGGGAGCTGGATACCTCGCTCAAGGAACACGGCATCGAGATCCCGTT
>NZ_VICD02000115.1 GCF_006546735.2 Marilutibacter maris | reverse complement strand
GGTGCCGGTGCCGACGATCGCGTCGGGGACTTCCTCGGCGATCGCCCTCACCGCCTCCAGCGCGGCGCCGGTGCGCAGGGTGACCTCGATCACCGGCAGGCCGCCGGCGACCAGCGCGCGCGCCAGCGGCACCGCGTGGGCGGGGTCCTCGATGACGACCACCGGGATCACCGGGGCCAGGTGCAACAGGCTTTCAATCGACACGGTCTCTATCAGGGTCATGACGGGATTTCGCTCTCGCGGTGGGACGCCGCGCCGGCATCGAAGGCGCTGGCGCCGCGGGTGGCCGGGCCGGCGACGCGGCGGAACAGCTCGAACAGCTCGCGGCCCATGCCGCTGTGGTGGGCGGCCAGATCGGCGGCGGCGGGCGCGCGGCCCTCGAAGTCCGCCGCATCGACCAGCGCCTGCAAGGTGCCGGCGACGGCATCGACGCGGACCACGTCGCCGTCGCGCAGCCGCGCCAGCGGACCGCCGCAGGCGGCTTCGGGACTGACGTGGATCGCCGCCGGTACCTGCCCCGACGCGCCGGACATGCGGCCGTCGGTGACCAGAGCGACACGGTGGCCGCGCTTCTGCAGCACGCTCAGGGTCGGGGTCAGCTGGTGCAGCTCGGGCATGCCGTTGGCCTGCGGGCCCTGGAAGCGCACCACCACCACCACGTCGCGGTCGAGCTCGCCGCGCTCGAAGGCTTGCTTGACCTCCTCCTGCTCGCTGAAGATCCGGCATGGCGCTTCGATGACCTGGCGGTCGTCGGGCACCGCCGAGACCTTGATCGCACCGGTGCCGAGATTGCCGCGCAGCACTCTCAGGCCACCGTCGCGGCGGAACGGATCGGCGACCGGGCGCAGCACCGCGAGATCGCCACTGATCTGTGCGGCCGGCGCATGGACGAGATCGCCGGCCTCGTCGAGGCGGGCCTCGACCCGGTAGCGCTGCAGGCCGGGACCGGCGACGGTCTCGACGTCGCCGTGCAGCAGGCCGGCATCGAGCAGCTCGCCGATCATGAAGGCGAGGCCGCCGGCGGCGTGGAAGTGGTTCACGTCGGCGCTGCCGTTGGGGTAGACCCGCGCCAGCAGCGGCACCACCGCCGACAGCGCGTCGAAGTCCTCCAGCCGCAGCTCGATGCCGGCGGCGGCGGCGATCGCGACGATGTGCAGCAGGTGGTTGGTCGAGCCGCCGGTCGCGTGCAGGCCGATCACGCCGTTGACGATCGCGCGCTCGTCGACGATCCGCCCGATCGGCCGATAGTCCTCGCCCAGCGCGGTGATCGCGGCGGCACGGCGCGCCGCCTCGGCGGTCAACGCATCGCGCAGCGGGGTGTTGGGATTGACGAAGCTGGCGCCCGGCAGGTGCAGGCCCATGATCTCCATCAGCATCTGGTTGGAGTTGGCGGTGCCGTAGAAAGTGCAGGTACCCGGCGCGTGGTAGCTGGCCGCCTCGGCCTCGAGCAGTTCCTCGCGGGTCGCCTTGCCCTCGGCGTAGCGCTGGCGCACCCGCGACTTCTCGTCGTTGGGGATGCCCGAGGGCATCGGCCCGGCCGGCACGAAGATCGCCGGCAGATGGCCGAAGCTCAGCGCGCCGATCATCAGGCCCGGCACGATCTTGTCGCACACGCCCAGGTACAGCCCGGCATCGAACATGTCGTGCGACAGCGCGACCGCCGTCGACAGCGCGATCACGTCGCGCGAGAACAGGCTCAGCTCCATGCCGTCGCGGCCCTGGGTGACGCCGTCGCACATCGCCGGCACTCCGCCGGCGACCTGGGCGGTGGCGCCGACGCCGCGGGCGGCGTTCTTGATCAGGAACGGGAAGCGCTCGAACGGCTGGTGCGCCGACAGCATGTCGTTGTAGGCGCTGACGATGCCGATGTTCGGCGAGGCGCCGCCGCGCAGCGCGTCCTTGTCGTTCGGACCGCAGGCGGCGAAGCCGTGGGCGAGGTTGCCGCAGGACAGTCGGGCGCGATGCGGGCCGCGTCCGGCGGCGCCGTCGATGCGCGCCAGGTAGGCGGCGCGCGAATCGCGGCTGCGCTCGCGGATGCGTTCGGTGACTTCGGCGACGATCGGATTCAGTGGGCTCATCATGGTCTCTTGGGTGTTGCTTGAGTCGCGCGCTCTTGCTTGCCTGGCGCCCCTGGTCTTCGTAGGACTTGCTTGCCTGGAAGCGGCATAAGCCGCGATCGGGTTGGCCGGCAAAGCCTCATCGTGGCTTACGCCGCTCCTACGGGTCCGCGGCGATCGAACGCGGCTACGGACACCAGTACAGCTCGGGCGGATTCGGCGCGCCGGCCAGCACCGCGCGCACCGGCAACGGCGAACGCGGGTCCATCGCGGCGGCGTCGAGCACCGCCCGCTTCTTCGCACCCTCGATGTGCAGGTACAGCGAAGGCGCGGTGAAGATCGCGCTCAGGGTCAGGGTCATCCGCGGCTCCGGCGCGTTGGCGGTGCGCACCGCCAGCGCCGGCGCGCGGCCGCGCGGGTCCAGCCCGATCTCGCGCAGGCCGGGACGGTCCGCGCCCAGGTCCGGGAACAGCGAAGCCACGTGGCCGTCCTCGCCCATCCCCAGCACCACCACGTCCAGCGGCAGCGCCTCGTGGGCGATGCGCCCCAGCACCGGCAGCAGCGCCGCTTCGGGGCTCGGCGCCGGCCGGTACAGGGGCAGGAATCGCGCACTCGCCGCCGCGCCCTGCAACAGGGTCTCGCGCAGCAGGCGCTCGTTGGAGCGCTCGTGGCGCGGGTGCACCCAGCGGTCGTCGACTGGCAGCACGGTCACGTGCGGCCAGTCCACGGTCTGTTTCGACAGCTCGGTCAGGAACGCGCGCGGGGTCGAGCCGCCGGACAAGG
>NZ_VICD02000114.1 GCF_006546735.2 Marilutibacter maris | reverse complement strand
GACACCGTCGGCGTAGCGCCGCGACGGCGACGCCGCGCGCGGGTCCTGCGGGGCCGGCTCAGCCATTGGGCGGTGCGAGCTCCGCGGGCAGGTAGGAACGGATGCCGTTCTTGATCGCGCCGCGCAGGTCCATCAGCCGGCGGTGGAAGAAATGCCCGGTCTCGGGCATGCGCACGACCTCGGGCGGGGCGCGGCGCCCGTCGAGGCCGTCGATCCAGGCGTAGACCGCCTCCGGATCGACCACCTCGTCGGCATCGCCCTGGATCACCAGCCACGGGCAGTCCGGCGGCTGGATCGCGTCGAAATCCCAGCCGCGACCGGCCGGCGGCGCGATCGAGATCAGCATCCCGGGCTGCAGTTCGGCCGCCAGCGCCAGCGACACGTAGGCGCCGAAGCTGAAGCCGGCCAGCCACAGCGCGTGCCCCGGGCGCTGCTGGCGGACCCAGGCGGCGACCGCGCGCAGGTCGTCGCGCTCGCCGCGGCCGTCGTCGAACTCGCCCTCGGAGGCGCCGGTGCCGCGGAAGTTGAAGCGGACGGTGGCGATGCCCGACTCGCGCAGCGCGCGCGCGGTCATCGTCACCACCTTGTTGTGCAGGGTGCCGCCCTCGGTCGGCAGCGGATGGCAGACGATCGCGACCGCGCGACGCGAGCCGCCCTCGCCCGGCTCGGCGATCGCCTCCAGCGCGCCGGCGGGCCCGGGCAGGACCAGGGTGGCGGCTTCGGCCGTCGGGAACGCCGGGGACTCAGGGCTCGTGTTCATGCGCCCATGATACGGCCCGGCATCGGCGGCCGTCGAAACCGGCGGCGCAAACGGACCGTTGCCGCATGCCCATCCGACAGGCCCGACACGGGCCGCCGCGCGCCCCGCCCCGGCCCCTGAATATCGCCAATTTCATCAATAAAATCAACTATTTGCCATTCCATCACCGGTGCGCCGGCCGAGCCGGCGATCGAGCAGCCAGGCCATCGCAAGGCCGCCGCCGGCCGCCGCCAGCATCGGCCAGGGGGCGCCGCGCCACGGCGCCAGTCCCGCCTGCAGG
>NZ_VICD02000113.1 GCF_006546735.2 Marilutibacter maris | reverse complement strand
GCGGGGCGGGGTTCGATCGCATCCATGACCCGAGCCTGGGCCACAAACGAAGACGGCGCCCTCGGGCGCCGTCCAGTGTCCGGATCGGAAACTTCCGATCCTGTCGCGACCCGCTCAGTGGGTCGCGTCCGGGTGCTTGAGGTGGTGGCCGACCTTGACCGGACGGATACCGTCCATGACCAGGCCGTAGCTGACCTTGTCGAAGGTGCGGAACACCATGATGTGACCGGCGAACTCGTCGGGCAGGCGGGCACGGCTGCTGTCGCCGACCAGGTACTCGCTGCGGTTGGTGCCGATCTTGACCCGGTCGACCGCGTTGCTGCCCTCGCGCCAGCTGGAGAACACGGTGCCGTTGTCGATGCCGTCGCGGGCGCCGACCGACAGCGCGACCACGTCGCGGCGACCGCCGTACTTGATGGCGTCGGCGACCGCCAGGATGCGGGCGCGGCCGTATTCGAAGGTCTGCGTCGGTGCGTGCGGGAAGAACTGCAGGTCGTAGGGCTGCGCCTGCACCGGCACCAGCCGGTCGCCGGCGCGGATCTCGCGACCGGTGTCGTCGACCACCAGGGTCACCACCTCGACACCCTCGACCAGGCCGCGGCTGACCGTCGCGGTGGTCAGCTTGTGCAGCTCGTAGCCGAGCATCTCGCTGCCGTTGTCGGGCGTGAACGCGTCGCTCCAGGCCCGCTCGAAGTCGATGTGGTGGCGCTTGCCGCGGAAGTCGAGATCGTCGCTGTGGAAGCGGTCGCAGCAGGCGGTGCGGTCGAGATGGGTGTAGCGCTGGGTCGGGCGCACCACCGAGTAGCGCTCGCCCGGCTGGGCGTTGTCCAGGCCGGAGACGTAGATCGCCTGGCCCTCGGCGCCGCGCAGGCGGTCCTCCTCCAGGCCGACCACGTAGGGCATGCCCTCGATGCTGTCGACGACGCTGAGATCCTTCAGGAAGGCCTCGACATCGGCCAGCGGCACGCCGGTGATCGGCGCTTCCTGGCGCGGGCCCGGCTCGACGCCGACCCGGTTGAGGTAGGCCAGCGAGATCACGTCGCCCGGATAGATCAGATGCGGGTTGCGGATCTGCGGATTGGCCTGCCAGATCTCCGGCCACAGCCAAGGCTTCTGCAGAAATTTGCCGGCGATGTCCCAGAGGGTATCGCCCCGCTTCACGACATAGGTGTCGGGGTGATCGCCTCGCATTTCGGCCGCGAGGCCATAGGTGGCGATCGTGAACAACGCAGCGGCAACAACCGCGCGAATCGGTTTAAACATGGCAGCCATCTACCTGATTCCCCTTGCAGGTTTGCCCGCGCGCCGTTCCCCGGCGAGGGCCAACGGCACTATAGCCCAGAAGTTACGCGGGGTTGCAAGCCCCGAGCGCCCAATATCGGCGTTACAATCAATGTCCTGCTTGCCTCTGTGACAGGCGCCCCCATTTTTCTATCGTCATGGCACAGCTTCCCATTCTCGAATTTCCCGATTCCCGGCTGCGCACCGTCGCCACGCCGGTCGATCCCGCCCGCGTGACCACGCCGGAGTTCCAGCAACTGCTCGACGACATGTTCGAGACCATGTACGAAGCGCCGGGCATCGGCCTGGCGGCGAGTCAGGTCGACGTGCACCAGCGCTTCATGGTGATAGACGTCAGCGAGGAGCGCGACCGGCCGATGGTCTTCATCAATCCCGAGATCACCGCCCACGACGGCGAGCAGGTCTACCAGGAAGGCTGCCTGTCGGTACCCGGCATCTTCGCCGACGTGACCCGCGCCGACCGCATCACCGTCAACTACCTCGATCGCGACGCCAAGCCGCAGACGCTGGAAGCCGACGGCGTGCTGGCGGTGTGCATCCAGCACGAGATGGACCACCTGCTGGGCAAGTTGTTCGTCGACTATCTGTCGCCGCTCAAGCGCGAAATGGTCCGCAAGAAACTGGCCAAGGCGCGCCGCAACGCCGCCTGACCGCGGCCGGGAGGCGGTGACCGGCACCGGCGCGCGGGCTTCGGGCCGGTCGAGCGGACGCGTGCCGATCGCGGCGATTGTGCGTAGGCTGCACGCCCCCCTTTCCGGTTGTTCCGCATGAGAATCGTCTTCGCCGGCACCCCCGACTTCGCCGTTCCCTGCCTGCGCGCCGCCGCCCGTCATGGCGAGGTCGTCGCCGTCTACACCCAGCCCGACCGTCCGGCCGGCCGGGGCCGTGGGCTGGCACCGTCGCCGGTCAAGCGGGTGGCGCAGGAGCTGGGCATTGCGGTGGAGCAGCCGGAGAACTTCCGCAGCGCCGCGTCCAAGGCGACCCTGCGCGCGCTGCAGCCGGACCTGATGGTGGTGGTCGCCTACGGCCTGATCCTGCCGCAGTCGGTGCTCGACATCCCCGCCCATGGCTGCTGGAACGTGCATGCCTCGCTGCTGCCGCGCTGGCGCGGCGCGGCGCCGATCCAGCGCGCGATCCAGGCCGGCGACCGCGAAAGCGGGGTCTGCCTGATGCGGATGGAGAAGGGCCTGGACACCGGTCCGGTGCTGCTGTCGCAGTCCCTGTCCATCGCTGCCGAGGAGACCGGCGGGCAGTTGCACGACCGCCTGTCGATGCTCGGTGCGCAGGTCCTGGCCGACGGCCTGGGCCTGCTGCGTGCGGGCATCCTGCCGGTGCCGCAGCCGCAGCCCGAGGAGGGCGTGACCTACGCGCACAAGCTCGACAAGGGCGAGGCGCGGCTCGACTGGAGCCGCCCGGCGGTCGCGCTGGCCGACACCGTGCGCGCGTTCAATCCGTGGCCGGTGGCCGAATGCCAACTGGCCGGCGAGCGCCTGCGCATCCACGGCGCGGTCGCGCTGGATCAGGCGCACGATGCGGTGCCGGGCACCCTGCTGCGTGCCGGTCGCGAGGGGCTCGACGTGGCCTGCGGCGAAGGCGTGCTGCGCATCCGCACCCTGCAGCGCGACGGCGGCAAGGCGATCACCGCGGCCGATTTCCTCAACGCGCGGCAGGAGCTGCTGCGCGCGTAGCGGGCCGGTGACGCCCGCCCGTGGCCGCGATGCGCCGCCACG
>NZ_VICD02000112.1 GCF_006546735.2 Marilutibacter maris | reverse complement strand
TGCGCCGACCGGGCTGGCCGCCGAACTCGACGCCGCGCTGGCCGCGGCGATCGCCGGCAAGCACGGCGGCACCTACCGCTTCGACATCCGCAACACCGACCGCAGCATCGGCGCGCGCCTGTCCGGTGCGGTCGCGCGCCGGCACGGCGACCATGGCATGGCCGACGCGCCGATCGCGCTGCGCTTCGACGGCAGCGCCGGGCAGAGCTTCGGCGCCTTCAATGCCGGTGGCCTGCACCACGAGCTGGTCGGCGAGGCCAACGACTACGTCGGCAAGGGCATGACCGGCGGCCGCATCGTGGTGCGCCCGCCCGAGGACGCGCGCTGGATCGCCCACGAGACCGCGATCATCGGCAACACCTGCCTGTACGGCGCCACCGGCGGCGAGTTGTACGCCAGCGGCCGCGCCGGCGAGCGCTTCGGGGTGCGCAACTCCGGCGCGACCGCGGTGATCGAGGGCGCCGGCGATCACTGCTGCGAGTACATGACCGGCGGCGCGGTCGCGGTGCTCGGCCGCACCGGGCTGAACTTCGGCGCCGGCTTCACCGGCGGCATGGCCTACGTGCTCGACATGGACCGCGATTTCGTCGACCGCTACAACCACGAGCTGATCGACATCGTGCGCATCGCCGGCGACGGCTTCGAGCACCACCGCTCGCACCTGCGCGACCTGCTGGAGGCGCACGCGCGCCACACCGGCAGCGAGCGGGCGCGACGCATCCTCGACGAGATGCGCGACTACATCGGCAAGTTCTGGCTGGTGAAGCCGAAGGCGGCAAGCCTGGCGTCGCTGGCCGAAAATCTGAAGAGGGCGGCGTGATGGCGAAGCCTGCACCGAAGAAGAACGTGTTCGAGTTCCTCGAGCTGCCGCGCGAGATGCCGCGGCGGATTCCGCTGGCGCTGCGCCGCGACGGCGACTGGGGCGAGCTGTACGGACGCTTCAACGACGAGGCCGCGCGCCACCAGGCCGGACGCTGCCTGGACTGCGGCAATCCGTACTGCTCGTGGAAGTGCCCGCTGCACAACTACATCCCCAACTGGCTCGAACTCGCCCGCGAGGACCGCGTGCACGAGGCGGCGACGCTGTGCCACGAGACCAACCCGCTGCCGGAGATCTGCGGCCGGGTATGTCCGCAGGACCGCCTGTGCGAGGGCAGCTGCACGCTCGACGACGGCTTCGGCGCGGTCACCATCGGCGCGGTCGAGAAGTACATCGTCGATCGCGCGGTCGCCGACGGCTGGCGCCCGGACCTGTCGCGGGTGGTCGCGACCGGGCAGCGGGTGGCGGTGATCGGCGCCGGCCCGGCCGGGCTGTCCTGCGCCGACCGTCTCGCCCGCGCCGGCATCGAGGCGGTGGTCCACGACCGCTACGAGCAGATCGGCGGCCTGCTGCAGTTCGGCATCCCCAGCTTCAAGCTCGACAAGTCGGTGGTGCAGACCCGCCGCGAGATCCTCGAGGGCATGGGCGTGCGCTTCCGCCTCGGCGTCGAGGTCGGCCGCGACCTCAGCCTCGACGCACTGCTGGACGAGTACGACGCGGTGTTCCTCGGCCTGGGCAGCTACCGCTACACCGATGGCGGCCTGCCCGGCCAGGACCTGGCCGGGGTGCTGCCGGCGCTGCCGTTCCTGGTCCAGAACGGTCGCGTGGTCGGCGGCGTGCAGCCGCAGGGACGGCCGATCGCCGGCTGGGAAGACCGCATCGAGCTGCCCGAACTGAAGGGCCGGCGGGTGGTCGTGCTCGGCGGCGGCGACACCGGCATGGATTGCGTGCGCAGCGCGATCCGGCTCGGCGCGGCCGAGGTCACTTGCGCCTACCGCCGCGACGAGGCCAACATGCCCGGCTCCGCGCGCGAGGTCGGCAACGCCCGCGAGGAAGGCGTGCGCTTCCTGTTCAACCGCCAGCCGCTGGAACTGGTCGGCCGCGACGGCCGGGTCAACGGCGTGCGCGTGGTCGAGACCCGCATGGGCGCGCCCGACGCCAACGGCCGCCAGCGCGCCGAGCCGGTCGAGGGCAGCGAATCCACCCTCGCCGCCGACGTGGTGATCATCGCCTTCGGCTTCCGCCCCGACGCGCCGGACTGGTTGGCCGCGCACGGCATCGAGCTGGAGGACGACGGCCGTATCCGCACCTCGGGCGAACGCGGCGCGCATCCCTACCAGACCGCGCATCCGCGCGTGTTCGCCGGCGGCGACGCGGTGCGCGGCGCCGACCTGGTGGTCACCGCCGCGTTCGA
>NZ_VICD02000111.1 GCF_006546735.2 Marilutibacter maris | reverse complement strand
GCCAGCACCGGGCGCTGCGGGTCCAGGCCGAGCCGGTCGCGCGCGGCCGCGCGATCGGGCTGCAGCGGCATCTCGTCGGCGAGCGGGTGGCCGACGAAGCGGGCGTCGACCCGGTGGCGGGCGTAGATCGGCGGTTCCATCGGGAACAGGCACAGCACCCGGTCGGCCGAGCGCCCGATCTTGGCCGCGCGTTTCTCGCGCCAGGCCCACACCGACGGACTGACGTAGTGGACGGTGCGCGGGCCACCGTCCTCGCGGCGGCGCTGCTTGAGCCAGCGTTCGACGCCGAGATTGAAGTCGGGTGCGTCGATGCCGACGAACACGTCCGGCTGCCACGCCTGCAGCCGGCGGCGCAGCCCGCGTCGAAGCCGCAACAGCCGCGGCAGGTGGCGCAGCACCTCCGACAGCCCCATCACCGCCAGTTCGCCGGCATCGTGCCAGGCGTCGAAACCGGCCGCGCGCATGCGGTCGCCGCCGATGCCGGCGAACTCGGCGTCGGGATAGCGCTGCCGCAGGGCGTCGATCAGGCCGGCGCCGAGCAGGTCGCCGGAGGCCTCGCCGGCGACGAGCGCGATGCGGAGTGGGGTGGGCCGGGGAGTGCGTGCTGGGGACAAGGCGGACGGATCGGCTTGGCGGGTGCCGGCATGATAGAACAGCCGCGACCACGGACCCGTCCATGTCAGGGTCGTAGCAGCGGCGCATGCCGCGATCGGGCCTTCCGATGAATCCCTCGCGGCGTACCCCGCTCCTGCGGAGGCGTGCGGAGCCTCAGCGCAGCAGCGGCCGCTCGGCGCTGTCGATGAAGTCCAGCAACGCGCGCACGTCCGCGCTCTCGCCCGCCATCTCGGTCAACTTCGCGCGCGCCTCGTCCAGCGACGACCCGGCCACGTACAGCGCGCGGTAGGCGCGCTTGATCGCGCCGATCCGCGCGCTGTCGAAGCCGCGCCGCTTGAGCCCTTCGCTGTTGATGCCGCGCGGGCGGCCGTAGCCGTCCTGGGCGACCATCACGAAGGGCGGCACGTCGCCGTTGACGAAGGCGCCCATGCCGATGAAGGCGTGGGCGCCGATCCGGCAGAACTGATGCACGCCGGCGAAGCCGCTGAGGATCACGTGATCGCCGACGGTGACGTGGCCGGCGAGGGTGGCGTTGTTGGAGAACACGCAGTGGTCGCCGACCACGCAGTCGTGGGCGACATGGGTGTAGGCGAGCAGCCAGTTGTCGCTGCCGATCCGGGTCACGCCGCCGCCGCTGCCGGTGCCGCGGTTGAGGGTCACGAACTCGCGGAAGGTGTTGCGGTCGCCGATGATCAGCTCGACCTGCTCGCCGGCGAACTTCTTGTCCTGCGGCTCGCCGCCGACCGCGCAGTGGCCGACGAAGCGGTTTTGGCTGCCGATCGTGGTCGGCCCCATCACCGAGCAGTGGGGGCCGAACCGGCAACCGTCGCCGACGGTCACGCCGTCGCCGATGTAGCAGAACGGGCCGACGTGCACGTCCGCGCCCAGGCGTGCGCCGGGCTCGACGACGGCGGTGGGGTGGATGGTCGCCTGCATCGTCAGGCTGCGACCTCGGCGCACACGATGTCCGCGCAGGCGGCCTGTTCGCCGTCGACGCGGGCGATGCCGCTGTAGATGGCCATGTTGCGGATGGTGCGCTTGAGCACGACCTCCAGCTCCAGCCGGTCGCCGGGCACCACCATCCGCGAGAACCGGGCGTTGTCGATCTTGACCAGGTAGAACAGGCGGTCGTCGGCGCTGCCGCCGCTGGCCAGCTGGGTCAGCAGGCCGCCGGCCTGGGCCAGCGCCTCGACCACCAGCACGCCGGGCATCACCGGGTGGCCGGGGAAGTGGCCGTTGAAGAAGGGCTCGTTGACGGTGACGTTCTTGTAGGCGAGTACGCGCTTGTTCGGTTCCAGTTCGACCACCCGGTCGACCAGCAGGAACGGGTAGCGGTGCGGCAGCACGGCCTGGATCGCGGTTACGTCAATCGGCAACTTCACGGTCGAACTCATCGTGTTTCCTTGCAGGTACGTCCCGGCGCGGCTGTCCGGACGAGCGGGACGAACCGGCCGGAGGGGACGCTACGGTTCCGCACGCGGGACGCGGCGGGCGAGCGCATCGAGTTGCTTGAAGCGGGCGGCGTTCCTGCGCCAACTGCGATTGTCCATCAACGGGGTGCCGGACGAGTACTCGCCCGGCTCGCGGATCGAGCTGGTGACCAGACTCATCGCGGTGATCACCACGCGGTCGCAGACTTCCAGGTGGCCGAGCACGCCAGCGGCGCCGCCGATCAGGCAATAACGGCCGATTTTCGCGCTGCCGGCGACCGCCGAGCAACCCGCCATGGCCGTATGGGCACCGATAGTCACGTTGTGTCCAATCTGGATCTGGTTGTCGAGGCGGACGTCCTCGCCGAGCACGGTGTCCTCGATCGCGCCACGGTCGATGGTGGTGTTGGCGCCGATCTCGCAGTCGTCGCCGATCACCACGCCGCCGAGCTGGGGCACGTTCAGCCAGTGGCCGTTGTCCATCGCCAGGCCGAAGCCGTCGGCGCCGAGCACGGCGCCGGGGTGGATGCGCACGCGATGGCCGAGGCGGACCCGGGTGACCAGGGTGACCCGGGCGATCAGCTCGCTGCCGGCGCCGACCACGCAGTCCTCGCCGATCACGCAGCCCGGGCCGACCACCGCGCCAGCTTCGACACGGCTGCGCGCACCGATGCTGACGAAGGCACCGATGTGGGCGTCGGCGGCGACCTCGGCGGTGGCGTCGATGGCGGCCGAGGGGTGGACGCCCGGCGGTCGCTCGGGGCGGGGCTCGAACAGGGCGGCGATGCGGGCGAAGGCGGCATACGGGTCGGCCGCGATCAGGGCGGTGCCGGCGAAGCCTTCGGCATCGGCCTCGCGCATCACCACCACGCCGGCGCCGCTGTCGGCGAGTTGGCCGCGGTACTTGGGGTTGGCCAGGAAGGCCAGCTGCGAGGCGCCGGCGGCGGCCAGCGTGCCGACGCCCTCGACAGCGACCGAGCCATCGCCGTGCACGCCAAGGCCGAAGCGCTCGGACAGGGCGGCGGCGGTGTACGACGGCATGTTCATCCCGGGAGCCTCCATCGTGGTCCCGCCACGTAGCGGACGCGGCGGGAGGCGATCAGAACGCGCCGCCGAAGGTGAACTGCAGGCGCTCGAGCTCGTCGTCGTCGTCCTTCTTGATCGGATACGCGTAGCTGATCGAGATCGGGCCCATCGGCGAGCGCCACAGCAGGGCCACGCCGGTGGAGGCGCGCAGCTCGCCGGCATCGAAGGCATCGACGTCCTTGAACACGTTGCCGAAGTCGACGAACGCCGAGACGCGCGCGGCCGGGCTGTCGAACAGGGTCGGGAAGATCGCCTCGATCGAGCCGACCGTCTTGACCGAGCCGCCGACCGGCTGCAGGTAGCGGCTGCCCTCGAACGGCGCCTCGCGCGGGCCCAGGGTGTTGTCGCGGAAACCACGCACCGAGCGCACGCCGCCGGCGTAGAAGTTCTCGAAGAACGGCAGGCCGTCGGCGGTGACCGTCTTCACGAAGTCGGTCGAGTTGGTCTCGCAGGGGTCGGAAGGGTCCGGGCCCGGCTCGTAGGTGTCGACGTCGCCGTCGCCGTCGGTATCCACGTACGAGCCCGGGGTGAAGCAGATGTTGCGCGAGACCGCGTCGCCGTAGCTGTCGCCGTAGCCGAGCTCGGCGCGGGTGTTGATCACCAGCCAGCGCGACAACGGCCAGTACTTGGAGATGTTGTAGTTGATCTTGTAGAACTCGACCGTCGAGCCGGGCAGGGTCGCTTCCAGCCACAACCGTTGCGAGGTGCCGCGGGTCGGGGTCAGCGCGTTGTTGAGGGTGTTGCGCGACCAGCCGATCTCGCCGCGCCAGGCGTGGAAGGTGCGCTGGCCGATCGCGTCGATGTAGTCGACGATCGACTCCGGGGTCTGGCCGCGGAAGGTGAAGATCTGGTTGCTGTCGATGCCGAACAGGCCGGTGATCGAGCCGGTCTCGGTGATTGGAATGCCGAACACCGCCTGCGCCGCGGCGTTGGTGCTGGAGTACTGGGCGGTATTGAAGTTGCCGTAGTCGTACTCGCGCCACCACAGGTTGTAGCCCAGCGACATGCCGCTGTCGGTGAAGTACGGATTGACGTAGGAGAAGTCGTAGCGCTGCAGATAGTCGCTGCGCTGCGCCTGCAGCGACATCCGGTTGCCGGTGCCGAGGAAGTTGTTCTGCGAGACCTGCACCTGGGTGCTCAGGCCGCTGAGCTGCGAGTAGCCCAGTCCGAACACGAAGCTGCCGGAGGTGGTTTCCTTGAGGCTGTAGACCACGTCGACCTGGTCGTCGCTGCCCGGCACCGGCTGGGTGTCGACATTGACCTCCTCGAAGAAGCCCAGGCCCTGCAGGCGGATCTTGGAACGGTCGATCGCCGCCTGCGAATACCAGGAGCCCTCGAACTGGCGCATCTCGCGGCGCAGGACCTCGTCGCCGGTGCGGGTGTTGCCCTTGAAGACGATCTGGCGCACGTTCACGCGTGGCCCCGGGACGACCTGCAGATTGACGCCGACGGTCTTGTTCTCGCGGTCGATGTCGGGAATCGTGTTGACCTGCGCGAAGGCGTAGCCGACGTTGCCGAGGGTGGCGGTGATCGCGTCGGAGCTGACCTCCAGCAGACGGCGGGAGAAGGTCTGCTCGGGCTTGACCAGGACCAGCCGTTGGATCTGTTCCTTCGGCAGCACGGTGTCGCCGGTGATCTCGACGCTGGAGACGGTGTACTTGTCGCCCTCGGTGACGCCGGCGGTGATGTACATGTCCTGACGGTCGGCGCTGATCGAGACCTGCGGCGAGTCGATGCTGAAGTCGACGTAGCCGCGGTCCAGATACCAGGAGTTGAGCTTCTCGAGGTCGCCGGAGAACTTCTCGCGCGAGTACTGGTCGTCGCGGCGGTACCAGCTCAGCCAGTTGCTCTCGCGCGACTCCCAGGTCTCCAGGATGTCCTTCTGCTCGAAGCTGTCGTTGCCGATCAGGTTGACGTGGCGGATCTTGGCGGCCTTGCCTTCCTTGACCTCGATGGTCAGGTCGACGCGGTTGCGGTCCAGCGTGGTCACCGCCGGCTTGATCTCGACGTTGTACTTGCCGCGGTTGTTGTACTGGCGGGTCAACTCCTGGGTCACCCGGTCCAGCGCCAGCCGGTCGAAGGTATTGCCCTCCGACAGGCCGATCTCGTTGAGGCCCTTCATCAGGTCCTCGGTCTGGATGTCCTTGTTGCCGGTCAGGGTCAGCTTGTTGATCGCCGGACGTTCGCGCACGGTGACCACCAGGATGTCGCCCTGGCGGGACAGGGTGATGTCCTCGAAGAAGCCGGTCCGGTAGAGCGCGCGGATCGCCTCGCCGGCCTGGGCCTGGTCCATCACGTCGCCGCGCTCGACCGGCAGGTAGGTGAACACCGTGCCCGCGGCGATGCGCTGCAGACCGTCGACGCGGATGTCGCTGACGGTGAAGCCACTGGGGGTGGCCGGGAAGGAGGCGGCAGGATCGAACGGGCTCGGCAGGGACGGTGCCGTCGTCTGTGCCATCGCGGGCAGGGCCATTGCCGGGTACAGCGCGGTCGACAGGGCAAGGGCGAGCAGGCGGCGGGTCGGGGTTCGCGTCATCATCACGTCCGGTTGGTGGTTCGGCTACACGGCGCCCGGCACGCAGGTGCCGGGTGCGATGCATAACGCCCGCAGCGCGGGCGTCGGGAGGTCAGGGTGCCGGCATCGGCGTACCAGGTGTTCATGGGACCAGGTTGTTCACGATGTCGTTGTAGAACGCCAGACCCATCAGCCCGGCGATCAATGCGAGGCCGACGTATTGCCCGGCGGCCATGACGCGCTCACTCACCGGGCTGCCCTTGACCAGCTCGATAAGGTAATACAGCAAGTGACCGCCGTCCAAGATCGGGATCGGCAGCAGGTTCAAGATGCCCAGGCTCAGCGACAGCATGGCCAGGATCGACAGGTACCAGGCCAGGCCCTGGCCGGCGAAGGCATTGGCGGCGCGGGCGATGGTGATCGGGCCGGCGACGGTGTTCTCGATCGAGACCCGGCCGGTGAACGCCCGCCCGATCATCGCGAACAGTTGGCCGGCCTGGTGGCCGGCCTCGGCGAAGGCCGCCGGGACCGCCTGCAGCGGGCCGTAGCGCAGCAGGGCGTCCTTGGGCGCGCGGCCGTCATTGGGCGAGATCACGCCCAGCGCCCAGAACTGGCGGCCGTCCTCGCTGCGGGTCAGGCGCGGCTGGATTTCCAGCGCCAGGCGCTCATCGTCGCGCTCGACCTCGATCATCGCGATACCGCCGCGCTCGCCCAGCTTCTGGACCTCCGGGCCGATGTCGCTCCAGCTGCGGATCGGGACCCCGTCGATGGCGGTGATCAGGTCGCCCTCGGCGAGCACGCCCCAGGCGGCGCCCTCCGGCTGGACCTGTCCGACCAGCGCCGGGGGCTGCTGGTGGCGCGGCAACAGGCCGATCACGCCGACCGCATTGCGCTCGTCGAAATCCTCCGGCAGGCGGTCCAGGGGCAGGTCGACGCTGCGCTCGCGGCCTTCGCTGTCGGCGACCCGCAGGGTCACGTCGGCACGGTCCAGCGCCGCCGGCACCAGCGCCATCTGCACCTCGCTCCAGGTCGGAGTCGCGCGATCGCCGACCGCCAGGACCGTGTCCCCCGGTTGCAGGCCGGCCTCGGCGGCGATCCGCTCGCTTTGGCCGACCACCGGCGCGTAGTCGGGACGCCCTATGACGAACATGCCCCACAACAGCGCCACACACAGGGCCAGATTGGCGACTGGGCCGGCAGCGACGATCGCGATCCGCTTCCAGACCGGCTTGCGATTGAACGACTGTTCCAGCTCCTGTTCGCTGAGCGTGCCATGGCCCGATGGAGACTCTGGGAGCTGGTTCTCGTCGAGCATCTTCACGTAGCCGCCGAGCGGGATCGCCGCGATCACGTACTCGGTGCCGTCGCGGCCGCGCCGCATCCACAGCGGCTTGCCGAAGCCGATCGAGAAGCGCAGCACCTTGACCCCGCAGCGGCGGGCGACCCAGAAATGGCCGTACTCGTGGATCGACACCAGCACGCCCAGGCTGACGATCAGCCACCAGGCCGAACCGAGGAACTCAGCCATGGCGGTCATCCTGGTGTTGCGGGAAGGCGGGGACGGTCATCGGGAACGGGACGGTATCGGAGCGGGTCGGGTGGGGTCAGGCGAAACGGGCGATGGCGGCTTCGGCGTGGCGGCGGGCCTGGCGGTCGGCCTCGGCCAGCACGTCGAGGGTACCGGCTGCGGCGGCGGGGTGGGCCGCCAGGGTGTCCTCGACCAGGGCGGGTATCGACAGGAAACCCACCTGGCGCTGAAGAAAGGCTGAAACTGCGACCTCGTTGGCAGCATTCAGGGTCGCCGGAGCGGTGCCGCCGGCGGCCAGGGCGTCGAACGCCAGCCGCAGGCAGGGGAAGGCCTCCAGGTCCGGCGCCTCGAAATCGAGCCGTCCGCCCTGGGCCAGCAGGTCGAGGCCGGACACTCCGGACTCGATCCGCTCCGGCCATCCCAGGCCCACCGCCAGCGCCGTGCGCATGTCCGGCAGGCCGAGCTGGGCGAGGGTCGAACCGTCGACGAACTCGACCAGCGAGTGGACCAGGCTCTGCGGATGCACCAGCACGTCGATGCGCTCGCCGGGCGTGTCGAACAGGTGATGCGCCTCGATCACCTCCAGCCCCTTGTTCATCAGGGTCGCGGAGTCGACCGAGATCTTCGGGCCCATCGACCATTTGGGGTGGGCGACGGCCTGTTCGGGGGTGACCGCGGCCAGCGAGGCGCGATCGCGGCCGCGGAACGGGCCGCCGGATGCGGTCAGCACGATCCGGCGCAGGCCGCCGTGGGCATGGGCGTCGGGCAGGCACTGGAAGATCGCGTTGTGCTCGCTGTCGATCGGCACGATGCTGGCGCCGCCCTCGTGGGCCGCGCGCATCAGCAGCTCGCCGGCCAGTACCAGCGATTCCTTGTTGG
>NZ_VICD02000110.1 GCF_006546735.2 Marilutibacter maris | reverse complement strand
GGGCGCCGGCGGCGCGCCGGCGTTCCATGTACTCGGCCGGAATCGCGTCCCAGCCTTCGTCCATCTGGCAGATGATCGAGGGGACCCGCGGATGACGGCCGTAGTGCCAGCGCGCCGGCAGGTCCTGCTTGCGCCAGCACTGGTAGTGGTCGTGACGGCCGACCAGCCTGGTTTCGATCGCGGCGGCGCGCTCCGGGGCGGGCTCGATGCCCACCGACTGGCCGTAGGAGACCACCTTGCCGTCCGCCATCGACACCATGTCCTCCACCGCGATCGTCCGCTCCGGCGCGGTCGGCGCCATGCCGTGGTCGGACACCACGATCAGGTTGACCGCTCCGAGCAGGCCGCGCGTCTGCAGGCCGTCGAGCAGGCGTCCGATCGCGGTGTCGGCCTCGCGGATCGCCGCGCGCGTTTCCGGCGACTCCGGGCCGTGGTCGTGGCCGGCCTTGTCGACGCGCTCGAAGTACAGGGTCGCGACCCGCGGCCGCGTCGCCGCCGGCTCGGACAACCATCCCAGCACGGTGTCGACCCGTTTGCGGTATGGCAGGTCGGCGTCGAACGGTGTCCAGCGATCCGGACGCACGTCCTGCACCGGCGCCTCGCTGCCGGGCCAGAACAGGGTCGCGTTCGCCAGGCCGGCCTTGTGCGCGCCGACCCAGATCGGCTCGCCGCCCCACCAGCGGCCTTCGCCGACCGCCTCGCGCATGCTCAGCCGGAACAGACCCAGGTCGGCATCCTCCATGCTGTTGTGGACGATGCCGTGGTGGTCCGGGCGCAGGCCGGTGACGATCGAGTAGTGGTTGGGGAAGGTCAGCGACGGGTAGGACGGATTCATCCACTCGGCGCGGACCCCGTGGTCGACGATGCGTTGCAGGTTCGGGGTGATGCCCAGGTCGAGGTAGTCGGCGCGGAAGCCGTCGATCGAGATCAGCAGCACCGGTGCCGGCGACGAGGGCGGCGGCGCGACCGGTTCGCTGCGCGTCGCGCAGCCGCCGAGGGTCAGGCCGGCAAGAACGAGGAGGGTGGGAAGCAGGCGGTGGCGCGTCGTCTGCGCCAGGTCGGGAATCCATCGCATCCGGGGATAGTAACGGTGCCATGTTGCGTTGCGCTTGCGGCTGGCGCGCTGTCATGCGTCGGGGGCATGACTTCCTGTGCTGGCGGTGGCGCGGCACTGTGCCGATAGTGACGATTGGTCGCGGCGGGCTGCCCGCCCGCCGCCGCTCCTGGCCGATTGGAGAACCGCGATGCGCATCCCCGTCCGCAACCCCCGTCCGCGATCGCTGGCCATTGCCTGCGTGACCATCGTCTGCCTGGGAACGACGGCCGCGGCCGGTCCGCCGGCTGCCGCGGCGCCGACCCACAGCGACGCCGAATGCGAGGTCTGGGCGCGCGAGCTGGGCTTCGCCCGCAGCGTGGCCGAGCACGATGGCGCGGCCTTCGCCGCCCACGTCGGCGAGCAGGCCGCGTTCAACAGCGGCCAGGCCGCGCCGCTGCGCGGGCGAGACGCCATCGTCGATGCCTGGGCCGGCATCATTGCCGGCGAGCCGCTGAAACTGTCCTGGTACCCGGCCCGGGTCACCATCGCCGGAGCGGACGATGTCGCCGCCTCCAGCGGTCCCGCGTTGTACGAGAGCGTTGGCCCCGATGGCGCGGTGCGTCATCGGATCGGTGCCTTCCATTCGGTCTGGCACCGCGATGACGACGGCCAGTGGCGGGTCTTGTTCGACGACGGCATCGCCCCGCAGCCGGCCAGCGACGAACAGGTCGCGGCCTTCCATGCCGGCCGCCGCGAGGATTGCCCGCGCGGCGGTTGAGCGGTCCTGCGACGCCGGCCGCGGTCGGCGGCTGCGACTGCGACGGTTCGTGCCGCTGGCGCGTATCGCTTGGACAGTGGCGACATGCCGCAGTCCAGGGAGTCCGATGATGAAGATCCGCATGGCATCAGGCATCTGTCTGGCCGGCCTGCTCGGCACCGCAGCGTTCGCGGCCGCCGGACAGGAGTCCGTTGCACCCGATCCGCCCGAGAGTCCGCCAGCGGCCGCGGAGGTGATCCAGTCCGACGCCGCCGAGTCTGCCCGGCCTCGCACTGGCGCGCGCTGCATGCGCGAGACCGGCTCGAACATCCGCTCGAAGTCCTGCCGCAACGCGCGCGGTCAGGCTCTGGATCGTGAGCGCCAGGCGGCCACCGGCCGCGACGAGCCCGGAACCCAGGTGCAGGTCGGCGAGGCGTCCTCGCGGATCTACAACCGCCTCAACGACGGCTGAGTCCCTGGCCGGCATCCGGCTGTCGCGGTTGCGGCATCGCTGCATCGGCGCATCGGCGCGGACGGCGTGCATGCGGCCGGAGCGGCGCACCCGTGGCTTCCCCCGAGACCTCCCCCGGTCGCGGGTGCCCGCTCCGGAACCTGTACCCGATGCCGCCGTGGCGGCTTGCATCGGCTGTCGATCGTCGTTGGCGGCGCGAGCAAGATTCAAACGCCGTTTGATGCGCTTCGGGTAGGACTTATGCCCAATCTGTCGTTTCGATTATCATTATCGGCCATCGAACCCACCTGCAGAGCGGCGCGTCACATTTCCAGGGACTGGAATCCACGGAGCCCGAGTTGCAGCGACGGCTTTCCGCCTCCGGGTCAGCAGCGACCTTGCGCGACCCGCATTCAACAGATGCCCCCCGTCATGGATCAGTCCCAGCCGTTCTCCCGTCCAGCCCTTCGCATGCGCCGCGATCGCCGCTTCGTTCCGATGCGATGGGCGTTGTCGATGCTGCTGTCGTGTGGCTTCATCGCCGCCGTCGACGCCCAGACCATCGACGAGCCGGGCGTGCACCTGGTCGACCCGCACAGCAGCGCGCGGCATGGCGACGAGGCCCGGGTGGCCGAGCATACGCCCGCCCGCGGCGGCATGCCCGGCAAGGCCCATTGCGTTGCCCGCGCCGGTGGCGATGCGCGGCCGGGCAACTGCATCGGCCAGCAGGTTCGCGCGCCCGACGATGCGCGCGACCAGTCGATCGAGGCGGCCCGGCGTTCGGGGGTCGAGCTTGGCACCCATGTCCGCGACCGCACGCCGCAGCGGCCGTCGCAGCGCGGTCACTAGAGCGCCTCGCAGCCCCTGGGCTCAGCTCGCGGGCCGCAGCCCGTCGAACAGTCGCAGCAGCGACTGCTCGTAGAAGTCGCGAAAGGTCGCCTCGTCGTAGTTGAAGCGGCCGCTGCGGTACAGCGCGACCAGTCCGTGGGTGTGCGCCCACAGGGTCATGGTCACGTCCCAGATGTCGTCCTCGCGCAGTGCGCCGGCGCTCATCGCGTCGGCGACCGCGTCGGCGACCACGGTCAGGGTCGGCGAGCGGCGCGCATGGAAGTCCTCCGGGTAGCGCCGGGCATCGCGACGCGGCGTTGAGAACGCCAGGTCGAACAGGTGCGGGTGGGCGAGGGCGTAGTCCAGATAGAGCCGATGCACCGCGATCAGCCGGGTCAGCGGGTCGAGCCCGCGCGCGCGCGCGGACCAGTGGCCGGCGATCGCCTCGAAGCTGTCCTCGCCGATCCGCGCCAGCAGCGCCTCGCGGTTGTCGAAGTGCCGGTAGATCGCCATCGGCGACAGTCCGGCCGCGGCGGCGACCCGGCGCATCGTCACCCCGGCCGGTCCCTCGTGCTCGAACAACCGGCGGGCGGCGGCGAGGATGCGTTCGGCGGTGTCGGTACGGCGGGGCATGCGTACAGCGTAAACAAAACCGCGCCGATGGACGGATTTTCCGCCCGAATCGGCCGCCAGGCGCGCGTG
>NZ_VICD02000109.1 GCF_006546735.2 Marilutibacter maris | reverse complement strand
GTCGGTGGCGCGCTTGAGGGTGTCGCGGACCGGCGCGGCCAGGATCGCACCGTCGCGGCTGTTTTCCGCGGCCTCGATCAGGCGCTCCAGATCGGTGTGGTCCAGGTTCGGTCGCGCGGCATCGTGCACCAGCACCAGGGCGTTTGCGGCCGACTCCGGCAATGCATGCAAGGCGGCCAGCACCGAGTCGGCGCGCTCGCCGCCGCCGGTGCAGGTCAGCACCGGCTTGCCGCCGCGCTCGCTCCAGTCCGGCCAGTCCTCGTCCACGGCCGCCAGCGCGACCATCGCGCCGGCCACGCGCGGATGCGCCAGCAACGCATCCAGGGCGTGGGCCAGCAACGGCCGCCCACCCGCCTGCAGGTACTGCTTGGGCGTCGGACCGCCAAAGCGGGTGCCGCGCCCCGCGGCCGGCATCACCGCCCAGACATCGGCACCGCTCATGGCGCCGGCCCGTCCTGTGGATCGCCCGTGGGGGCGTCGGCCCCGGGCGCGGCCGCAGCGCCCTCGGGTTCGACCACCCGGTAGAACACCTCGCCCGGCCGGATCATGCCCAGCTCGCTGCGGGCCCGTTCCTCGACCGCGGCGCCGCCTGAGGCGAGGTTCTTCAGGTCGGCCACCTCCGCCACCAGCGCGTCGTTGCGCTGCTGGCGCGAGGCGTTGTCCTGGACCTGCTGTTCGACCTGCGCCTCCAGCTCGGCGACCGCATCGCGGCCGCCCTCACCAATCCAGAGCCGGAACTGCAGATAGACCAGCATGACGAGCAGGAACAGCAGCATCGTGGGCAGTACCCACCACCGTCCACGCTTGCCCGCCGGCTGGCTCATCGCTTACTTGTTCAGGGACACGAAGGCGCTGCGACCGGCGTACTTCGCGGCGGCGCCCGGATTCATCAGGGCAAGCTGCTCCTCGATGCGCAGCAGCTGGTTGTACTTGGCCACGCGATCGCTGCGGCTCAGCGAACCGGTCTTGATCTGGGTCGCGCTGGTCGCCACCGCGATGTCGGCGATGGTGGTGTCCTCGGTCTCGCCGGAGCGATGCGAGACCACCGCCGCGTAACGGTTCGCGTCCGCCATCGCGATCGCCTCCAGGGTCTCGGTCAGGGTGCCGATCTGGTTGACCTTGATCAGGATCGCGTTGCCGACGCCCCGCTCGATGCCCTCCCTGAAGATCTTCGGATTGGTCACGAACAGGTCGTCGCCGACCAGTTGCACCTTGTTGCCCAGGGCCTCGGTCAGCTGCTTCCAGCCGCTCCAGTCGTCCTCGGCCATGCCGTCCTCGATCGTGATGATCGGGTACTGCGCGCACCAGTTGCCGAGGAAGTCGACGAACTGGTCCGGGGTCAACCGCTTGCCTTCGCCGGTCAGGTTGTACTTGCCGTTGTCGAAGAACTCGCTGGAGGCGACGTCCAGGCCGAGCAGGATGTCCTCGCCGGCCTTGTAGCCGGCCTTGCCGATCGCCTCGAGGATGGTCTCCAGCGCCTCTTCATTGCTGCGCAGGTCGGGCGCGAAGCCGCCCTCGTCGCCGACCGCGGTGCTCAGGCCGTGGCCCTTGAGCACCGACTTCAGCGCGTGGAACACCTCGGTGCCGGCACGCAGCGCCTCGGAGAAGCTGTCCATGCCGACCGGCAGGATCATGAATTCCTGCAGGTCGACGTTGTTGTCGGCATGCGCGCCGCCGTTGATGATGTTCATCATCGGCACTGGGAGAGCAGGTGCGCTTGGCCGTTGCCCTATCGGCAACGGCTGCGCCTGCGAGCGCCCGGCCACGGATGGCCGGGCCGGGGTACCCGACGCCGGCGCTGCTGCGCCACGGATGGCGGCATCGACTTCGATGAGCGACTGCCACAGCGGCAGCCTGCGCGAGGCGGCGACCGCGTGGGCATTGGCCAGCGACACGCCCAGCAGCGCGTTGGCGCCGAGGCGGCCCTTGTTCTCGGTGCCGTCGAGGTCGATCAGGCGGCGGTCGAGACCGGCCTGGTCGGCGGCGTCGAAGCCTTCCAGTGCCTTGGCGATGGCGGTGTTGACGTTCTCCACCGCCTGGCGGACGCCCTTGCCCAGGTAGCGGGTCTTGTCGCCGTCGCGCAGCTCGACCGCCTCCTTGGTACCGGTCGAGGCGCCGGACGGCACCATCGCGCGGCCGAAGCTGCCGTCGGCGAGGGTCACTTCGGCTTCGAGGGTGGGATTGCCCCGGCTGTCGAGGATTTCGCGGGCGTGGACTTTGGCGATCTGGGTCATGTCGTCGTCAATGGGATCGGATGGGAAATCGGTGGGTGGTGTTCGGCTGGGCACGTTCAGCTGGGTACATTCAACCAGGCGCGCTCAACCTGATTCGCGCGCCAGGCGCACGATCGCGGCGATCGAGGCGCGGGCCTGGGGGCTGTTGCGCCAGCAGGTCGCGCCCATGTGGGCGGCGATCTGGGCGCAGACCGCATCCGGATCGGCATCGCGCAGTCCGGTCAGCGAATGGTAGCCAATCTGTTCGAGCCGGCCGACGACGGTGGCGCCGACCCCGTGCAGGGCCAGCATCGCGTCGCGTTCGTCGTCGGGGAACGGCATCCGCGCTCAGGCCATCTCGAGGAAGCCGGCGCGCTTGCCGACCTCGTCGATCTGCTTGAGGGTCTCCAGCAGCGCGCGCATCTTCGGCAGCGGCCAGGCGTTGGGGCCGTCGGACAGGGCCTTGTCCGGATCCGGATGGGTTTCCATGAAGATGCCGCTGATGCCGACCGCCATCGCCGCGCGCGACAGCACCGGCACGAACTCGCGCTGGCCGCCGCTCTTGCCGCCGGCGCCGCCGGGCAGCTGCACCGAATGGGTCGCGTCGAACACCACCGGGCAGCCGGTGTCGCGCATCACGCTGAGCGAGCGCATGTCGCTGACCAGGTTGTTGTAGCCGAAGCTGGCGCCGCGCTCGCAGACCATGATCTCGCGGTTGCCGGTCGCCAGCGCCTTGTCGGCGACGTGCTTCATCTCCCACGGCGACAGGAACTGGCCCTTCTTGATGTTCACCGGCTTGCCGGCGCGGGCCACGTTCTGGATGAAGTCGGTCTGCCGGCACAGGAATGCCGGCGTCTGCAGCACGTCGACCACCGAGGCGACCTCGTCCAGCGGCGTGTATTCGTGGACGTCGGTCAGCACCGGCACGCCGAGTTGCCTCTTGACCTCGGCCAGCACCTTCAGCCCCTCCTCCATGCCCGGGCCGCGGAATCCCGACACCGAGGTGCGGTTGGCCTTGTCGAAGCTGGACTTGAAGATGAAGGGGATGCCCAGCTCGGAGGTGATCTCCTTCAGCGTCCCGGCGGTGTCGAGCTGCAACTGCATCGACTCGATCACGCACGGCCCGGCGATCAGGAAGAACGGCTTGTCCAGGCCGATGTCAAAACCACACAGTTTCATCGCATTGCTCGCGTAGGGGAGCGGCGTGGGCCGCGATCGTGGATGGCAGGCCGCCACAGGCCGCGGCTGACGCCGCACCCGCGGACCGTCGCGGACTTCACGCGCGCGCTTCCTTCAACAGGGAAGCGCCGGCCTCGCCCTCGCCGGCCTTGTTCTCGCGCGCGGCGCGGATGAAGCCGACGAACAGCGGATGGCCGTCGCGCGGCGTCGACAGGAACTCCGGGTGCGCCTGGCAGGCCAGGAACCACGGATGGCGGTCCTGCGGCAGCTCGACCATCTCGACCAGGGTCTCGTCCAGCGACTTGGCGCTGAACACCAGGCCGGCATTCTCGAGCTGGTTGAGGTAGCGGTTGTTGAACTCGTAGCGATGGCGGTGACGCTCGCCGACGATGTCCTTGCCGTACAGCTTGTGGGCCAGCGTGCCGGGCTTGATCCGCTGCTCCTGCAGGCCCAGGCGCATGGTGCCGCCCAGATCGCTGTCCTCGCTGCGCTTCTCGAGCTCGCCGGAGGCGGTGCGCCACTCGGTGATCAGGCCGATCACCGGATGCGCGCAGGTCTTGTCGTTCTCGGTGCTGTTGGCGCCTTCCAGCCCGACCACGTGGCGGGCGTAGTCGACCACCGCCGCCTGCATGCCGTAGCAGATGCCGAAGTAAGGCACCTTGCGCTCGCGGGCGTGGCGGGCGGTCATCACCTTGCCCTCGAAGCCACGGTCGCCGAATCCGCCCGGCACCAGGATGCCGTGGACGCCGTCCAGCGCGCGGGCGCCTTCGCGCTCGACATCGGTGGACTCGATCCACTTCAGGTTGACCCGGGTCCGCTGGCGCAGGCCGCCGTGCTTGAGCGCCTCGCCGACCGACTTGTAGGCGTCCTGGTGATCGACGTACTTGCCGACCACGCCGATGGTGACCTCGTCGACCGGATGCTCGCTGGCGTCCAGCACCGCCTTCCACTCCGACAGGTCCGGCTCGCCGCAGTCCAGCCGCAGGCGCTCGACGATCAGCCCGTCCAGGCCCTGCTCGTGGAAGCGCGACGGCATCCGGTAGATGTTGTCCAGATCGACCGCCGAGATAACCGCGCGCTCGGAGACGTTGGTGAACAGCGCGATCTTGCGGCGCTCGCTGTCCGGCAGCGGCTGCTCGGAGCGGCACAGCAGGATGTCGGGCTGGATGCCGATCGAGCGCAGCTCCTTGACCGAGTGCTGGGTGGGCTTGGTCTTCAGCTCGCCGGCGGCGGCGATCCACGGCACCAGGGTCAGGTGCATGAACAGCGCCTTGTCCGGACCTCGCTCGGTGCGGATCTGGCGGATCGCCTCCAGGAACGGCAGCGACTCGATGTCGCCGACGGTGCCGCCGATCTCGACCAGGCCGATGTCGTAGCCCTCGGTCGCCTCGCCGATGCAGCGCTTGATCTCGTCGGTGATGTGCGGGATCACCTGAACGGTGCCGCCAAGGTAGTCGCCGCGGCGCTCCTTGCGGATCACGTTCTCGTAGATGCGCCCGGTGGTGACCGAGTTCTTGCGACTCAGGCGGGTGCGCAGGTAGCGCTCGTAGTGGCCCAGGTCCAGGTCGGTCTCGGCGCCGTCGTCGGTGACGTAGACCTCACCGTGCTGGAACGGGCTCATCGTGCCCGGGTCGACGTTGATGTAGGGGTCGAGCTTCATCATCGTGACGCGCAGACCGCGCGCTTCGAGGATGGCCGCCAGCGAGGCCGCCGCGATGCCCTTGCCGAGGGAGGACACCACGCCGCCAGTGACGAAGATCAGGGGAGTCATGCGTTTTGCTGTCGCCGGAAAGCCAT
>NZ_VICD02000108.1 GCF_006546735.2 Marilutibacter maris | reverse complement strand
CGATTGGGGCGCCTCCGACCGCAACGTTCCCGGTGGCCAGCGTGGCGAAGGACCGGGCCTGTTCAACAGCGACGGCAGCGTGCGGCTGGCGGAACAGCCGGGCTCGGCATCGCCGGCGCAGCCGCCGGGGACCTATACCGAGGAAATCACCGACCTCGACCGCAACGGCACCTGGCTTAAGCGGCCGCCGGTCGGCTACGAGCCGACCCTGTTCGATCGCTACTGGCGGCCGAACGAGAACCTGCTGCAGGAATGGGTGCGGCGCGGCATCAAGTCGGTCGAGATCCCGATCCCGGGCACGACCAAGAAGATCAGCTGCGCGGTGTCGCTGCTGGCGCTGGGCGGCGGTTGCGGGATCAGCGACCCCAACCTCAACGAGCAGCCGGCCGAGGCGCGGCCGCCGCCGGACATTCCGTTCAAGCCGGAGCTGCAGGAAGACAACGGCAGTCTGCGCCCCGCCGACGGCGGTTGAATCAGGCTTCCGCGGTGACCGGGTCGATCACAGCGGTCACTTCCGACACCCGGTCGACCGGGAAGCCGCCCTGGCGGGCGTGCTCGCGGATCGCCGCCTCGTCGTTGGCGATGTAGATGCAGTAGACCTTGTCGCCGGTGACGAAGCTCTGCTGCCACTGGATCTGCGGCCCCATCCCGTCGAGCACCTCGCAGGAATTGCGCGATATCTCCTGCAACTGCGCCGCGGTCAGCTGGCCCGCGCCTGGAATCTCTCGTTCGATCACGAATCTGGGCATGACGATGGCTCCTGTGGTGAGGCGTCCCGCCGCATGCGGGGCGATCATCACAACGCAGAATGGCAACGAAAAAGGCCCGCTTGTGCGGGCCTTCGTCGTCCGTTGCCGGCAGCTGACGGCTCAGTGCACGTCGTGCAGATCGCGCAGCTGGCTCTCGCGCGAACCGAAGTAGGCCGCCAGGTCGGCAATCTGCTGGTCGGTCAGGCTCTTGGCCTGGCTGGACATCAGCGCATGCTCGCGATCGCCGCCGCGGTACTGCTGCAGGGCGTGCGCCAGATAGTCGGCGTACTGGCCACCGAGCTTGGGGTAGGTCGCGTCGATCGGGGCGTTGCCCTCGGCGCCGTGGCAGTCCACGCAGGACTGGCCGGTGGCCTCGCCCTTGGCGCTGGCCAGCTGTTCGCCGGCGGTGACATGGCCCTGCGGCAGGCCGGCCGAGGAGGAGGTCGGCGCCGCGTGGGCTTCGCCGGCCTCGGCGTGGCCGTCTTCGCCGCCGCCGGAGCACGCGGCCAGGGCGAGCAGGGCGGCCGCGATGGCGCTGATCCTGATGATGCTGATCTTGTTCGTCATGGGCTTGTGCTCACTCACTTCAGGCTGGACAGGAAGGCGGCAATATCGGCGATGTCCTGGTCGGAGAAGCTCTGCGCCTGGGCCTGCATCGTCGGGTGCTTGCGCGTGCCCTTCTGGTACTCGTGCAACGCGTTGGCAAGGTACTCCGCGGACTGTCCGCCGATCTTGGGCACCTTGTAGCTCGGGTAGGCGTTCTTGTAGCCGGTGATTCCGTGGCAGCCCTGACAGGTGTAGGTCAGCATGCGGCCCTGATCGGCATTGCCCTGCAGGGCGGCCTGGGCGGCGGCGGGAGCGGCCTCGGTGGCGGCCTCCTCGGCGGGCGGCGGGGTCACGCTCTCGTCCTGGGCGCGGCTGGGCGCGAAGGCCAAGGCGGTGGTCAGGGCAAGGCTGGCGGCGATCGTCAGCGGTCGCATCATGTCTATGTCCGCAATCTCGAATGGCTGGCAGGGAAGGCTGGCTGGCGGCGGGGCGGCCGCCCCGTCACTCCGACCACGCATAAGTCCGCAAGTATAGCCTGCGATTCGGCCTCTGTTTAGGGAGGCTGGTTGAGCAGGCTGGTTGGGGAGGTTGGTTGGGGAGGCGAGAACAACGCGGTCCCGGACCCGCACCGGCGTCGCCGGTTCGAGTCTGAGCCGGTTCCGATGCCGGCCGCATGCCCGGCCGGGGCCTCCGGCGAGGTCGCGGCGGGGCGGCGAGCACATCCGCCCCGTTCGTCGCAAGCCCGACTTGCGGGACATGACGATGCAACCGGTCGACGCCATGCTGCATCCCATGTTCATGGCGTATCCGACGCCGGCGCCGTCCCGCCCGCGTCGCAGCCGCCGTTGGTCGGAGTAGGCGGGCGTGGCGGCAGTCACCATGACCTTCGGCGCATGCCGAAATCAGAACTGGTGATATACATATCTACAACACCGGCATACACCCCGGTCGGGACCGGGGTGCAGCGGTGGTCCCGACCGCCGACGGCCGCCCCCGGGCCGCCCGCCGGCACCGGTCTCCAGACAACTTCATCAATACTCCAGGGTCCCAGAATCATGTCTTCCCTCACGCGTAATCCCGGCGCCTTCGGTGCCCGCGCCGCCATCCTGACCTTGAGCTGCCTGCTCGCGCTGTCCGCCTGCAAGGGCGGCAACGGTGAGGCCGAGGCCAAGGAAGGCAAGGACAAGAAGGTCGAGGCGATCCCGGTCGAGGTCGTCGAGGCCGGCCACCGCGCGATCTCGGCCAGCTACACCGGCACCGCGGCGCTGGAGGCGCGCGCCGAATCGCAGGTCATCGCCAAGATCTCCGGCGTCGCCCTGGACGTGATGGTGGAAGAGGGCGACCGCGTCAACGCCGGCCAGCAGCTGGTGCGGCTGGACGCCGACCGTGCGCGGCTGCAGGCGGCGCAGACCGCCGCGCAGATGGCCAAGCTGCAGAACAACTACGCGCGCGCGCGCCAGCTCGCCGAGCAGAACCTGATCAGCGCCAACGACAACGACCAGCTCAAGTACGACCTGGAAAACGCCCGCGCCGCCAACCGGCTGGCCCAGCTCGAGCTGTCCTACACCAACGTGACCGCACCGATCTCCGGCGTGGTCGCGTCGCGTTCGATCAAGCCGGGCAACTTCGTCCAGATCAATACCCCGATCCTGCGCATCGTCGACATCTCCAGGCTCGAGGCGACCCTGAACGTGCCCGAGCGCGAACTGGCCACGCTCAAGCCCGGCCTGCCGGTGCGGATGCAGGTCGACGCGCTGCCGGGCCGGACCTTCAGCGGCACCGTCGATCGCGTCGCCCCGGTGGTCGATGCCGGCAGCGGCACGTTCCGGGTGATCTGCGCCTTCGATGGCGACGACATCCTGCAGCCGGGCATGTTCGGCCGCATCAGCATCGACTACGACCAGCGCGCCAATGCCCTGGTGGTGCCGCGCAACGCGGTGGTCGACGCCGAGGGCGACCCGGCGCTGTTCGTGCTGCGCGAGAGCAAGGCGGCGCGCGTGCCGGTCAAGCTCGGCTACATCGACGGCGAGTGGGTCGAGGTGGTCGAGGGCGTGAAGCCCGGCGACCGCGTGGTCACCGCCGGCAAGAGCGCGCTGCGCGAGGGCACCGACGTGCAGGTGGTCGGCGCGCCGGGCAGCGACCCCGAGCCGGTCGCCGCCGCCGAGGCCAAGTCCGACGACAAGACCGAAACCCAGCAGTAAGCGCCGGAGCCCGACGTGAGCGACCCCGTGACGAACCACGCCCCGCCCGAGCCGCGCGGCTTCAACCTGGTCGAGTTTTCCACCCGCCGCCGGGTGACGATCTGGATGATCACGATCAGCCTGCTGCTGTTCGGCGTGATCTCGCTGTTCAACCTGAAGGTCAACCTGCTGCCCGACCTGAGCTTCCCGACCCTGACCGTGCGCACCGAGTACACCGGTGCGGCGCCGTCGGAGATCGAGACCCTGATCACCGAGCCGGTCGAGGAAGCGGTCGGCGTGGTCAAGGGCCTGCGCAAGCTCAAGTCGGTCTCGCGCACCGGCCAGAGCGATGTCGTGCTCGAGTTCGCCTGGGGCACCGACATGGACAAGGCCATGCTCGAGGTGCGCGACAAGATCGAGGTGCTGCAGCTGCCGCAGGAAGCCGAGCAGCCGGTGCTGCTGCGCTTCAATCCGTCGACCGAGCCGATCGTCCGCCTCGCGCTCAGCGTCAAGGAGGAGGCATCGGGTGACGGCCTGCGCCAGCTCACCGCGATGCGCCGCTATGCCGACGACGACCTGAAGAAGAAGCTCGAGCCGGTCGAGGGTGTCGCCGCGGTCAAGGTCGGCGGCGGCCTGGAGGACGAGATCCAGGTCGATATCGATCAGCAGAAGCTGGCCCAGCTGAACCTGCCGATCGACACCGTGATCACCCGCCTGCAGCAAGAGAACGTCAACGTCTCCGGCGGGCGCCTGGAGGAGGGTTCGCAGCGCTATCTGGTGCGCACCGTCAACCAGTTCGCCAGCGTCGACGAGATCCGCGAGATGCTGGTGACCACCCAGCGCGTGGGCGCCAGCGACGCGACCAGCGCGGCCGAACAGATGGCGCGGGTCGCCGCGGCCACCGGCGACGCCAGCGCGATGGCCGCCGCGGCCTCGGTGCAGAGCGCATCCTCCTCCGGCCAGAGCACCGCCGCCGGCGGCATGCCGGTGCGGTTGAAGGACATCGCCGAGGTCCGCCAGGGCTACAAGGAGCGCGAGGCGATCATCCGCCTGGCCGGCAAGGAGGCGGTCGAACTGGCGATCTACAAGGAGGGCGACGCCAATACGGTGTCGACCGCCGACCAGATCCACAAGCGCCTGCAGCAACTCGAGTCGACCCTGCCCGAACAGTTCGAGCTGACCGTCATCGAGGACCAGTCGCAGTTCATCCGAAGCGCGATCAGCGAGGTCAAGAAGGACGCCCTGATCGGCGGCCTGCTGGCGATCCTGATCATCTTCCTGTTCCTGCGCGACGGCTGGAGCACCTTCGTGATCGGCCTGTCGCTGCCGGTCTCGATCGTCACCACCTTCTTCTTCATGGGCCAGATGGACCTGAGCCTCAACGTGATGTCGCTGGGCGGTCTGGCGCTGGCGACCGGCCTGGTGGTCGACGACTCGATCGTGGTGCTGGAATCGATCGCCAAGGCGCGCGAGCGCGGCCTGGGCATCCTCGAAGCGGCGATCACCGGTACCCGCGAGGTCAGCATGGCGGTGGTCGCCTCGACCCTGACCACGATCGCGGTGTTCCTGCCGCTGGTGTTCGTCGAGGGCATCGCCGGCCAGCTGTTCCGCGACCAGGCGCTGACCGTGGCGCTGGCGATCGCGATCTCGCTGCTGGTGTCGATGACCCTGATCCCGATGCTCAGCTCGCTCAAGGGCCGCGCGCCGATGAGCTTCCCGGAGGAGCCGTCGCATCCGCGCTGGCACCCGGAGTCGAAGCTGCAGAAGCCGCTGGCGGCGACCGGACGCGGCATCGGTACCGGCATCCGCGGTGCGCTGTTCGGTGTGTTCTGGGTGTTCGTGCGCCTGTGGCGCGGCCTGGCCGCGGTGGTCGGCCCGGTGATGCGCAAGGCCAGCGACATCGCGATGGCGCCCTACGGACGTGCCGAGCGCGGCTACCTGCGCCTGTTGCCGGCGGCGTTGGCGCGGCCGGGTCTGGTGCTGGGCGTGGCCGCGCTGGCGTTCGCCGCGTCGCTGGCGATCGTGCCGATGCTGGGCGCCGACCTGATCCCGCAGCTGGCCCAGGACCGCTTCGAGATGACGGTCAAGCTGCCGCCGGGCACGCCGCTGCGCGATACCGACGCACTGGTGCAGGACATCCAGCGCAAGCACAGCGAGGACCCCGGCGTCCGCACCATGTTCGGCGTCTCCGGCAGCGGCACCCGGCTCGACGCCAGCCCGACCGAGAGCGGCGAGAACATCGGCAAGATCAGCATCGTGATGACCGATGGCGGCAGCGAGAAGATCGAGGCCGAGGAGACCGAGCGCCTGCGCGAAACCATGCTGGCGCACCCGGGCGCCCAGGTCGATTTCAGCCGCCCCGAGCTGTTCAGCTTCTCCACGCCGCTGGAAATCGAACTGCGCGGCGACGATCTGGGCGTGCTGCAGGAGGCCGGCCAGCAGATGGCGACGATGCTGCGCGGCAACGACCACTATGCCGACGTCACTTCGACGGTCGAACAGGGCTTCCCCGAAATCCAGATCCGCTTCGATCAGGACCGGGCCGGCGCGTTGGGCCTGACCACCCGCGAGATCGCCGACGCGGTGGTCAAGAAGGTGCGTGGCGAGGTCGCGACCCGCTACAGCTTCCGTGATCGCAAGATCGACGTGCTGGTCCGCGCCCAGGAGTCCGATCGCGCGTCGGTCGAGGACATCCGCCGATTGATCGTCAATCCCGGCAGCAACCGGCCGGTGACCCTGGAGTCGGTCGCCGAGGTGCTGGCCACCACCGGTCCCAGCGAGATCCATCGCGCCGATCAGGTCCGGGTCGCGGTGATCTCGGCCAACCTGCGCGGCATCGACCTGGGCACCGCGGTCGAGGAAGTGCAGAAGATGGTCGACGAACGGCCGCTGTCGCCGGGCGTGCGCATGCACATCGGCGGCCAGGGCGAGGAACTGGCCGAGTCGGTCGCCTCGCTGCTGTTCGCGTTCGGCCTGGCGATCTTCCTGGTCTACCTGGTCATGGCCTCGCAGTTCGAGTCGCTGCTGCACCCGTTCGTGATCCTGTTCACCATCCCGCTGGCGATGGTCGGTGCGGTGCTGGCGCTGATGCTGACCGGCAACACGATCTCGGTGGTGGTGTTCATCGGCCTGATCCTGCTGGTGGGACTGGTCACCAAGAACGCGATCATCCTGGTCGACAAGGTCAACCAGTTGCGCGAGTCCGGCCTGGGCAAGCATGAAGCGCTGATCGAGGGCGCGCGCTCGCGCCTGCGTCCGATCACCATGACCACGCTGTGCACGCTGTTCGGCTTCCTGCCGCTGGCGATCGCGGTGGGCGAGGGCGCGGAGGTGCGTTCGCCGATGGCGATCACGGTGATCGGCGGCCTGCTGGTCTCGACCCTGCTGACCCTGGTGGTGATCCCGGTGGTCTACGACCTGCTCGACCGCCGTGGCGACGCCTATTACCGCGAGCGCGGCGCGCGCGGTCTGCATGTCGGCGCGGCATTGCCCGCCGATGCCCGCGGCGACCTGGACAGCGGAGAGCAGCAGGCATGACAGTCGCCGAACTCAGCCTGAAACGTCCCGTCACCACGGTGATGCTGTTCGTGTCGATGTTCGTGGTCGGCCTGATCGCATCGTTCCGGTTGCCGCTGGAAGCGCTGCCGGACGTCTCGGCCCCGTTCCTGTTCGTGCAGCTGCCGTACACCGGCTCGACCCCGGAAGAGGTCGAGCGCACGGTGCTGCGGCCGGTCGAGGAAGCGCTGGCGACCCTCAACGGGGTCAAGCGGATGGGCGGCGGCGCGCGCGCCGACGGCGCCTACGTGTTCATGGAGTTCTCCGACTGGGACAAGGACATCGCGATCACCGCCTCGGAGGCGCGCGAGCGCATCGATGCGATCCGCGACGAGCTGCCGGACGATTTCCAGCGCTACTTCGTCCACAAGTTCTCGACCAGCGATGAGGCCTTCCTGCGCGTCCGCCTGGCCGCCGACATCGACCTGACCGGCGCCTACGAGCTGATCGACCGCGAGATGAAGCGGCGTATCGAGCGGGTTCCGGGCGTGGCCCGGGTCGAGATCAGCGGCGCGCCGCCCAACGAGATCGAGATCGCGATCGACCCCGAGCGGCTGACCGCGCACGGGGTCAATCTCAATGAACTCAACGCCACCCTGCGCGCGGTCAATTTCTCGGTCTCGGCCGGCACCATCGACGACGCCGGTCTGCGCCTGCGGGTGCAGCCGATCGGCGAGCTGACCACGCTCGACCAGCTGCGCAACCTGGTCGTCGGCGCCAACGGTCTGCGCCTGTCCGACATCGCCGAGGTGCGGCTGAAGGGCTCGCGGATGGACTATGGACGCCGCCTGGACGGGCGCGCCGCGGTCGGCCTGGACATCTACAAGGAGCGCAACGCCAACCTGGTCGAAACCTCCAAGCGCGTGCTGGAGGTGGTCGATGAGATCCGCGAGTCGCCCGAACTGAGCGGCATCGACCTGAAGGTGATCCAGAACCAGGGCGAGGAGGTCACCGACTCGCTGATCGAACTGGCCGAGGCCGGTGCGATCGGCCTGCTGCTGTCGATCGCGGTACTGTTCTTCTTCCTGCGCCACTGGCCGTCGACGCTGATGGTCACCCTGGCGATTCCGATCTGCTTCGTGATGACCCTGGGCTTCATGCACTTCTCCGGGGTGACCCTGAACGTGCTGACCCTGATGGGCCTGCTGCTGGCGGTCGGCATGCTGGTCGACAACGCGGTGGTGGTGGTCGAGAGCATCTACCAGGAACGCGAACGGATGCCCGGGCAGCCGGCCAAGGCCTCGATCGTCGGCACCCGCCACGTCGCCATCGCGCTGTCCGCCGGCACCCTGTGCCACTGCATCGTGTTCCTGCCCAACCTGCTGGGCGAGACCAACAACATCAGCATCTTCATGGCCCAGATCGCGATCACGATCTCGGTGTCGCTGCTGGCGTCGTGGCTGGTCGCGGTCAGCCTGATCCCGATGCTGTCCTCGCGGATGAAGACGCCGCCGGCGGTGCAGAACGAGAAGGGCCTGATCTCGCGCCTGCAACGCCGCTACGCGGGCACGCTGCGCTGGACCCTGGAGCACCGCGGCTGGAGCGTGGTCGGCATCATCCTGATCATCGCGCTCAGCATCGTGCCGATGACGCTGACCAAGTTCGACATGTTCGGCGGCGGCGGCGGCAAGGAAGCGCAGATCTACTACCAGTGGAACGGCGGCTACACCAAGGAGCAGATCTCCGACGAGGTGCTGCGGATCGAGAAGTACCTGGAAGCGAACCGCGAGCGCCTGCAGATAAAGCAGATCTACTCGTGGTACAGCGAGCAGGGCGACGCCGCCACCATGGTGACCTTCGACGACGAGATCGGCGACATCAAGCCGCTGACCGAGATCATCAGCAAGGAGCTGCCGAAGTCGGCGCGGGTCGAGGTCGGCATCCGCGGCCAGGGCGACCGCGACGGCGGCAACGAGGGACTGCAGGTGCAACTGGTCGGCGACTCGACCCAGGTGCTGACCGATCTGGCCCGCGACATCGTCCCGGTGCTGGCCGCCCGCAGCGAGCTGCGCGACGTGCGCGTCGACGCCGGCGACCAGAACAGCGAACTGATCGTGACCGTCGACCGCGAGCGCGCGGCGGCGTTCGGATTCAGCGTGCAGGAAGTGTCGAGCTTCGTCGGTCTGGCCCTGCGCGGCGCGCAGCTGCGCGAGTTCCGCCGCGGCCAGACCGAGGTGCCGGTATGGGTGCGCTTCGCCGGCGCCGAGAAGTACGGGGTGGAGGACATGGAGAGCTTCATGGTCCGTTCCGCCGACGGTCGCTCGGTGCCGTTGCTGAGCATGGTCGATGTCAGCGTGGTGCCGGCGGCGACCCAGATCAGCCGCACCAATCGCCAGACCACGGTGACGATCGCCGCCAACCTGGCCGGCGAGACCACCACCCCGGACGCGCGCAAGGCGATGGAGGAGACCCTCAAGTCGATGGCGTTCCCGCCCGGCTACACCTACTCGTTCGACGGCAGTGCGTTCCAGCGCGACGACGAGGCGGCCAAGCAGATGATGTTCAACACCCTGCTGGCGCTGGTGATGATCTACGTGGTGATGGCGGCGGTGTTCGAATCGCTGCTGTTCCCGGCCGCGATCATGAGCTGCGTGCTGTTCTCGGTGTTCGGCGTGTTCTGGCTGTTCTGGATCACCGGCACCACCTTCAGCATCATGGCCTTCATCGGCATCCTGGTGCTGATGGGCGTGGTGGTGAACAACGGCATCGTGATGATCGAGCACATCAACAATCTGCGAAGGCGCGGACTGTCGCGCACCGACGCGCTGGTCGAGGGCAGCCGCGAACGCCTGCGTCCGATCATGATGACGATGGGCACCGCGATCCTGGCGATGGTGCCGATTTCGCTGAGCGACACCGTGGTCCTCGGCGGCGCCGAGTACTCGCCGATGGCGCGCGCGGTGGCCGGTGGGCTGGCGTTCTCGACCGTGGTCAGCCTGCTGTTCCTGCCGACGATCTACGCGATCCTCGACGATCTGCGCAACGGCATGATCCGGATCATCCGCCGCGCCCGCGGCAAGTCGCCGGACCCGGCCGGCGCGGCGGTCGCGGCGATGCACGTGGAGTGATGTCGCGACGGGGCCGGCAGCCAACGCCGGCCCCGCTCGCAAGGCTGGACAGCAACAGGCCCGGGCGGGAAACCGTCCGGGCCTGCTTCATCGTCATGCGGTCTATTAGGTAGGAGCGGCGCGAGCCGCGATGGAGCTGTAACAGGAAACACCCCGGTCGCAGCTCACGCAGCTCCTACGAAGCCCATCCTGGAGCGCGTGGACACGCCGTCAGCGTCTCCCGTAGAGGCGGCGTAAGTCGCGATGGAGCTTTAACGGAAACGTCCCGGTCGCAGCTTACGCAGCTCCTGCGAAACCATTCTGGAGCGCACGGACACGCCGTCAGCGTCTCCCGTAGGAGCGGCGTAAGCCGCGATGAGGCGCTGCCGGAAGCGTCGAGCGCGGTTTGAAGTCAGCCGAACAACTTGCCGAACATGCGCAGGCCGCCGGTCCACACGCCGATCGCGGTGCCGAGGCTGGTCAGGAAGAAGTTGAGCAGGACCCGGGCGACCCGGTTGCGCCACCAGCCGCGCAGGGTGCCGACGTCGTCGCGCAGGGCCATGAAGTCGGCATAGGTCGGTTTGCGCACCCAGGCCTCGGTCAGCGCGCTCAGGGTGCCCGAGGCCAGGGCCGGATGCAGCGGGGTGATCGGCGAGGCGAGGAAGGCGACCAGGATGCTCAGTGGATGTCCGCCGGCGATCGCGCAGCCCAGCGCGCCAAGCAGACCGGTGGCCAGCACCCACTGCAGCAGCAGGTCGGAGCCCACGTCCAGGCCGCCCTGCCAGAAGCCCCAGGCGAAGCCGCCGAGCACGAACACCGACAGCGCGATGGTGAACCACGGCACATCGCTCTTCTTCGGCAATGCCTCCAGTTCCTCGCGAATATTCGCAGGCGGCGTCGGCTCCTCGCGCAGGTGCCGGGCCAGGCCCTGCAGGTGGCCGGCACCGACCACCGCCAGCACTTCGCGGGCGTCGCCGGCACTCTCGCGCAGGCGCGCGGCCATGTAGCGGTCGCGCTCGGCGATCACGGTCTCGTACAGCGCCGGGCTGTCGCTGGCGAACTCGCTGAAGCTGGAGGCGAGCATGTCGCCGGTCTTGAGCTTCTCGATGTCGTCCTCGTGCACCGGCTCGTCGACGAACAAGCCGGCGAGCAGGCCGCCGCCGAGCTTGGCCCGGCCCCAGAAGCCCAGCTTGTTGGATGCGCGCTTGAAGGTCAGGCCGACCTCGCGATCGATCAGGTGCACCGGCAGTTCGCGTTCGCGCGCCTCGACCACGGCGCGCTTGAGCTCGGCGCCGGGCTCGATCCCGAGCTGTTCGGCGAGTCGGCGCTGATAGGCGGCCAGGGCAAGATTGGCCGCGAACAACGCGGTGCGGCCGGTGCGGATCACCTGCACCAGGTCGAGTTTGGCGAGCGCGTCGGGGTCGGTCAGCGACTGCAGGCGTTGCCGGTCGAGCTCGACCGCCACCGCGTCGAAACCGCCGCCCTCGATCGCCTCGCAGACCGCGTCGACGCTGGCCTGCGACACGTGCGCGGTGCCCAGCAGGGTGTAGCGCACGCCCTCGCGTTCGACGATTTCATGGGGCTGGTCGCGCCAGGTCGGCGGCGCGGCGGTCGCGGTTTCGATCATGCGGGAGGAATCCGGTGGGAAGCGGTCGATCGGGGCATCGCCGATGCGCGAGGGCCCGGTCGTTCGATCTGGGGACCATCATGCGCGAGACAAGCCCGCACCGCCAATCCGCCGTGGCCAGCGGCTGTCGCGACGACGATACGGGCATCGTCCTGGCCGGTGTCTTTCCCCAGGACCGTCCATCGCGGCTGACGCCACTCCTACGAAAGGCAACAACCCCCCGTAGGTGTGGTGCGAGCGGTGATGGTTTGTTCCGCTCAGGCGAAGCCATAGGGCAGGTCCTGGGTCGAGACGATCCGGTCGCCAACCGTCCTGCCTTCGATGAAGTCGACGCCGGCACGAATCACTTCCGGGTCGTCGAGGATGCGGCGGTGACCGAGGCCGTCGGTGGTCAGCAGCCGCGCATGCGGCCAGAACCGCGCGTAGCGCTCGCCCTCGCTCCAGGGCACTTCGCGGTCGCGCAGGTCGTGCACCACCAGCGCCGGCTGCGCCAGGTGCGGCACCACCGTGTGTGCCTGCATGTCCTCGAAGCGGATCCCCAGCCGCGACTCGAACTGCGCGCGCATGCGCCGGCACACATGGGCGGCCAGGCCGATCATGCCGGCGAAGCGACGGCTGGCATCGATCGGGTCGGCGGCCGGCGCGACCAGCACCACGCGGTCCGCGCGCAGGCCCGCCTCCAGCGCCAGCATGGTCGCCGCACCGCCGAGCGAATGACCGATCACCGCCGCGGCCGGCCCGAACCGCCGTCCGACCGCGAGCAGATGGTCGCGGAATCCGGGCAAGGTGGTCTGTCGGCCTGGACTGCGGCCGTGCGCGAACTGGTCGAAGCCGACCACCGCGTAGCCGGCCGCGGTCAACGCAGGCAGCCAGCTGTCGATGCGCAGGCCATGGCTGGACCAGCCGTGCGAGAACAGCACGTAGGGTTGTCGCGCCGGCTCGCCCCAGACATAGGCGACGACACGGTGGCCGTCGGCGTCGACATCGACCCGACGCCCGTCCGCCGGCAGCGGCTGGCCGGCGGCGCGGCGGGTGGCCGCCAACGGGGTGGCGAACAGCCGGCCGGCACGGGCCGCCGTCGTTTCCGGCGCCAGCCAGCTGCCGAGTCCGAATGCGGTACGGATCAGTCGCCCGATGATATTTGATCGAACGGTCGTGCTTATTTTCTGTCGTGGCAAGGCGTGATTGCGGGTATCCCGGTTCATGGCATGTACCTGCGGGTTTCGTTCAGGAGGTGGGGGAGGGCTCGGCGGCGTAAGCGCCCAGCAGCCGCTCGAGGCCCTTGCGGCCGCGCTCGGCGGCCGATGCGTAGCCGAACAGCCCGGCGTCGTGATGCACGCCAAGCGCGATCGCATACAGCTCGAACGCCATCTGCTCGGGCTCGGTATCGGCGCCGAGCTCGCCGACGTCGACCGCCAGCCGGATCGCCCGGGCCAGCTCGCCGCGCCAGGCATGTTGCTGCATCAACACCCGATCGCGCAGCGGACCGGGGCGGTCGTCGTACTCGCTGACCGCGGCGACCAGCAGACAGCCGCCCTCGTTCTGGCGGGCCCAGTCGAACCAGCCCAGCACGATCGCGCGCAGTCGCGCCAGGCCACGCGGTTGCGCCAAAGCCGGCGTCAGCACCGCGTTCACGAAGCGCTCGCCGGCATGGTCGAGGACCGCCAGTTGCAGGTCCTCGCGCGAGCCGAAGTGGGCGAACACGCCGCTCTTGGACATGCCGACCGCCTGCGCCAACGGCCCGATCGACAGGCTCTCCAGGCCGCCGGCGCAAGCGAAGCCGTAGGCCTGATCGATGATCGCCTCGCGGGTGGCGGTGCCTTTGCGGGTGGCGGCCAGTGCGTTCATGGCGGCAAAATAGCACGACCGTTCTAAAATTCAACGACCGTTCGTCGGCGCCGGGCAGGCTCAGCCCGGCCAGATCACGCCGGACGGGGGCGCCGGCCCGTCATCGCCACCGCCACCGCCGAGACTGCGTTGCATCTGCACAGTATCCAGCCAGCGCCCGTGTTTGCGCCCCAGGCCGCGGAACACTCCGACGGTACGGAAGCCCAGCCGCTCGTGCAGGATCACCGAGGCACGGTTGCCGCCATCGCCGATCACCGCGACCATCTGCCGGAAGCCGATCGCCTCGCAACGCTCGATCAAGGCCTGCAGCAGGGCCCGGCCGACACCGCGCCCCTGCAGGCCCGGAACCACGTAGACGGTGTCCTCGACCGTCCACTGGTAGCCGATGCGGCCGCGATAGGGGCCGGCGTAGGCGTAGCCGGCGAAACGGCCGTCCAGCTCGGCGACCAGGTACGGAAAGCCGTGATCGACCAGGTGGCGCCAGCGGCGCCGCATCTCGGCCGCCTCCGGCACCCGGTACTCGTAGGTGGCGACCCCGTGCAGCACCTCGTCCGCGTACAGTGCGGCGATTGCCGCCATGTCGGCGTCGCCTGCCTCGCGCAGTCGCGCGGCCGGCCTCATCGCTCAGTCGCGATAACGCTTGAGCAGGTCGTCGTAGGCGTCGATGCGGCGGTCGCGCAGGAACGGCCAGATCCGCCGCACGTGCTCGCTGCGCTGCAGGTCGACCTCGGCCATCAGCAGGGTCGGATCGCCACCGGCCTCGGCCAGGAACTCGCCCTGCGGGCCGAGCACGTGGCTGTTGCCCCAGAAGTCGATGCCCGAAGCGTCCAGCGGCGACGCCTCGTGTCCGACCCGGTTGCAGCTGAGCACCGGCAGGCCGTTGGCGACCGCGTGCCCGCGGTGGCTGAGGACCCAGGCGTCGCGCTGGCGGTTCTTCTCGTCCTGGGCGTCGTCCGGGTCCCAGCCGATCGCGGTCGGATACAGCAGCAGTTCGGCGCCGGCCAGCGCCATCAGCCGCGCGCCCTCGGGATACCACTGGTCCCAGCACACCAGCACGCCGAGCCGGCCCACCGAGGTGTCGATCGGCTCGAAGCCGATATCGCCGGGCGTGAAGTAGAACTTCTCGTAGAAGCCCGGATCGTCGGGGATGTGCATCTTGCGGTACTTGCCGGCGGTCGAGCCGTCGGCATCGAACACCACCGCGGTGTTGTGGTAGAGCCCGGTCGCGCGCTTCTCGAACAGCGAGCTGACCAGGACCACGCCGTGCCGCTTCGCCAGCCGGCCGAGTCGCTCGGTCGAGGGGCCGGGGATGGTCTCGGCCAGGTCGAACTCGTCGACCGACTCGTGCTGGCAGAAGTAGGCGCCATTGTGCAGTTCCTGCAACAGCACCAGCTTGGCGCCCTGGCGGGCGGCCTCGGCGACGCGCGCCTCGATGACGGCGAGGTTGTCCTCGGCGCCGCCGTGGTTCTTTTCCTGGATCAGGGCAACGGGCAGGGTTCTGGTCTTCATGCCGGCATTGTATGCGTATGGAGTGCAGGCCCCGTGCCAGGGGGCCGTTGGCGTCGAGGGCGCGGATGGGGATGGGATGCGCGCTGCGCAGCCGGGCGCTGGGCGCGTTCGGGCGTCAGCCCAGAAGCCCCGCCGGCAGTTGCATGGTGATGCAGTGCAGGCTGCCGTTCTGCCAGATCAGCGAGCGGCACGGCACCGGCACGATCTCGCGGTCGGGAAAGGCCTGCGCCAGCACCGCAGCGGCAGCCTGATCGGCGGGGTCGTCGTAGGCCGGCATCAGCACCGCGCCGTTGACGATCAGGAAGTTCGCGTAGCTGGCCGCCAGGCGCCGGCCGTCGTCGACGATCGGGCGTGCCCACGGCAGCGGGAACAGGCGATAGGGACGGCCGTCGCGGGTACGCAGGGCCACCAGTTCCGCGCCCATCGCGGTCAGCTCGGCATGGTGGCTGTCGTCGCTGTCGTCGCAGGCCTGGTAGACGATCGAGTCGACGCTGGCGAAGCGGGCGAGGGTGTCGACGTGGGCGTCGGTGTCGTCGCCTTCCAGATAGCCGTGATCGAGCCACAGCACCCGTTCCTGGCGCAGCCAGTCGGCCAGGCGGGTGCCCAGCTGATTGCGGTCGAGATCCGGATGGCGTTCGTGCAGGCACCGCCAGGTGGTCAGCAGCGTGCCTTGTCCATCGGTGTCGATGGCCCCGCCTTCCAATGCAAAATCAATGACCTGCCGGTCACTGTTCGCAAACAACCTGATCTCGTCGAGGGCGCCGACCAGGGCATCGTCGCGGCTGGCCTCGAACTTGCCGCCCCAGCCGGTGAAGCGGAAATCCAGCAACCGGAAGCGCGGCGATCCGGCACCGTGCGTCGCGCCAGGATCGCCGTCCCTGTACGTCAGGCTTATCGGCCCGGAGTCGCGCAGCCAGGTATCGTCGTAGCCGACCTCGACGAAGCGCACGCGCTCCATGTCGACGCGGTTGGAGCGCAGCCGCATCTCGGCATAGGTCTCCACGTCGGCGTCGGCGACGCAGATCACCGCCGGCTGGAAGCGGGTGATCGCCGCGACCAGCGCGATATAGGTTTCCTCGACCTCCCCGAGACGTTCGGCCCAGTCGGTATCGGCGTGCGGCCACGCGATCAGGATGGCGGACTGGGATTCCCATTCCGCCGGGAAGCGCAACTCGGGTCGGGTCATCTATGGCTCGGGCGATGCGGTCAGTTGATCGGGGACTTCGGGCCGATCTCGTTGGCGTTGGCCTGGTTGGCCACCGCGTCGATGACCCGGCTCTTCTCGAAGTAGACGGTAAAGGCGGGGTAGACCCAGCGGTTGATGGTCGGCCACTGGCGCTTCTGGCCGCCGCGCGGCTCCATGCGCTGCGAGGGAGCGCCGTAGCGGGCCTCGACCTGGGCCATGGTCATGCCGCGGGCCGGCAGGTTGGCGCTGGCGGACTCGCGCACGCGCTCGATCAGCAGGGTCTCGGCGCTGGCGGCGGTGGAGACGACCGACAACGCGAGCAGGGCGGAGACGACAATCGACTTGGAGCGGAACGGCTTCATCACGCGGCACCTCGCATTGGATTACGGCGATTGTATGCACTGCCGGCGCAATCCCGCAGGCGCTGGCCGTCACCGTCGTCACGGAATGGCAACTTCGGCGCCGTCGGCATGCGCCGGACCGGGTCGCGGTTCGAACTCCGGATACGGAAAGACCGCCTCTCGGCGGCCTTTCTGCGAACCTGGCGGGTACCACTCCGGCACGGATGCGCCTGGGCGGTGCCGGGTTTCTTCAGCGCTGACGCGCCTTGAAACGCGGGTTCGACTTGCAGATCACGAAGACCTTGCCACGACGGCGGACGACCTTGCAGTCGCGGTGACGGGCCTTCGCCGACTTCAGGGAGGACAGGACCTTCATGACAGACCTCGGCAGTAAAAAGAAACGGGAAGATGAATCAAGCCGGCGAGTATAGCGGCCATTCCACTGTCGGATCAAGTCGTTAGCGGATTCGCTGAACACCAGGGCCCATTCCGGGCTGCCGCCGTTCATAATGCCGGCCATGCATAACGAAGCCCAGTTCCCCGCGGCCACCGTGCCGGTACTCACCATCGACGGCCCCTCCGGTTCAGGCAAGGGCACCATCAGCCGGATGGTCGCCGCCCGCCTGGGCTGGCGCTATCTGGACTCCGGCGCACTGTATCGCGCGGTCGGGGTCGCGGCCGGCTGGGCCGACCTCGATCTCGACGATCACGGCGCCCTGGTCCGCTGCACCTTCGATACCGAGGTGGGATTCCGCGACGACGGGCAGGGCGAACCGCGGGTGCTGGTCAACGGCACCGACGCCACCGACGAACTGCGCACCGAAACCGCCGGCGCCGCCGCCTCGGCGATCGCCGCCATCCCCGAGGTGCGGGCCGCGCTGAAGGACCGCCAGCGGCGGTTCCGGCAGCCGCCGGGCCTGGTCGCCGACGGCCGCGACATGGGCACGGTGATCTTTCCCGATGCCCCGTTCAAGGTATTCCTGACCGCCAGCGCCGAGGAACGCGCGCAAAGGCGCTATAAACAGTTGAATGACAAAGGGGTTTCGGTTACATTGGACGGTCTCCTGCGGGAGATCCTCGCCCGCGACGCGCGCGATGCCCAGCGTGCGGTGGCACCGTTGAGGCCGGCCGATGACGCCGTCCACATCGACACCACCGGCATGGACATCGACGCCGTCGTCGAGCAGGTGCTGGCCCTGGTGAAGCCTTAACCGGCGCGAACCGCGTCGACGAACCGCTCCGGAAACGGAGTCGGCAGAGGCGGCACCGGGCCGCCGTTGGCCCGGCACGGGGCCTTCCGCAGGGGAAAAGCCCCGCCACGGCTGTCGTGGCGGATTCATCCATTACACGTGGCGCAGCCGCATCGTGCCATATCTCAACGGGTGGGCCGGAAGCGTTCGATTTGCCTTCGCGAGATCGATATCTCGAGTCGGCAGGCCTCCGGCCTGTGTGTCCAACCGAGTAATCAACAATGACCGAATCATTTGCAGAACTGTTCGAGCAGAGCCAGCAGAACCTGGCGAAGCTGAAGCCCGGCGCGATCGTGACCGGCACCGTCGTGGAAGTCCGCGGCGACGTGGTGGTGATCAACGCGGGCCTGAAGTCCGAAGGTATCGTGCCGATCGAGCAGTTCCGTAACGACGCCGGCGAGATCGACGTTGCCGAAGGCGACGAGGTCAAGGTCGCCCTCGACTCGATCGAGAACGGCTTTGGCGAGACCGTGCTGTCGCGCGAGAAGGCCAAGCGCGCGATGGTGTGGGACGAGCTCGAGCAGGCGCTGGAGAACAACGAGACCATCACCGGCCGCATCAGCGGCAAGGTCAAGGGCGGCTTCACCGTCGACATCAAGGACGTGCGCGGCTTCCTGCCGGGCTCGCTGGTCGACGTCCGCCCGGTCCGCGACTCCGCCTACCTGGAAGGCAAGGAGCTTGAGTTCAAGCTCATCAAGCTCGACCGCAAGCGCAACAACATCGTCGTCTCCCGCCGTGCGGTGGTCGAGAGCGAGTACAGCGCCGAGCGTGAGCAGCTGATGGAGAAGCTGGTCGAGGGCGCCGTGCTGAAGGGTGTGGTCAAGAACCTCACCGACTACGGCGCGTTCGTCGACCTCGGCGGCATCGATGGCCTGCTGCACATCACCGACATGGCGTGGAAGCGCGTGCGTCACCCGTCCGAGGTGGTGGAAGTCGGCCAGGAGCTGGAAGTGCGCGTGCTCAAGTACGACCGCGAGCGCAACCGCGTCAGCCTCGGCCTCAAGCAGCTGGGCGAGGATCCGTGGGACAACATCTCGCGCCGCTACCCGGCCAACACCCGCGTGTTCGGCAAGGTCTCCAACGTCACCGATTACGGTGCGTTCGTCGAGATCGAGCCGGGCGTCGAGGGCCTGGTGCACGTGTCCGAGATGGACTGGACCAACAAGAACGTCAACCCGTCGAAGATCGTCCAGGTCGGCGACGAGGTCGAGGTCATGGTCCTGGACGTCGACGAGGAGCGTCGCCGCATCTCGCTGGGCATGAAGCAGGTCAGCTCGAACCCGTGGGAGACCTTCGCGGTCATCCACAAGAAGGGCGACAAGGTCGAGGGCCAGGTCAAGTCGATCACCGACTTCGGCATCTTCATCGGCCTGGACGGCGGCATCGACGGCCTGGTCCACCTGTCCGACATCAGCTGGAACACCACCGGCGAGGACGTGGTCCGCAACTTCAAGAAGGGCGACACCCTCGAGGCGGTCGTGCTGGCGGTCGATCCGGAGCGCGAGCGCATCAGCCTGGGCCTGAAGCAGCTTGAGCAGGACCCGCTGGGCCAGTTCGTGGCGTCCAACGCCAAGGGCTCGCTGATCACCGGTACGGTCAAGGAAGTCGACGCCAAGGGCGCCGTCATCGAGCTGGCCGACGGTGTGGAGGGCTACATCGCCGCCCGCGACATCGCCGCCGAGCGCGTCGAGGACGCCGGCAAGTACCTGAAGGTCGGCGACAACGTCGAAGCCCGCTTCATCGGCATGGACCGCAAGGGCCGTGTGATGCAGCTGTCGATCAAGGCGAAGGACGAGGCGGAGATGCAGGAGGCCGTGGCCGACTACAACCGCGCCAACGCCGACGCCGCCAGCGGCACCACCAAGCTGGGCGCGCTGCTGCGCGAGCAGCTGGGCAGCAAGTCCGAGTAATCGGCAATCGCGGTACCCGAGGCGGCCCGGTCATTGGCCGGGCCGCCTTTCTTATGTAAGGTGTTGCCCAAGCAGGGTTTTTCCTGCGATGGCAACCGATGGTAGCTTCACCCCCGTCGTCCAATGTCAGCGGTCCGCATTGCCCATGACCAAGTCCGAACTGATCGAGATCCTGTCGCAGCGTCAGGCCCATCTGAAGGGCGATGACGTGGACCTGGCGGTCAAGGCCCTGCTCGAAATGATGAGCGGCGCGCTGGCCGGCGGCGACCGCATCGAGATCCGGGGATTCGGCAGCTTCTCGCTGCATTACCGGCCGCCGCGGATGGGGCGCAATCCTAAGACCGGCGAGTCGGTCGCGCTGCCGGGCAAGCATGTACCGCATTTCAAGCCCGGCAAGGAGCTGCGCGAACGCGTCAGCGAAGTGATGCCGCTGGGCGATGCCGCCACCGGGTGAGCCGCGCGGCACGCGCCGCACGACCCGTCCCGCACCTGTGTGTTCCGTCTGCGCTGCGACCTTCGCGGCCCGGGCAGTGCTGTCCGCTGCATGCCGCTCGCGCATGCGGCCGGAACTTCTTGAGCCATGCCGTCCTCGGCTAAGCTAGTCCCGAACCCGTCGATCGACCGAGGCTGAGATGCGCCTGATCCGTCTACTCATAGCGATAGCCTGTCTCGCCGCGGGAGGCGTCCTGGGCGCATTGAACCGCGCCCCGGTGTCGATCGACCTGGCCTTCAGCCAGGTCACGCCACCGCTGGGCATGGCGCTGATCCTGACCCTGCTGCTGGGCGTATTGCTGGGCGGGGTGGCGATCACCCTGAGCGTGGTGCTGCCGTTGCGCGCGCGCCTTTCCCGCATGCAGAAGCAGCCGCCGGCGACCCGCCCCATCGAACCCGCGGACGGAGCCTCCTGATCGATGGAATTCATCAGCGAGTGGTTCTGGTTCTTCCTGCTGCTGCCGGTCGCCGCGATCAGCGGCTGGGTGATCGGACGGCGCGGCGGCGAACGCCATAGCGATACCCAGGTCAGCCGCCTGTCGACCACGTATTTCCGCGGCCTGAACTACCTGCTCAACGAACAGCCGGACAAGGCGATCGAGCTGTTTCTGCATATCGCCGAGCTCGACAAGGAAACCTTCGAGACCCAGGTCGCGCTCGGCCACCTGTTCCGCCGCCGCGGCGAGGTCGACCGCGCGATCCGCCTGCACCAGGCGCTGGTCCAGCGCCCGGGCCTGAGCGACACCCAGAAGGTGCAGGCGCTGCTGGCGCTGGGCGAGGACTACATGCGCTCGGGCCTGCTCGACCGCGCCGAGACCGTGTTCAGCGACCTGGTCGCGCTCGACATGCGGGCGCCGCTGGCCTTGCGCCACCTGATCGGCATCTATCAGTCCGAGCGCGACTGGGACAAGGCGATCGAGAACGCACAGCGCTACGAGGCTGCGACCGGCGAGGCGATGGGCAAGCTGATCGCCCAGTTCGAGTGCGAACTGGCCGACAAGCATCGCGCCGGCGGCGATGTCGATGCCGCCCGCGCCGCGGTCGCCCGTGCCTACGAGGCCGATGCCAATTCCGTCCGCGCCGGCATGATCGAGGGGCGGATCGAGATCGAGGCCGGTCGCGACGCGGCCGCGATCCGCGCCTTCGAACGGGTCGCCCGCAGCGATCCCGACTACCTGCCCGAGGTGCTGCCGGCGCTGTTGTCCAGCTACGACCGCAGCGGCGAGACCACCGGCGCGCGCGCGTTCCTCGCGGAGATGTGCGAACACTACCGCGGCATCGCGCCGGTGCTGGCGCTGACCCGCATGGTCGAGGCCCAGGAGGGCGTCGCCGCGGCGCGCGCCTATCTGGCCCAGCAACTCAAGGACCGGCCCTCGGTGCGCGGCGAAGCGGCGCTGATCGACCTGACCCTGGCCGAGGGCGCCGACCCGATGGCGACCCTGCACGACCTCAAGCACATCACCGACCAGTTGCTGGTGCGCAATCCGAGTTACCGCTGCACCCGCTGCGGTTTCGGCGCCCGAAGCCACCACTGGCAGTGCCCCAGCTGCAAGGAGTGGGGCTCGGTCAAGCCGCTGCTGAACTACGCCGTCGTATGAGCCTGACGGCCGTCGGCGGCGCGCTGCTGTTTCTGTCGATCGGGTTCGCGGGCACCTGGCTCGCGCGTCGCTATGCGTTGGCGCGCCGCCTGCTGGACGAGCCCGGCGAGCGCCGCAGCCACAACGTGGCGACACCGCGGGGCGGCGGCATCGCCATCGTGGTCGCGGTCCTGGTCGCGGTCGCGATCGGATGGAGCGCCCTGGGCGGTGGCCTCGCACTGGCCGCCTTCGCGACCGGGTTCGCCCTGGTCGCGGCGATCGGCTGGGTCGACGACCACCGACCGCTGTCGCCGGCCTTGCGGCTGCTGGTGCACGTCCTGGCCAGCGCGCTGTTCGCGGCGGCCGTCCATGCCGGCTCGGGCGCCCCGGCGACGGTGGCGATCGCCTTCCTCGCGCCGTTGGTGCTGACCAACGTCTGGAACTTCATGGACGGGATCGACGGCCTGGCCGCCAGCCAGGCGCTGATCGTCGGCGGCCTGCTCGCGCTCGGGCTTGGCGGGCCGTGGCCGCTGGTCGCACTGGCGCTGGCGGCCGCCTGTGCCGGCTTCCTGCCATTCAACCTGCCGACCGCCAGGATCTTCATGGGCGATGTCGGCAGCGGTGCGATCGGTTACGCGATCGGCGCGCTGTGCGCGATCGCGACGGGGCAGGGGGGCACCGCCGCGGCCTGGCTGCTGCTGCCGCTGGCCCCGTTCCTGGTCGATGCCGGTCTGACCCTGGCGCGAAGGGTGCTGCGGCGGGAGCGCTGGTGGACGGCGCACACCCAACATGCCTACCAGGCCTGCGCCCGCCGCCATGGCCACAGGGCGGTCACGCTCGGCTATGCGCTGGCGACGCTGGCCGGTGCGGCGGTCGCCCTGATCATGAAGGAACACGTAACGACCTTCATCGCGTCTTCCCTGTTCACGTGGTATATGTCCGCGGCCATTTTGTGGGGGTGGCTGCAATACAGCCGAGGGGCGGGCACCGATGCCGCTGCTCCATCCTGGAAGGAGAACGAGTAGTCCAATGAGCAGCTGGCAGGATCGCTTGAGAGCCACCGTGCCCCGCGTGGCCGTCGTCGCCCACGACCTGGCCATGGTCTGGCTGGTGTGGCAGGGCCTGCACCGGCTGCGCTTCGGAATCCTGCCCAATCCCCCGGAAATGCCGCTGTGGTCGACCGAGATCGCGCTGGTGCTGGCGGCCCAGGGACTGGTGCTGTGGCAGGTCGGCCTGTACCGCGGGCTGTGGCGGTTCGCCAGCGTCCCGGACCTGTGGAACATCTTCAAGGCCTGCACCCTGGGCCTGCTGACGATCGCGCTGGGGCTGTTCCTCTACAACCGGCTCGACCTGGTCTCGCGCACCGTGCTGGTGCTTTACCCGCTCGCGCTGATGGCGCTGCTGGGGGCACCGCGACTGCTCTATCGCGCCTGGAAGGACAGCGCCACCGAGCGCGCCAACGCCGCCTCGGTACGGATCCTGATCCTGGGTGCCGGTCACGCCGGCGAGGCACTGGTCCGCGACCTGCGCCGTTTCGGCACCTATCAGCCGGTGGGCTTCCTCGACGACGCGGCGCGCATGCGCGGCACCAAGGTGCAGGGCGTGCCGGTGCTGGGCAAGGTCGGCGACGTCGCCGAGATCGCGCGCGAGACCGCGGCCAAACTGCTGGTGATCGCGATGCCGTCGGCCGACGCCACCGCGTTGCAGCGGGTGCTGGTCGCCTGCGAGCGCACCGGCCTGCCGTTCCGGATGGTGCCGCGGCTGGCCGACGTGCTCGAAGGGCGCTCGCTGCCCGGCGAACTCAAGGAAGTCGCGATCGAGGACCTGCTCGGACGCAAGCCGGTGCTGCCGGACTGGAAGGCGATCCGCCACTGGCTGGGCGCCCGTTCGGTGCTGGTGACCGGCGCCGGCGGCTCGATCGGCTCGGAGCTGTGCCGCCAGTGCGCCCGCCATGGCGCGCGCCGGATCGCCCTGGTCGAGATCGACGAACTGGCGCTGACCACCACCGAGGTGGCGTTGCGCCGCGACTTCCCGGATCTGGAATACATCCCGGTGCTCGGCGACTGCGGCGACCCGGCGGTGATGGCCTACGCGCTGCGCCTGTGCGAGCCCGAGGCCGCCTTCCATGCCGCCGCCTACAAGCAGGTGCCGCTGCTGGAAGGACAGCTGCGCGAGGCGGTGCGCAACAACGTGCTGGCGACCGCCACGGTGGCGGGGGCCTGCCGCGACGCCGGCGTCGGCACCTTCGTGCTGATCTCCACCGACAAGGCGGTGGATCCGGTCAACGTGCTCGGCGCGACCAAGCGCCTGGCCGAGATGGTGTGCCAGTCGCTGGCCAACGAGCGGACCACGCGCTTCGTCACCGTGCGCTTCGGCAATGTGCTCGATTCCGCCGGCAGCGTGGTGCCGCTGTTCCGCGAGCAGATCCGCAACGGCGGACCGGTGACCGTGACCGACCCCGAGGTCACCCGTTATTTCATGACCATCCCCGAGGCCTGCCAGCTGATCCTGCAGGCATCGGCGATCGGTACCCACGAGGCGATCTACACCCTCGACATGGGCGAGCCGGTGCCGATACGCCTGCTTGCCGACCAGATGATCCGTCTCGCCGGCAAGCAGCCGGGGCGCGACATCGCGGTGGTGTACACCGGCCTGCGCCCGGGCGAGAAGCTCCACGAGACGCTGTTCCACGCCGACGAGCGCTATCGGCCGACCGCGCATCCGAAGATCCTGCAGGCCGAACCGCGCACCGTGGTCAGCAACGAGATCAGCGTCGCGATCAGGGCCATGCGTTCGGCATCGGAAACATACGATTGCGAAACCCTTGCTACCCTGTTGCGGACGACGGTGCCCGAGTTCCTGCCCGAAGACGCGCCTGCCATCGGAGCGAACGACTCGACCACGGTCGTTGCATTTCCCGCTCGTAGCGCCAGGAAGATTTGATGTCCCAACAGTCCAGACAGTTTCCCCGCATTCGCAAAGCCGTTTTTCCGGTCGCCGGCCTCGGCACCCGGTTCCTTCCCGCCACCAAGACCGTTCCCAAGGAGATGTTGCCGGTCATCGACCGACCGCTGATCCAGTACGCCGTCGATGAGGCGATCGAGGCCGGTTGCGACACCCTGGTGTTCATCACCAACCGCTACAAGCACGCGGTGGCCGATTACTTCGACAAGGCCTACGAACTCGAACAGAAACTGGAGCGGGCCGGCAAGCACGAGCAACTGGAGCTGGTCCGGCACGTCCTGCCCAAGGGCGTACGCGCGGTGTTCGTGACCCAGCCCGAGGCCAAGGGCCTGGGCCATGCGGTGCTGTGCGCCAGGCCGGTGATCGGCGACGAGCCGTTCGCGGTGCTGCTGCCGGACGACCTGATCTGGAACCGCGGTCCCGGCGCGCTGTCGCAGATGGCCGACGTCGCCCAGCAGGGCGGTTCCAGCGTGATCGCGGTGCAGGACGTGCCGCGCGAGAAGACCGCCAGCTACGGCATCGTCGCGACCGACGACTTCGACGAGCGCCAGGGCCGGATCCGCGCGATGGTCGAGAAGCCCAAACCCGAGGTCGCGCCCAGCACCCTGGCCGTGGTCGGCCGCTACGTGCTCAACCCGCGGATCTTCGAACTGCTCGAAGCGACCCCGCCGGGCGCCGGAGGCGAGATCCAGCTCACCGACGCGATTTCCTCGCTGCTGGCCGAGGAGACCGTCAACGCCTACCGTTTCCGCGGCACCCGGTTCGACTGCGGCACCCACCTGGGGCTGATCGAGGCGACCATCCGCTACGCGCTCGACCACGAGAAGCTCAGCGAGGCCGCCGCGGGAATGATGCAGAGCGCGCTCGACGAACTGGGCGTGCGCGAGAACGAATAGCCCCGGCGCGGATCTCGGCATCGACGCCTGCGCCCGGCACCGCCGGAAGCCCGAACGATGCGCCAGAACGATGCTTCGACCTACTACCACGAAGGCCTGACCGGCGACGGCGCCGGCTGGCCGGCGTTGGAGACGCGAACCGCTGCCCGCGTCTGCGTGATCGGCGCCGGCTTTGCCGGTCTCAACACCGCGCTCGGACTGGCCGAGCGCGGCATCGACGACGTGGTGCTGCTGGAGGCCCGGCAGGTCGGCTTCGGCGCCTCCGGCCGCAACGGCGGCTTCGTGTTCGGCGGCTACTCCCGTGGCGAGGCCGAACTGCTGCGCGACCTCGGCCGCCGGCGCGCCCGCGAGCTCTATGCCGGCACCGTGGCCGCGGTCGGCCTGATCCGGGAGCGCATCCGGACCCACGCGATCGACTGCGATGCCGTCGACGGCGGCGTGATCTGGGCCAACTGGTTCCGCGACCGGGACGTGTTGCGGGCGCGTCAGCGCCTGCTCGCCGACGCCTACGGCATCCACTGGCAATGGCTGGACCGCGAGCGGATGCGCGAGCGGCTGCGCACCGAGCGCTACGGCGAAGGCCTGTTCGAGCCCGACGCCTTCCACTTCCATCCCTTGAAGTACGCCCGCGGGCTGGCACGGGTCGCGTCGCGGCGGGGCGTACGCCTGCACGAGCGCAGCCCGGCCATCGCGCTCACCCGCAGCGGTGCCGGATGGCGGATTGCGACGGAGCGGGGCGAGGTGGAGGCGGAAACGGTGGTGCTGGCCTGCGGCGGCTACCTGGCCGGACTGCTCGGACGCGTCGACGCCGGCGTCCTGCCGATCGCGACCTACGTGATGACGACCGAACCCCTGGGCGACCGCCTGCATGAGGCGGTCCGCACCCGCGCCGCGGTCTACGACACCCGCTTCGCGTTCGACTATTACCGGGCGCTGCCCGATACCCGACTGTTGTGGGGCGGACGCATCTCGATACGCGAGCGTCCGCCGTCCGCGGTCGAGCGGTTGCTGTATCGCGACCTGATGAGGGTGTTTCCGCAGCTGGAAGGCGTGCGTATCGAGCATGCCTGGTCGGGGCTGATGAGCTACGCCCGCCACCAGATGCCGCAAATCGGCCGCATCGACGACGGGTTATGGTTGGCGCAGGCCTTCGGCGGCCACGGCGTCGCCCCGACCACCCATGCCGGCGAGGTGCTGGCCGCGGCGATCGCCGAGGGCGACGAACGCTGGACCGGCTTTGCCGACTACGGGCTGGTATCGGCAATGAAGCCGGCCGGTTTCGCCGCCGCGCAACTGGGCTACTGGTGGGCCGAGGCCCGCGACGCATGGAAGGACTGGATGGAGAAGAGGGCAGGCGGATGAGCGAAACCGATCAGGCATGGCCGACGATCGCCTGGAGCGATTTCGAAAAGCTCGCGCTGTGCGCGGGCACGGTGTTACGGGTCGAGGAATTTCCCGAGGCCCGCAAGCCGGCCTGGAAGCTGTGGGTCGACTTCGGCCCGCATGGTGTGCGCAAGACCAGCGCGCAGATCCGCGATCTCTACCGCCCCGAGGACCTGGTCGGACGGCAGATCGTCGGCGTGCTCAACTTCCCGCCCAGGCAGGTCGGCAAGTTCATGTCCGAGTTCCTGCTGACCGGCTTCCCGACCGACGACGGAGTGGTGATCACCACCGTCGAACGCGAAGTTCCGGACGGTACGCGACTGGCTTGAGGCGGGACTGGCCTGATGCGGGGCTGGCCTGAGCCGGTGCGGCAGGAAACTAAAACGGCGCCCGAAGGCGCCGTTTTCCGCGAGCCGCAGGAGCGATGGCCTTACAGCGCCTCGAAGATGCCGGCCGCGCCCATGCCGGTGCCGATGCACATCGTCACCATGCCGTACTTCTGCTGACGACGGCGCAGGCCGTGCAGGATCGTCGCGGTGCGGATCGCGCCGGTCGCGCCCAGCGGATGGCCGAGGGCGATCGCGCCGCCAAGCGGGTTGACCTTGGCCGGGTCCAGCCCGGAATCGCGGATCACCGCCAGCGCCTGCGCGGCGAAGGCCTCGTTGAGTTCGATCCAGTCCAACTGGTCCTTGCTCAGCCCGGCCTGGGCCAGGGCCTTGGGAATCGCGGCGATCGGACCGATGCCCATCACTTCCGGGCGCACACCGGCGACCGAGAAGCTGACGAAGCGCGCCAGCGGGGTCAGGCCGTAGTCCTTGACCGCCTGTTCGGAGGCCAGCAGGACCGCACCCGCGCCGTCGCTCATCTGCGAGCTGTTGCCGGCGGTCACGGTGCCGCCGAACTGGCCGTTGCGGAACACCGGGCGCAGCTTGCCCAGGCCTTCGATCGAGGTGTCCGGACGCGGGCCCTCGTCGGTGTCGACGAGCTTCTTCTTCAGCTGCACCGCGTTGCCGGCCAGGTCGGGCAGGTGCGAGAGCACCTCGTAGGGGCTGATCTCGTCCTTGAACTCGCCCGCGGCGATCGCCGCCAGCGCCTTCTGGTGCGAGGCGAGGGCGAAGGCGTCCTGGTCGTCGCGGGAGACCTTCCATTCCTCGGCGACCTTCTCGGCGGTGATGCCCATGCCGTAGGCGATCGCGATGTTCTCGTCGCGGGCGAACACCTCGGGACTCAGCGCCACTTTGTTGCCCATCATCGGCACCATCGACATCGACTCGGTACCGCCGGCCAGCATCAGCTCGGCGTTGCCCAGGCGGATCTCGTTGGCCGCGAGCGCGACCGCCTGCAGGCCGGAGGAGCAGAAGCGGTTGACGGTCTGTGCGGCGACGGTGTTGGGCAGGCCGGCCAGCAGCGCGCCGATGCGGGCCACGTTCATGCCTTGCTCGCCTTCGGGCATCGCGCAGCCGATGACCGCGTCGTCGATGCGATTGACGTCGATGCCCGGCGCCTGCGCGACCACGCTGCGCAGCACGTGCGCGAGCATCTCGTCGGGACGGGTGTTGCGGAACACGCCACGCGGGGCCTTGCCGACCGGGGTGCGGGTGGCGGCGACGATGTAGGCGTCTTGGACTTGCTTGTTCATTTCCTGATCCCTTGTTATGACGCCTTCCCCCGATTGCGGGGGAAGGCTGGGATGGGGGGCTGCCCCACCTCAATCCTCCGCCGCAAGCGGTGGAGGAGGCTGGAAAGGCTTAGTTGCGGAGCGGCTTGCCGGTCTTGAGCATGTGGGCGATGCGCTCCTGGGTCTTGGGCATCTGCGCCAGGGCGACGAAGTGCTCGCGTTCCAGGCGGATCAGCCATTCCTCGTCGACGCGCGAGTCGCGGTCGATCTCGCCGCCGCAGATCACGGTCGCGATGCGGCTGGCGATCTCGTAGTCGTGCGGGGAGATGAAGCGCCCCTCAAGCATGTTGACCAGCAGCATCTTGAAGGTGGCGATGCCGACGTCGCCGGCGACGCGGATGCTGCGCGCCGGCAGCGGCGGACGGTAGCCGCCCTCGGCCAGCGCCAGCGCACGGGCCTTGGCCACGTGCAGCAGCTCGAAGGCGTTGAACACGATGCTGTCGTCCTCGCGGGCCAGCTTCAGCTGCCTGGCCTCCATCGCCGAGGTCGCGACCTTGCCCATAGCGACGCTCTCAAACGCGGTCTTCAGCTCGGCGAACACGTCGCCGCTGGCCCCGGCCTTGTCGGAAGCGCGCACCGCCAGCTCCTTCAGGCCGCCGCCGGCCGGCAGCAGGCCGACGCCCGCCTCGACCAGACCGACGTAGCTCTCCAGCGCGAACACGGTGTGGGCGGCATGCATCTGGAACTCGCAGCCGCCGCCCAGGGCGAGACCGCGCACCGCCGCGACCACCGGCACCAGCGCGTACTTGATCCGCTGGCTGGTGGCCTGGAAGTTGGCGACCATCGCCTCGAAGCCCTTGACGTCGCCGGCCTGCAGCAGGCCCAGCGCGCCGGCGAGGTCGGCACCGGCGGAGAACGGCTCCTTCGGCTGCCAGATCACCAGGCCGCGGAAGTCGCGCTCGGCGATGCCGATCGCTTCCTGGATGCCGTTGAGCACGTGATCGTTGACCGTGTGCATCTTGGTCTTGAAGCTGAGCACGGCAATGTCGTCACCCTCGTCCGCCCACATCCGGACACCGTCGTTCTCGTACACGGTGCGGCCCTTCGGGAAGGACTCGCCGAGCAATGCGTCGGGGAAGCGCTGGCGCGCGTAGACCGGGTTGGCCGAGCGCGGCACCTTGGCGTTGCGCGCCGGGCTGTAGCTGCCCTCGGCGGCATGCACGCCGTCGCGGCCGTCGAACACCCAGTCGGGCAGGGCGGCGTTGCTCATCGCGTCGCCGGAGACGATGTCCTCGGCGATCCACTCGGCGACCTGCTTCCAGCCCGCGGCCTGCCAGGACTCGAACGGTCCCAGCGACCAGCCGTAGCCCCAGCGCATCGCGAAGTCGACATCGCGGGCGGTATCGGCGATGTCGGCCAGGTGGTAGGCGCTGTAGTGGAAGGTGTCGCGGAAGCAGGCCCACAGGAACCTGGCCTGCGGGTGCGCGCTGGCGCGCAGGGCGGCGAACTTCTTCGCCGGATCGCGCTCCTTCAGCAGCGCGGCGACCTCGGTGTCGAGCTCGCCGGCGGAGGCGCGGTAGTCCTGCTGCTGGAGGTCGAGCACCAGGATGTCCTTGCCGCGCTTGGTGTAGACGCCGGCGCGGGTCTTCTGGCCCAGCGCGCCCTTCTCGATCAGCGCGGCCAGCCACTTGGGCGCCTTGAAGTACTTGTGCCACGGGTCGTCGGGCAGGGTGTCGGCCATGGTCTTGATGACGTGGGCCATGGTGTCCAGACCGACCACGTCGGCGGTGCGGTAGGTCGCCGACTTCGGGCGCCCGATCAGCGGACCGGTCAGCGCGTCGACGGTGTCGAAGCCCAGGCCGAACTGCTCGGTGTGGTGCATCGCCGCCAGCATCGAGAACACGCCGATGCGGTTGCCGATGAAGTTCGGGGTGTCCTTGGCGAACACCACGCCCTTGCCGAGGGTGGTGGTCAGGAAGGTCTCCAGCCCCTCCATCACCGCCGCGTCGGTGCCGCGGGCCGGGATCAGCTCGGCCAGGTGCATGTAGCGCGGCGGGTTGAAGAAGTGCACGCCGCAGAAGCGGTGGCGCAGTTGCTCGGGCAACACGTCGGCCAGCGCGTTGATGCCCAGGCCGGAGGTGTTGCTGGCCAGCACTGCGTGATCGGCGACGAACGGCGCGATCTTGCGGTACAGATCCTGCTTCCAGTCCATGCGCTCGGCGATGGCCTCGATCACCAGGTCGCAGCCCTTGAGCAACTCGAGGCCCGTCTCATAGTTGGCCGGGGTGATCCGCGCCGCCAGCGCCTTGTCGGCCAGCGGGGCGGGGCTGAGCTTGGCCAGGCCGGCGATCGCCTTGATCACGATCCCGTTCGGGTCGCCGTCCTTCGCCGGCAGATCGTAGAGCACGGTATCGACACCGGCATTGGTCAGGTGCGCAGCGATCTGCGCGCCCATGACACCGGCGCCGAGCACTGCGGCGCGGCGCACAAGAAGTTTATTAGACATACCCTTCAAGTCCTTGTTTGGAAAATAAAATGTGATCGAGGATCGGGCCCGGTCAGCTTTTGAAGCCGGCCGCGGCGAATCGGATCAGTTCACGTGCCGCACGCTCACGGTGCGCCGCTTCGGTGACACCGGCGGGACGCTTGATCATCCCGAAGTCGGCCATCGCATAGGTCAGCGCACCGGCCAGGAAGTCCAGCCGCCAGTACAGCTCCTCCTTGCTCAACCCCGGTACCGCCGCGGCGATGGCCTTGGCGAACTCGCGCAGGACATGTCCGTAGTGATCGGACAGGAACCGGCGCAGGCTGTCGTTCTTCTCGGCATAGGCGCGGGCGACCATGCGCACGAAGGCGGCACCGCCGTGCTTGTCCTGGGCGATCGCCAGGGCCGGCTCGACGAAGGCCGCCAGAATCGGCTCCAGTTCACCGGGTGACTGTTCGATCGCGGCATTCAGCGCCGCCAACCGGCGTGCGCTCATGTCGTCCATGCGGCGACGGAACACCTCGTTGACCAGGTTCTCCTTGCTGCCGAAGTGATAGTTGACCGCCGCGATGTTGACGGCGGCCCGGCTGGTGACCTGACGCAGCGAGGTGCCGGTGAAGCCGAACTGGGCGAAGAGCTCCTCGGCGGCGCCGAGGATGCGGTCCTTGGTGGAAAAGTGGGCGGTGGCCGCCATCGGATTGCTGCCGTGGTAGTGGGGGACAGGGTGGATCTGAATCAAACGCTTGTTTGATGCTAGGGCCGGGCAGGGACGACGTCAACGTGGTCCGGACGGCAATCGCCCGCCGGCGGTGACAACGCGGTGGAGGATTCGCTAGAATTACCGCAGCCATATCGGCTAAACCCGTGCCCCGGCACGGGTTTTTCTGTTACCTTTGGGCTCTCGCCAAGGAATTGCGCGAGGCCGGCCCGCCAATCCGGAGACACCTTCCATGGCGCTGGAGCGCACCCTTTCCATCATCAAGCCCGATGCCGTCGCCAAGAACGTCATCGGCGAGATCTACACCCGCTTCGAGAAGGCCGACCTCAAGGTCGTCGCTTCCAAGATGAAGCACCTCTCGCGCGCCGAGGCCGAAGGCTTTTACGCGGTCCACCGCGAGCGTCCGTTCTTCAATGCCCTGGTCGAGTTCATGATCTCCGGCCCGGTGATGATCCAGGTCCTGGAAGGCGAGGGCGCGGTGCTGAAGAACCGCGAGCTGATGGGTGCGACCAATCCCAAGGAAGCCGCGCCGGGCACCATCCGCGCCGACTTCGCCGACAGCATCGACGCCAATGCGGTGCACGGTTCCGACAGCCTGGAGAATGCCGCGATCGAGATCGCCTACTTCTTCCCGGCGACCGACGTCCACGCCCGCTGATTCCAATCACTGCCACCGTCCCGATGAGCACGCAACACGACAATCCGGCCGAAACCAACGGCACCGAAGTGCCGGTGGCCTCGCCGGGCGCGGCCGCCGGGACGGAGGGCAGGGCACCGACGCAGCCGCGCACGGCTTCGTCGGTGGCCGCCGGCGGCGCCGATGGGCGCCGCAACATCTTCGATCTCGACCGCAGCTCGCTGGAAGACTTCTTCGAGCAGGAGCTGGGCGAGAAGCGCTTTCGCGCGCACCAGGTGATGAAGTGGATCCATCACCGCCACGTCACCGATTTCGACGGCATGACCGACCTGGGCAAGGCGCTGCGCGCCAAGCTTGAGGAACGCGCGGTCGTGCATGCGCCCGAGGTGATCTTCGACAAGCCTTCCGCCGATGGCACCCACAAGTGGCTGCTCGGCATGGACGCGAAGAACGCGATCGAGACCGTCTACATCCCCGACAAGGGGCGCGGGACCCTGTGCGTGTCCTCGCAGGTCGGCTGCGCGCTGAACTGCCAGTTCTGCTCGACCGCGACCCAGGGCTTCAACCGCAACCTGTCGACCGCCGAGATCATCGGCCAGGTCTGGGTCGCCGCCCGCCACCTGGGCAACGTGCCGCACCAGCAGCGCCGCCTGACCAACGTGGTGATGATGGGCATGGGCGAGCCGCTGGCCAACTTCGACAACGTGGTGCGGGCGATGAGCATCATGCGCGACGACCTCGGCTACGGCCTGGCCAACAAGCGCGTGACCCTGTCGACCGCCGGCATGGTGCCGATGATCGACCGCCTCGGCGAGGTCAGCGACGTATCGCTGGCGGTATCGCTGCACGCGGCCAACGACGAGCTGCGTACCCGCCTGGTGCCGCTCAACAAGAAATATCCGATCGCCGAGCTGATGGACGCCTGCGTGCGCTATGCGCTGCGCAAGCGCGGCACCTCGGTGACCTTCGAGTACACCCTGATGAAGGGGGTCAACGACCAGCCCGAGCATGCGCGCGAACTGGTCCGTTTGATGCGCGCCTTCGACCGCGCGGTGCAGATGAAGGACGCGGCCAAGATCAACCTGATCCCGTTCAATCCGTTCCCCGGGACCCGCTTCGAGCGCCCCGACGACCTCGCGATCCGCAGCTTCCAGAAGCTGCTCAACAATGCCGGGATGATCGCCCCGGTGCGGCGCACCCGCGGCGACGACATCGACGCCGCCTGCGGCCAGCTCAAGGGCCAGGTCACCGATCGCACCCGCCGCCAGGCGGCGTTCCGCGAACAGTTGAACCGTCGGCAGCCGGACGAGCGCTCCGACCGGCCCGACGCGAACACGGAGGCCGGCGATGCCGCGGCGTGATGCCCGCAGCCCTCGCGTCTCCCGGTGGCCGTCGGCCGCTGCCCATCCATTGTGGTTCTGCCTGCTGCTGGTGCTGCTGGCCTCCGGCTGCAGCCGGCTGAGCTTCGTCCGCCCCGACCTCGACAAGCGCGAATACACCCGGGTGGCGCCGGAGTACGACATCAGCGACGACAATCGCGGCCGCAACTCCGGGACGCGGGCGGCGGTCACGGTCCATGCGGGGCAGCGTGCGCTGCTGGCCAACGACCTCGACAGTGCCGCCGAGGCGGCCCGGACCGCGCTCAAGCTGGACGACTCCTCCAGCGCCGCCCATACCCTGATGGGGGCGGTCTACGAACGCCAGGGGCAGTCGGCCCGGGCCGGCGAGCATTATCGCCGGGCCGCCGAACTCAGCCCCCGCGGCGCCCAGCTCAACAACTACGGCGCCTGGCTTTGCCGGACCGGACAGGCCTCCGAATCGCTGGAATGGTTCGAGCGGGCGCTGGGCGACCGCGGCTATGCCACGCCGGACTTCGCGCTCGCCAACGCCGGCTCGTGTGCCGACAAGGCCGGGCTCGACGAGAAGGCGGGGCGCTACCTGGCGGCCGCGCTCAGACTGGCGCCCGAAAATCCGGTCGCGCTGGCGGCCATGGCCGAGCGCGAATTCCGCGCCGGCGACGCGTTCAAGGCGCGTGCCTTTTCCGAACGCAGGCTGGCGGCGGCACCGGCGGACGCCCGCGCGTTGATGCTTGCGTCACAAATTGAGCGACAACTCGGCGACAAGGACGCAGCCGATCGTTATGTTCAGCGGCTGAGGGCGGAGTTCCCGGACGCGTCGGGCTCTGACACGGGGGAAAGCGGTAGACGATGATCCAGCCAGACCCAATCGAATCGGGTTCAGTACATAGTTGTGGTTCGCGTTTGCGGCAGGCCCGCGAAGCCGGCGGCCTGACCCGGGAGCAGGTGTCCTCCCGCCTCAGGATGCCGTTGCGGGTGATCGAAGCGCTGGAGAACGACGACTGGGACGTCCTCGGTGCGCCGATCTTCGTACGCGGGCAACTGCGCAGTTACGCCCGCCTGCTCAAACTCGACCTGGATGTCGATGGCTGCCTGGACGAGGCCCATGTCCCCCGCGTGGCGCCGCCGGAACTGGTCAGCCACAGCCACACCCCGCGCTACCGCCGGGTGCTGGAACAGACGACCCGCAATGCCGTCTACATCGTGATGACCGCGGCGATCGCCCTGCCGGTCTGGTGGGCCACGCGCGACCACCTGTCTCCGACTTCCGGGACGCCCGACGTGCAGTCGCTGGATGTCCCCGAGGGCCTGGCACCGGTGCGCCAGGACGCGCCGGCCTCGACCACGGCCCGGCGCCCGGCGCGCACTCCGGTGGTCGCCTCGATGACCCCGCGCAGCATCGACACGCGTGCCGACGACCCACGCTCCGACCACCGCGACGACGACGCGGCGGTGTCGCTGCTGTTCAACGACGAAAGCTGGTTCGAGGTGTTCGGTTCCGACGGCCGGACGCTCGAGAAGGGTCTGGTCGCCGCCGGCGAGCGTCGCAGCTACCCGGCCGGCCGGGTGGCCCGCATGACCGTGGGCAACGTGTCGGCCATCGAGCTGCGCCACGACGGCGAGATCGTCGACCTGACAGCGTTCAGCAAGTCCAACGTGGCTCGCTTTACGCTATCCTCTGACGGCTCCGTGGTTCCGCCAGCCGAATAATCGGTTGCGGCGGCACCGTCGAACTCCATACTCGGCTTCCGGGCCGGTCCATGCATGTCGCCTCCGGCCCGCGTCCGGCGGGTCGTGCCGGGCGTCCGGCTCCGAAGCCCCGGCCCGACTATCTGATCAATGGCAATCGACGACCTTCTCGACGAACACGAACAAAGCGAGCGCGTCCTGCAGTGGCTGCGCAACAACGGCGCTGGACTGATCGGCGGCATCGCCCTGGGTTTCGCCGCGATCGGCGGATGGAAATGGTGGGAACACAGCCAGCAGCAGCAGAAGCTGGAAGAGGCCGACCGCTACAGCACCGCGATCGAGGCGATCGAGTCCGACGACCCCAAGGCGGCCGAACTGACCGGGAACCTGCAGCCCGGCATGCTGGCGCTGCTCGCCGGCCTGGAGCTGGCGCAGAAGCAGGTCGCCGCCGGCGACAACGAGGCCGCGATCGCGACCCTCGAGGGCGTTTCGGCCGAGGACCCGGCCCTGGTCGAGATCGTCAACCAGCGTCTGGCCCGGCTGCAGATCGAAGCCGGCCAGGCGGAAGCGGCGCTGGCGTTGATGGCGCAATCCGACTCGGCGATCGCGCTGGAGATCCGCGGCGACGCCCAGTTCGCGCTCGGCAAGCCCGACGAGGCCCGCGCCTCCTATGAGCAGGCGCTGACCAAGATGGATGTCGGTTCACCGATGCGCAAGATGCTCGAGCTCAAACTCACCGAAGTCGGCGGCACGCCCGTCGAAGCCGAAGCCGAGGCCAAGTCCTGATGAATTCCGCTCTGATCACTCCCGTCCGGGCCTGCGCTCGCCCGCTGTCGGCGCGCCCGGTCGTTCGCGTCGCCGCGGTCCTGGTCTGCGTGTCCGCGCTGGCCGGCTGCTCCACGGTCAAGGGCTGGTTCGGCGGCGGCAAGGGCAAGGACAAGCCGAACGAACCCGCCGACCTGGTCGAGTTCACCCCCAGCCAGTCGGTCGCCGAGTTGTGGACGGCCCGGGTCGGCAAGGGCGAAGGCCTGATCGGCGCCCAGCAAGGCCCGGTCGTCGCCGATGGCCGCATCTATGCGGCGGCGGTGGAGGGCGGCGTGCGGGCGCTGGATCTGCAGAGCGGCCGTACCCTGTGGACCTACGAATCCGAGCTGGCGCTCAGCGGCGGCCCCGGAGTCGGCGACGGTCTGGTGGTGGCCGGCGGCCTCGACGGCCAGATCGTCGCCCTCGACGCCGAAACCGGTGCCGAGCGCTGGCAGGCGCAGGTGTCCAATGAGGTGATCGCCGCGCCCGCGGTCGGCATGGGCATGGTCCTGGTCCGTTCCAACGACAATCGCGTCACCGCCTTCGACGCCGCCACCGGCGAGCGCCGCTGGTTCTGGAACCACGACGTGCCGGCACTGTCGGTGCGCGGCAACGACGCGCCGCTGCTGGGCCCGGGCCTGGTCTTCGTCGGCAACGACGACGGCACCCTGTCGGCGCTGTCGGCGACCGACGGCCGCCCGTTGTGGGAACAGCCGATCGGGCAGCAGGAAGGGCGCACCGAGCTGGATCGCATGGCCGACGTCGACGGCACCCCGGTGCTCGACGGCCAGGTCATCTTCGCGACCAGCTTCAAGGGCAGCACCGTGGCGATCGACGGTCCCAGCGGCCGCCCGATGTGGGCCTCGGACAACGGCGGCCCCGGCCGCATCGGCGTCGCCGCCGACCGCATCGTGATCACCGCCGCCAGCGGCAGCGTCTACGGACTGGACAAGCGCAACGGCGCCGCGATGTGGCAGCAGCCGGGCCTGGCCCGTCGTGCGGTCACCGCACCGGCGGTGCAGGGCGACTTCGCCGTGGTCGGCGATTACGACGGCTACCTGCACTGGCTGAAGCTGGACAACGGCGAGTTCGCCGCCCGCGTCCGCGCCGGGCGCAACGCGCTGCGTGCCGCGCCGATCGTCGCCGACGGCATCCTGCTGGTTCAGGATGTCGAGGGCCGGCTCTCGGCCTACCGGCTGCAGTAAGGTCAACCCGGCGGCCGCCCGAGCGCGCCGCCGCGACATTCCGGAAACGGCCGGCCACACGCCGGCCGTTTCCTTTTCCTGTCCGCACCGTCATCATGCGACCCAGTAGCGTCGCCGGCGCCGGTCCACCGGTCGCTCCGCGCGCCCATCCCGTTCCCGTCCCTCCAGTCCGGTTCCCGCCATGCTCCCGCTCGTCGCCCTCGTTGGCCGACCCAACGTCGGAAAGTCCACGCTGTTCAATGTGCTGACGCGTACCCGCGACGCGCTGGTGCATGACGAGCCGGGGGTGACCCGCGACCGCCACTACGGGGTCTGCCGGCCGGAAGGACGGCCGCATTTCGCGGTCGTGGACACCGGCGGCATCGCCGGCGAGGACGAGGGCCTGGTCGGCGCGACCACCCGCCAGGCCCGAGCCGCCGCCGAGGAGGCCGACCTGGTGCTGTTCGTCGTCGACGGCCGCGAAGGCGCGTCCGCACTGGACGACGAGATCCTGGCCTGGCTGCGCAAGGCCGCGCGGCCGACCCTGCTGGTGGTCAACAAGACCGACGGCCTCGATTCCCAGGCCGCCCTCAACGAGTTCGCCCGCTACGGCTTTGCCGACGCGATCGACATTTCCTCCGCGCACCGCCGCGGCATCGACGATCTGATCGACGAAGTGCTGGAGCGGCTGCCCGAGCAGGGGGCGCGGGTCGATCTCGATAACGATCCCGAGCGCGTCCGGCTGGCCTTCATCGGGCGCCCCAACGTCGGCAAGTCGACCCTGGTCAATCGCTTGCTGGGCGAGGAGCGGATGATCGCCTCCGACGTGCCCGGCACCACCCGCGACTCGGTCGCGATCGACATGGAGCGCGACGGTCGCCGCTACCGCCTGATCGACACCGCCGGCGTGCGCCGCAAGGCGCGGGTCGAGGAGGCGGTCGAGAAGTTCTCGATCATCAAGACCCTGCAGGCGATCGAGGACTGCCAGGTCGCGGTGGTGATGCTCGACGCGTCCGAGGGCGTCACCGACCAGGACGCGACCGTGCTGGCGCTGGCGCTGGACGCCGGCCGTGCCCTGGTGGTCGCGGTCAACAAGTGGGACGGACTCAGCGACTACCAGCGCGAACAGGCCGAGGCGATGCTGTCGCGCAAACTGGGCTTTGTCGGCTGGGCCGAGGCGGTAAGGATCAGCGCCAAGCACGGCTCCGGTCTGCGCGAACTGTTCCGCGCGGTGCACCGCGCGCACGCTTCGGCGACCCGCGAGTTCGGCACCAGCGAAGTCAACAAGGCCCTGGAGATCGCCTACGCCTCGAACCCGCCGCCCAGCGTGCGCGGTCACGTCGCCAAGCTGCGCTTCGCCCACCCCTCCGGCACCAACCCGCCCAGCTTCGTCGTCCACGGCACCCGCCTGCGCACGCTGGGCGATTCCTACAAGCGCTATCTGGAGAACTTCTTCCGCAAGCGCTTCAAGCTGATCGGCACCCCGGTGCGCTTCGTGTTCAAGGAAGGCAGCAACCCGTTCGAGGGGCGCAAGAACGAGCTCAGCGAGCGCCAGGTCGCGCGCAAGCGGCGACTGATGCGCCACGTCAAACGCGGCAAGTGAGCGGCGACTCCCGGGTCGCGGCGGCAGGAGCGGCGTAGGCCGCGATGGGGCCTTCATTGGAGCGTTTGATCGCGGCCCGCGACACTGCGGCAAGGTTGCGCACGGGAGCGTTGCACCGATGCTGAGAGCATCCGACATCACCCTGGGCATTCTCGCTGGCGGCCGCGCCTCGCGGCTGGGCGGGATCGACAAGGCCTGGCTGGAGCGGGGCGGGCAAGCGCAGGTGCTGCGCTGGTGGCAGCGCTTCGGCGGCGAGGTCGGGCAGGTACTGGTCAGCGCGAACCGGACCCCGCAGCGTTACCGCGAGGCCGGATTGGTCTCGGTGCCGGACCGTGTCGGCGACGGAATCGGTCCGCTGGCCGGCCTGGATGCCCTTGCCGATGCCTGCGCCACGCCATGGCTGCTGACGATTCCGGTCGATCTGGTCGGGGTCAACGAATGCCTGTTGCAGACCCTGGCCGCGATGCGCGATGCCGACGGGGCGTTCGCGG
>NZ_VICD02000107.1 GCF_006546735.2 Marilutibacter maris | reverse complement strand
ACGCCAGCGCGCGCGCCTGCGGCGCATGCACCAGGCTGCCGGCACCGGCCTGCAACGGCAGCAGGGCCTGCAGGATCAGCGCGGCATCGTGATCGTGGATGCCCTTCTCGTAACCCTCGCGATAACGCGGGGCGGCGAACTCGCGCACCAGCCGCGCCATCGCCTCCGGCTGCGCCAGCGCCTGCGCCAGCCGATCGGCGTCCAGTCCGTCGGTCTTGTCGCGCGCGGCGTCGACGATCAGCCCGGCCAGGTACTCGCCGCGATACAGCTGCGGCGATTCCGAGTCCAGCGACACCTGCCAGTAGTCGCGCGAGGCGTCCAGGGTCTCGTCGTGCAGCGGCTCGAAGAAGTCGGTGCCGGTCAGGTGCAGGGCCAGGCCCTCGCCGCGCGGCATGATGGTCAGATCCAGCGGCTGGGTGTTGACGCTGAAGCGGTGCCGCGGGCCGAGCCGGATCACGTCGCCGCCGGCCTCGAACAGCTCGCTGCGGTCGCGCTGGCCGCGCACGGCCTGGTCGCGGGCGCCCTTCAGCCGCGCCTCGACATCGTCGGCGCGGACGTTGTCGCGCAGCCCGCGCAGGCGTTCGATCAGCTCGCGCAGCTTCAGGATCAGCGGGTCGCCGGCGAAGAACGCGTTGAGCTCGTCCGCCGACTGCAGGCGCTCGGTGCGCCGCGGCAGACCGTCCAGGATCCGGGTCGCGGCATCGGCCACGCTCTGCGCCTTGCGCTGGCGGTCGTCGAGCAGCGCCTGCTTGTGGGTCTCGAAGGTTTCCAGCAGCTCCTCGCGCTTGGCGAGAATGTCGGACAGGAACTGCTCGTGTTCGCCGAACTGGCTCTCCAGTTCCTCCAGCTGCACCATCAGCCGCGACAGCTGCTCGTCGCACTTCTCCGGGTCCTGCGCCATCGCCAGCGCGCTGGCGATGCTCTGCCCGAACAGACTGAACTGCGCACCGAACTGGGCGACCGACTCGGCCGATCCCAGCTGGCGACGGCGCTGGCCGGCGCGGGCCTTGGCCTGGTTCAGGCGCGCGTACAAGGCCGAGATCGACTCGACGATGCGGGTCCGCCGGGTCGCGTCGTCGACCTTCAGCGTCGCCATCAGTTCCGACAGCATGTCGAGGTCGGCGGACATCGCCTGCATCGCCTCCAGCGGCGCGTCGAGGGCGCTGACGCTCTCGGCCGCCTGGGCCTGCGCATCGAACTGCTGCAGGCGTTCGCTGAACGGCTGCAATGCCTGTTCGCCGGCCAGGAACACGCCGGTCGCCTCGCCGAGGCTCGCCTGCGCTTCCAGCACCTGCGCTTCCATCGCGTCGATGCGTTCGACGTCGATGTAGCGTTGCTCGCGCAGGGTCAGCAGGTGTCCGCGCTGGCGCGACAGCGCGCCCAGCGCCTCCACGAACGGCTGCACGCCGTCCCAGTCCTCCGGTCGCAGGCCGGCGATCAGCGCCTTCTGCTGCGCCTCGGCCTCGGCCATCGCCGCCGCCGACTGGCGGCGGATGCCCTCGACCTTCTCGTACTCGTCCAGCACCGATTCGCCGGTGGCGATGACCTCGCGCAACTGCGCGGCGACGCCGCCGGCCTGCGGATCGGCGATCCAGTGGTGCAGGTCGAACAGCCGGCGCGCTTCGTGCACCAACTGCTGGTAACGCTGCAGCGACACCTCGGTCGAGGCGATCGCGCGGACCAGACCGTAGACGTTGGAGATGCCGCGGACCAGCTCGGCATTGCCGATCCGGCCCAGGAAGCTGTTGTCGGCCGGCTGCCGCGCGGCGAACTCGTCGCTGGTGAACGGGGTCTGCCAGACCTGCATCGGATGCACCCGGGTCGGGTCGTCGCTCTCGGAGGAGAACAGCACCATGCGGCCGTCGGGCAGACGCGCCATGCCATGACCGAACATCGGCGTCTGCAGGCGCCGCTCGATCATGTTGTAGGTGAACAGCGCGGTGCGCCCGGCCTGCGGCTCGTAGAACACGTACAGCACGTCCTCGCCATTGGGCGAGCGCACCGAACGGCTGAAGCGCATGCCGTCCATCGACTGCTCGAACGCCTTGTACTCGCCGTTCTGCAGGTAGTAGCCGCCGGGGAAGACGATGCCGTGATCTTCCGGCAGCTGGATGCAGGCCTGGCCGATCTCGTCGATGCGTCGCACCTGCCGGCTCAGGGTGTTGTAGACCAGGTAGCGCCAGTCGCGCTCGCGATACGGCAGCACCTTCAGCAGGATCAGGCTGCCCAGGCGCGCGAACGACACCTTGGCGTCGTCCAGCGATTGGGTCTTGTCCTCGACCGGTTCGCGATAGATGCCCTCGCCGTCCTCGGTGTTGTTCTCGACCTTGACGGTCAGGTCGCCGCCGAGGGTCTCGACGAACACGGTGTCGAGGATGTTCAGATGCGGATGGCGGCCGTTGACCGCCATTTCGCGGGTCGCTTCGGTCCATTCGAAGTCGTACGGCGCCGGCAGCGCGATGTCGCGCTCGCCGCGGTTGTCCATGTAGCGGACCTCGCGGCCCTCGTCCGCCAGCGCCCAGCGGAACACCCGCAGGTCGTCCAGCCGCTCGCCGATCTGGAACGCCGCCAGCAGCTTGCCGTCGCGCACCGCCAGCTGCACCAGCCGGGTGTCCTTGTAGTAGGCGTACAGCTCGCGGAAGTCCTGCACGAAGCTGTCGGCGCCCAGGAAGCTGTCGGCCGCCGCGACCGGGGTCACGTCGTAGCCGTCGCCCGCCTGCACCAGCTGGTACAGCGAGAACACGTCCTCGACGCGGGTTTCCTTCTTCAGACCGAGGAATACGTTGTAGCCGAACAGCAGACGGTCGCCGACCTGGACCAGGTCGCGGGCGACGCAGTTGTTCTCGGTGCGCACCCGCAAGCGGCCGACGACTTCCATCCGGCTGCTGCCGAAGGTTTCCAGCCGATTCGCGTTGAGCGCCTCGGCCAGCGCGCCCAGGCGCTGTCCCTGATCGGCGAGGCGCCGCTGCAACACCTCGTAGGCGCCGCCTTCGGCCACCGCCTTGTCCACCGCCGAGCCCGCGGCCGCCTGGGCCGTGGTCACTTCCGCCTGAGCGTCCTGTTCCGCCATCCGTCTCCACTCCGGCCCCGCGGGGGGCCTGTCTCGTCACGCGTGTTCATCGTGCGTGCTCAACGTGCGTGTTCAACGCGCGCGCCGGAACGGGGCACAGTACGCCCGGGGCCGGCAGCGCCGCGCAAGAGCGGCCGACCGGGCGTCGCGCGCCGGCCGGCCGTCGCGATCACGAATCCAGCGCGGATCCGTCCGTGCGATCGCCCGAGTTGGTCCGGCCGGTCTTGATCGAGGCCAGCTTCTCCAGCAACTCCTGCACGATCGGGCTCTTGCCGGCCACGCCCTCGATCGCCTTGCCGACCGACAGCGCCTTGGCGAAGGAATTGAAGAACTCGCCCTCGCCGCCGACGATGTCGATGTTGGCCTTGCCCAGGGCGGTGCCCAGCACTTCGGCCTGCTCGCGGGCGATGTCCTTGTTGGCCTCGATGCTGGCGATCGCCTGATCGAAGTTCTTCTCCAGCTGCATGCGGAACTCCTCGTGGGCACGCGCGTTCTCCGACAGCGCGTCCAGCGAAGCGAACTTGTCCTCCAGGCCCTCGGCCTCGGACTTGAGCTTGGTGAGCAGCACTTCCGCCTCGGACAGGCCCACGTCGCGGGTCGCCTTGGCCTTGGCCTCGCCCAGCGACTGCTCGCCGCGCGCCTGCGCCGACAGCTTCTCTTCCAGCACCTTGGCTTCGGACAGACCCTTCTCCTGGCCGCCACGCGCCTCGGCGGTGAGCTTCTCGGCGATGACCTTGGCCTCGGCCAGGCCTTCCTTCTCCATCGCCGCCGCCGACACCTCGCGGACCCGCGCATCGGCCAGGCCCGGCGCCGCGCGCTCGGCCTCGATGCCCTCGGCCATCTTCTTCTTGGCCTCGGACTGCTTGGCCGCCGCTTCCAGCTCGGCCTGCGCCATCACCGTGACCTCGACCGCCTTGTGGCGCGCCGCGGTTTCCTCGGCCTCGGCCTGCTTGACCTGGCGCACCAGGTCCTGCTCGGCGCGCGCCTGCGCTTCGAGGATAGTGACCTGCTTATGGCGGTCGGCCTCGGAGACCTCGCGCACTTCCTTGATCCGCTCTTCCTCCTGGGCGACGGTCTTCTCGACCGCGACGCGCTCGCGGATGACGTTGGCGATTTCCTTGCGCTGCTCTTCCAGCGCCTTTTCCTTCTCGATCTTCTGCAGCTCGACCTCACGCTCGCGCGAGACGATCTCCAGATCCTTGGCGCGGGTGACTTTCTCGACCTCGATCACCACCGCGCGCTGGCGGTTCTGCTGCGCCACCTCGACCTCGCGCAGGCGGTTCTCCTCGCGGATGTCGAGCTGCTCCTGCACCGTGATGCGGGCCTGCTCGGCCTTCAGGCGCTCCTCTTCCTGCACCTTCAGCGTCTCGGCTTCCTCGCGCGCCTTGATCGTCTCGATCTCGCGCTTCTGGCGCGCCTCGGCGTCGGCCTGCTGCCGCTCCAGCGCCAGCATCGCCTCGCGGGTCTCGACGTTCTTCTTGGTGATCGCCAGCTCTTCGTTGCGCGAGAGCTCGTTGGTGATCACGTTCTGCGCCGCGGTCAGCTCGGTGATCTTGCGGATGCCCTCGGCGTCGAGGATGTTGGTCGGATCCAGCGAACCCTTCGGGGTCTGCTCCAGGTAGTCGATCGCGACGTCCTCGAGCACGTAGCCGTTGAGGTCGTTGCCGATCACCTCGATGATGCGGTCGCGGAATTCCTGGCGGTTCTCGAACAGCTTGACGAACTCGATCTGCTTGCCGACCGTCTTCAGCGCCTCGGAGAACTTGGCGTTGAACAGCTCGTTGACCGCGCCGCGATCGGAGGCGCGATCGACGCCGATCGCCTTGGCCACCTTCAGCACGTCCTGCTGGGTCTCGTTGACGCGCAGGTAGAAGGCGACGGTGATGTCCGCGCGCATGTTGTCCTGGCAGATCAGCCCGTCCTTGCCACGCCGGTCGACTTCCAGCGTGATCAGGGAGATCTTCATGAACTCCTGCTTGTAGACCACCGGCAGGACCATCGCGCCGGTGAAATGCACCTTCGGCGTCGACGACAGGTCGTTGACGATCAGCGCGGTGCCCTGCGGCACCTTCACGTAGAAGGCCTTGATCAGCCCGAACACCCCAAGCAGGATGCCCACCACGACGCCGATTCCGATCAGCACCGGCAGAATTTGTTCAAGCACCATTACCGCATCTCCCTAAGTACGGGTTTCCACTCGATGGGCGGCGACACGCAGGTCACAGCCCCCTGAATTCGTCCTCGCCTATCACCCGATAGACGTTGTCATCCTCGATGTGCTCGATCAGCACCACCCGGTCGCCGCGCTTGAAGCCATCCGCGGCCTCGGTCCGCACCTGCAGCACCAGGCCGGCGCCGCCGTCCTCGACCCCGGCGATGCCCTGGCGGGCGTCGACCAGCGGGCTGCGCACCACCCCGACCATGCCCAGCAGCGAGCGTGGCGGTTCCGGGCGGAGTTTGGCGTAGAGCTTGCGCACCGGGCGCAGCAACAGGCCGGCCACCGGCATCGCGACAACGAAGCTGGCCACCATCGAAGCGGTGCCGGTCAACAGCCGCAGCACGCCGCCGGGCAAGTGCCGCAGCAGCAGGTAGTCGCTGTAGTAACTGAACATCCAGGCGGTCAACACCAGCACGGTCAGTACGATCATCAGCGGCAGTCCGCCCAGCCCCAGCCTGGCCATGATGCCGGCCATCGCGTTGCCGTCGACCGCATCGACCGCTTCGCCGATCTCGACATCGCTCTCGAACCAGCCGTCGATGATCTCGAAGTCGATCATCCCCAGCATCGCGATCAACCAGTACGCGACCAGTACGCCGAGCAGCACGGTATAGACCGCGGTCGGGTACGAGAAAACGATCTGCAGGAATGTCTCCACTGGCGATCTCCCCTGACGCTGGCGCGGCGGCTGCCGCTGGCCGATCCTGTCCCGCCGGTCACTCCACCGGCAGGTCGCCGGGCCTCCGTGCCCGGTCTTGTGCGCAGCCTCCCTGCCGCCGCTTGCTGGTCGTCGGGTCGGGCCTGGCCCGACCCGACCGTCCGTTCAACAGGTCTTGCTCAACCAGTCTTGCTCGACCGGCCGGTCCTTGCCCGCCGCTCTCAGACAGTCCGATCTCAACCCGCCTGCTTCTGCTTCAGCCGCTCCAGCACCGACTCGGCACTGGCGGCATCGGCGATGATGCCGGCCTCCTTGAGCTTGACGTCGACCGCGTCCTGGCCGTCGTCCTTGGCCAACTCGGCGGCCGCTTCCATCCGCGCGCCGCGCTCGGCCTGCTTGACCTTGATCCGCTCCAGCGAGTCGATCGCGGTCTGCAACTTGCTCTGCGAACCGCTGTAGCGATGCGCGACCGTCGCCTGCGCACGCTGCACGCTCTCGGTCGCCTTGACCGTGTCGACCTGCTGCTTCAGCCGGCGGATATTGGTCTCGGCCTGGGCGACCGCGCGACGCAGGTCGGCGATGCTGGCGGCGAACTGCTCGACCTGGGCCTGCTCGGCATCGCGGCTGCCTTCCAGCACCGCGATCTTGCCGGCCACCTCGCGCGCCAGCGCCTCGTCGCCGGACTCCAGCGCCTTGATCGCGTAGGCCTCGTACTCGGCCGCCTTCTCGTTGGACTTGGCCAGCCGGGCCTCGGCCAGCTTGTGCTTGGCCATGATCTCGGCCAGCGCTTCCTTGGACCGGCGCAGCTCGGCGTCGGAGTCGCGGATTTCCTGGTCCAGGATGCGCAGCGCCTGGCCGTCGATGATCGACTCACCCACCTCGTTCGCGCCGCCGCGCAGGGCGGTCAACAGCTTGCTCCAGATGTTCATGACGTCTCTCCGTTAATCGGTCGGGCGCCGCTCAGGCGGCGTCGCGCAGGCGCGGCTCGAAGGCCTCGGTGACCTTGATCACGTTGTCGGCCAGGGTGTCGATCTCGAACACCACGTTGGACAGGCTGGAGTGGGCGTCCAGCGCGCCGAACATGATGTAGACCGGGTCGCCGTCGACGACCTCGATGCCGATGGTCGACAGCGGGAACAGCTTGTGGGTGCGCAGCACTTCCTCGTTGAAGGCCGCCGGGTCCTTGACCTGGGCGACCGGCCACAGCAGCGCTTCGACGATGATCTGCTCGCCTTCCACGGCGAGGAACACCGGCAGGTCGCCGTAGTCGTGCATCACCAGGTGCAGACTGGGGGTGGCGCCGTCCAGCAGCTCCACCGACACCGCTCCGCTGCGGAAGACATCCGTCGCCGACAGCGCTTCGTGCAGCGCGGCCGCGGTCCAGACCTTGGGCTCGTTCATACCGATCTCCTTCTGGGTAGGCACCGAGCCGCGAGGCTGGCGCATGCGTCGCTCGACTGCCGCCAGTTCATCGGCGAACTCCGGCAGGATCCAAAGCTCTTTCTTCACCAGCCCCATGTCGCGCAGGCGTTCGCGGTGACGACGCTGGTAGTAGGCAGAGGTCTTGCGTTCCATGGGACCGACAGTACCCATCACATGTGACATTGTCAAGACATCACATGTAGAAAACATCTTCATTACATGTGATGTCGTTGACGCAGCGCATCCACCCCCGCCACGGGGTGCCTGAGGTCTCGGGAGCGCCACACGGCGCGGCTCAGGCCGGGAGGGCGTGGCGACGGCGGACCTCGGCGATGCGCGCGGCGACGTCGGCCTCGACACCGTCCTTCTCGGCGCGGGCGAAGATGTTGGCCAGCACCCGCTTCTCGTCCTCGTCGACGACCCGGTCGCGCAAGGCCAGCTCCAGCAGCCGTTCCAGCTCGCCCAGGTCCATGCGGCCGTCGTCGGTGAAGACCCGGATCGAGGCCAGGGCGATTTCCAGATGGCTGTGCGGCTCGGTCATGCGCATGTCCCTATATCGATTGAGCGGAGCCCGGGCAGCTTACATGTTTCGTGTTTCGTGCTTCGGGCCGCCGCGGTCAGTCGACGGCACCGCCCAGCGCGACCATCGCGCGGCCCTGCGCGATCGTGCGGTCGTCGTGGAGGATGCGGAATCCGTACAACTGGCCGGCGGCGCTGTCGGCCAGGCGCTCGGCCTCGCCGATCAGCGGCCCCGCAAGGTCGTCGATGCGGGCCAGCGACAGCGCCACCCCACGCAGCGCGACCAGCAGCCCCGCGCGCGGCGGCGCGTCGGTGGCGAGCAGACCGCCATGCACCGCCATCGCCTGCGCGCCGTACTCGCACAGGTGCACCGCGCCCAGGCGGCCATGCCGGCGCAACGGATGCGCCGGATCGCGGTGGCTGTCGGCGCGCACGCGGATCCGCTCCGCATCCCAGGCCAGCACCGCGTCCCACAGGCACATCGCACCCTGATGCGGGACCAGGCCGAGGATGCCGGCGCGGTCGAGCAACGGCGCGTCGGCGCTCATGCCGCCACCGCCGGCCGACGTGCGATCAACAGCGCCAGCAGCACGTTGAACAGCACCCCCAGCGCCACGGTGACGCCGATCGCGCGCAACACCGGTATCTGCGAAAGCGCGAGCAGGGCGAACACCAGCAGGGTCGATACCGCGCACACGATCACCGCGTGCAGGGTCCGTCGTTGCTCGGCGGCATCGGCGCCGGCGTGGTCGAAGAACAGCGCATAGTCCAGCCCGAGCCCGGCCGCCAGCATCAGCGCGACCAGGTGGAACAGGTTCAGCTCGACCCCCAGCCCGCGCAGCACCGCCAGCACCAGCGCGGTGGCGACCAGCATCGGCGCCAGCACGCAGATGGTGCGGCGCAGATCGCGCAGCATCGCGTAGACGCCGCCGGCAAGCAGCAGCACGGCCAGCGCCAGCGCCCACAGCACCCGCGCGCGGTACTCGGCGACCAGCGACTCCGAGGTCCGCTTGAGGTCCAGCAACTGCGCACCGTTGGCCCGCGCGACCTGGGCGACGACGTTGGGATCGGCCAGCCCGCTGAGCGAGACCAGGGCGGTCGCGCGCCCGTCCCCGACCAGCAGCAGACCGGCCAGGGTCGCCTCCAGCGGGGTGCCGGCGAGATCGTCGAGCCGCAGCGGCGGCGCCTGCCGCGCACGCTGGACGTCGTCGATGAAGGCGTCGAACGCATCCGCGCGGAACGGCGTGCCGGTCAGCGCGGCGGCCATCTCGGCGCGCAGGGCCGGGCGGT
>NZ_VICD02000106.1 GCF_006546735.2 Marilutibacter maris | reverse complement strand
GGCCCGCCGTGCGCTGGAAGTCGCCGCGGCGGGCGGCCACCACCTGCTGCTGGTCGGCCCGCCGGGTTGCGGCAAGACCCTGCTCGCCTCGCGCCTGCCCGGCCTGCTGCCGCAGGCGTCCGAGGACGAGGCACTGGAAGCGGCGGCGATCGCCTCGGTCAGCGGTCGCGGCCTCGATCCCGCGCACTGGCGGCAACGCCGGTTCCGCGCCCCCCACCACACCGCCAGCGCGGTCGCGCTGATCGGCGGCGGCGCCGAACCGCGACCGGGCGAGGTCTCGCTCGCCCACGAAGGGGTGTTGTTCCTCGACGAACTGCCTGAGTGGAGCCGGCAGGCGCTGGAAGTCCTGCGCGAACCGCTGGAGTCGGGCGTGGTCACCGTATCGCGGGCCGCCCGCAGCGCCGAGTTCCCGGCCCGCTTCCAACTGGTCGCGGCGATGAACCCCTGCCCCTGCGGCTGGGCCGGCGACACCAGCGGCCGCTGCCGCTGCAGCCCCGACGCCATCCGTCGCTATCGCGGACGGATTTCCGGTCCGTTGATGGACCGGATCGACCTGCACGTGCACGTGCCGCGGCTGCCGCCTTCGCAGTTGCGCCCCGATGGGCCGCCCGGAGAGTCCAGCGCCGCGGTCCAGGCGCGGGTGGCCGTCGCCCGCACGCGCCAGCTCGAACGCAGCGGCACGCCCAACGCGCGCCTCGACGAGGCCCAGATGCGCGCGTGCTGCCGGCTCGACAACGGCGACCAGGCCCTGCTCGAACGCGCCGCCGAGTCGCTGCGTCTGAGCGCGCGCTCGATGCACCGGATCCTGCGGGTGGCGCGCACCATCGCCGACCTGGCCGGCAGCGCCGACATCGCCACCGCTCATCTGACCGAGGCGATCGGCTACCGGCGGATGGGCAGCGCGGACGGGCTCTGAGCACCGCGCCGGCGAGGGACACTGTCGCGACCGCTCCCGCCACGGCCTGGATGCACCTGTCGGCGCCATCGCATGGCGCGGCGCGGGCGGCGCCGCCCTGACGCGATGCCGGGGAGCGGTACCACCGGGCGCGGTGCCCGGACTCAGAGGCCGCCGCAGTCCTGGCCGCAGGTCTTCGGGCGTTCCAGCCAGCCGCGCGCGCCTTCGCGCGCCTGCCGGCGCTCGGCCTCGCTGCCGCAACGGGTCACCCGCCGCGCGGTGCCGGACATCTTCTCGCGCCAGCATACGGTCTGGTCGTCGCGGGCCCGACGGGTGTTCTGCACATAGGCGTTGATCTGCTCGAGCGCATTTTCCAGCTCGACCTTCTCGTCGATGCTCAACTCATCGAGCCGGTGCTTGCCCTCGGTCACCGCGAACACCTGGGCCTGGGCCTTGCGCACACGGTTGTTCTCGCGCGTGCTCAGGCCGTCGATGCCGCCGTCGTCGAGATCGGCCTTCAGTTCGCGCTGCTGCTCCAGGATCGCCTGCAGGCCGTCGACGTCCTCGATCTCCACGTCGGCAGCGGGTTCATCCGGCGGCGTCTGCGCCGGGGCCGCCGCGCAGACCGCGGCCAACGTCCCGGCCATCAGCACGCGCCGCGTCCACTTCAGGACTTCATGTGCCATTTCCACACCCTCCCATCCGGGTGATGCGGTGATCGCGGCGACCGTCCACCTGGGCACGGTCGCCGCGACGACAGCAGCCGTTACAGACTGCCTTCGAGCCCCTTGCCGCTGCCGCAATCGCCGCTGCAGGTGGCCGGCGAATCGAGATAGCTGCGGGTATCCTCGCGCACCGCGCGCATCTCGGCGATGGTCGCGCAGCGCGTGGTCCGCAACGTGGTGCCGACCTTGCGCTCGCGCCAGCACTCCTGGCGGTTGTCCTCGTTCTCGCTGATCACCGCCTTCACTTCCTCCAGCGCGTTGAACAGCTCCACCTTCTGGTCCGGACCGAGCTGGTCGACCGTGCTGACATCGTCCAGCAGGTCGAAGATCCGGTCCTGGGCGCTGTGCATGCGGCCAAGCGCCCGCGACCCGAAGCGCGCGTACTCGCCGGTCGACACCTCGCTCTCGCGACGGATCTCGTGCTGCTGCTTCAGGATCTGCCCCACCTTGTCGACGTTCGCGACCGCGGTGACCGATACCAGGCCCAGGACGAGGGCGGCGATCCAGGTACTTGCTTTCATGACGTTCTCCTTGGAGTGGTGGGGCCGGCCCGCCGGGCCGGTCGTGCGTGCGGTGCGGGTACCGCTGCGGGCCGCAGCCCGCGAAGTCACTCGACCTTGCAGTCGATGCAGGTGCCGCGGCTGTCCATCACGCTGCGGGCGGCTTCGCGCTCCTCGCGCAACTGGGCGACGGTCTTGCAGACGCGCTCCTTGCGGTTGCTGCCCAGAATGCGGCGGCGCTCGCAGACCATGCGCTCATCCTCGGCGCGGGTCAGCGCGTTCTCGATCCATTTGACGTCGGCTTCGACCTGGGCCTGGGCATCGCCATCGAGCTCGTCGATGTGCTGCTTGCCCTCCAGCACGGCCAGCAGGCGCGCCTGCCGCTCGGCAAGCTCCTCGCGGGAGCGGGCCGACAATTCGGCATATGGGCTGTTGCCCGCCTGCAGGCCGGCACTGATCTGGGCCTGGCGGGCGCGGATCTGGTCGGGTTGCTGGGAAGTGCCGGCAGAGGCGGCGAAAGCGGAACCGACCAGGGTCAGCGCGACCACGGCCTTGAGCAGGAAACGGCGCATATGTGGGGGCGATTTATATGAACGGCCCCCGAACATACAACGGCATTCCACGCCGTGTCGACCGACTTCGCACGGTCCAAACGCATATTCGGCAAAGACAGGCGGCGTCGAAATCCGCCGCGACGCGGTCAGCTTCCGGCCTGGCCCCAGACTTCCCCGGTGGGGTCCAGCTCGGCGGTCTCCATCACCGCGGCACGCCAGCCGAAGCCGCACAGCGCCAGCGCGCCCTGGCTGAGCGGGTCGATCCCGAACACCTGTTCGATCCGCTTCTCGTTGATCGCGCCGGTGATGAAGGCGCCCAGTCCGGCCTCGGTCGCCGACAGGTACAGGGTCTGCGACAGGTGGCCGCCTTCCAGCGCCACCACCCGGTAGCCCTTGGCGTGCTGGCGGTACTTCCAGAAGGTGCGGTCGTAGCGTGGCGACATCAGCACCAGTACGTGGGCGTCGGCGAACCAGTGCTGCTGGGCGGCGATGTCCATCACCAGCTCGCGCAGCGGGCGGTCCGCAGCCGGCAGCGGCTCCAGCGCGTGTTCGAGCGCCTGGTAGTGGTACAGGCCCGGCGCGATGCCGTCCACGTGCTGGACGATCAGGTAGCACTCCATCGGATGCAGACCGCCGCCGCTGGGCACGTTCTTCTTCAGGAACACGGTGTCGTCCGACACCCGCACCTCGGCCTGGGCGGCGAACACCCGTTGCATCACCTGGGCGAAGGCCGCCAGCGGCAGTCGTCGCGACGGATCGAAATTGCGGCAGGTGGCGCGACGGGCAAGCAGACGATCGAAGTCGTTCGGCGGCACCCGCGGCAGCGGCAACCGGTCGCCGGCTTCGACACGCACCGCGGCCTCGACCGGCGGCGCCCCGAGCACTTCGCGCATCTGCACCGCGGTCTCGGTGCCGCTGTCCTTGCTGTTCTGCACCGCGTCGACGCCGTCCCAGCGGGTGAACGCGTGCAGGGTCGCGCCCAGCGGATGCCAGTGCACCTGCCGGAACGCCTCGTCGCGCGCGCGCCAGCGGTCATACGCGTCGTCGCCCGTGTCGGCGTCGGCGATGACCAGGCCCTCGGCCAGCAGCCGCGGCAACGCCCCGCCATCATCGTCGAGGCTGTCGGCGTCGACCCACTGGCCGGGACTGAGCCGTCCCAGCAGCGCGCACTCGCCGATATCGAGCTCAACCTCCTCGCCGATATGCGGCGCCAGCGCCAGCCAGCGCCGGGTCCGGCACAGGCCGTCGCCGCCGGTCAGCAGCGAATCCAGCTCGAACGCCACCTCCTCGCGCGGTTCCAGAAAAACGACCGCGCAACGACGGATACGCATCCCAAGGCCTCGTTCAGATCCGGCGCTACTTTATCGCGCGCACCCGCAACTGCCGAGTTCAAAGCGCGCAAAGGGCCGCGAAACCAATCTGTGACGGTTGCCCGCCTGCGGCCGGAGCGCTAGATTCTGCGGCTGACGGCCTGGCCCAGGGCCGCACATGGGGAAAGACCGATGAGTACCAAGACCCGGACCGCGCCACTGCCCGTGGAGGTCGCCGATCGCCTGCTGGATCTGCTCGGCAGCGACGACCTGTTCCGTGAGCGCTTCCAGCGCGATCACCTCGCCGCGCTGCGCTCGATCGGCTACGAAGCCCCGTCGCCGGGCCCCATCACCGCTTGCGGCGCGGTCTCCTCCGCGGAGCAGGTGGCGCCATTCGCCAGCTGCAAAGTGACCCGGCTCGCCCCCAAGGAAACCATCGCCGCCGCCCGCGAGGAGATCATGAGCATGCTGTTGCGCGGGCTTGCCCAGACCACGCCCCGGCTCGATCTTGGATTGCCGACGTCTCAGATTTCGCGCAAGTGATCCGGCAAGGCTTCAACCGGCCAGAGCCGGTTGAAGTCCTGCAGCTTCCGCTCCGCTTCGTCGTCCTTGCCCTGCCCCCGAAGCAGTTCCGCCTCGCGGCGCATGGCGAGGTTGCTGTCCAGGACGTTCAGTGCCTGCAGGCATCCGCCGCAGGTGAGCTCGCCATAGGCAAGGCCACGCCGCTGCTGCAGCCAGCGCGCCTGTTCCAGCGCCTGCGGGATCTGGCCCGCATCGGCGTATGCCTCCATCAACGCAACCCGCGTCTGATAGCGCTCCCTGCCTGAAACCAGGGGCCGCAGCAGCGCCACCGCCTGTTCGGGTTCGCCTGCCCGCCGTAGCGCCTCCGCCTTCACCACGCTGGCCAGCTCGGCCACGACCGGCAGCCGCATCAGCTTCTCGTTCCGGGCCAGCGACTCGACGATGCGCCGCGCGCCGTCGGCGTCGCCCATCCGCTGCAGGATCAGGGCGGCACCCAATGCGGTCGTCGCGTCGTCCTCGGCATCGGCGTTGAAGCCCTCCTTGTTCAGCGCCAGGCTCGCTTCGGCGGCGGCGTGCAAGGTCGCCCGGGCCGCATCGGCATCCCCGGCCAACCAGTGGCTCAGTGCCACCGGCACCTTCAGATAGCGTCCGGCGAGTCCGGAGGTGTTCTTCAATACCCGGACCGACGCCTGCGACAGTTCGAGCGCCTGCTTCCACTTGCCCTGATCGATCGCCAGGCTGGTCTTCTCGATGTAGTGGTCCTCGTTGGCCAGGTCCAGTCGTCTGGCCTCGCTCTCGGCCTTTTCGAAATGACGCTGCGCGGCGGCGGTGGAGACCAGGCGGCGCTGGCTGCTGCCCCCCGACTCCTCCAGCGAGCGCGTGAACGCCGCCTCTGCCTGCGGGTAGGCCTCCATCGCCAGACGGATGCGACCGACCGTATCGAAGTCCATTCCCTTCAGGGGATTCTGGTCGACGGCGCCGGCCAGTGCGTGAGGCAGCGCCTCGGCGAATCGGTTCTCCTCGTACAGCCAGAGCGCGGCATTGCCCCTTCCGGGCAGGTAGTCCGGATACATCTTCGCCAGCTGCACCCAGCGCCCGGCCGTCTCCCACGGCGCATCGAACTCCGACACCCAGGCATCCAGATACAGCGCCTCCCTGGGCGGCAGCCTGTCCTTCAGCACCGCCGCCTGCCGCAGCGCCTTCATCGCCGAGGGCGCGTCGACATTGGAGAAACGCACGCGCACCTGTCCCAGCCAGGCCAATGCGAAGTCGGGGTCGAGTTCGGTGGCCTGCTCGTACATCTGCAGCGCTTCGTCGAAGTCGTAGCGCGCATACGCCTCCTGCCCCAGTGCGTAGGCGCGCAGCGCGTCGAGATTGCCGGTGGTCACCTCCGGCAACGGTCGGGAATCCTTGTCGATCTGGGCGACCGCCTCACCCAGGTCGGCGCGCAGGGCGCCGGTGACGGTGTCGATCGACGCCAGTATCGACTCCTCGCCCTTGCCGTCGGCGGCATGCGCGTAGACGGTGGTCTGGGTGTGCGGGTCGATCACCTCGACGCTGAAGCGCAGGCGCCCGCCGACCTCGGATACGGTCGGCACGATCACCGCGCGGGCGCCGTCGCGCTGGGCGATCTGCGCGGCCAGCCCGCGGTCGACCAGGGCGGTCGAATCCATCCGCATCCGGGTCAGCGAGTCGCGGACCTTCAGGTCCGACAGCACGTTGACGAAGCGCGACTGTTCCAGGCTGATCCGGAACGCCTGCTCCAGCGAATCGTCCAGGCGGGTGTTGCCGGTGAGGTTGCGCAGGTCGCCGACCACGACCCAGTCGCGCTCGTTGAAGGCGATCGCCGGCGGCG
>NZ_VICD02000105.1 GCF_006546735.2 Marilutibacter maris | reverse complement strand
CTGAAGCAGGTCGAGGCCGGCATGGCGGTCGCCGAGCTGGCCCGCCAGCACGGCTTCAGCCCGGCCAGCTTCTACCAGTGGCGGGCCAAGTACGGCGGGATGGAAGCCGAAGACGCCAAGCGACTGAAGGAGCTGGAGGCTGAGAACAACCGGCTGAAGCGGTTGCTGGCCGAGGCCCACCTGGACATCGAAGCGCTGAAGGTCGGCTTCGGGGTAAAACGCTAGCCCCGCAACGCAAGCGCGAGGCGGTCCGACGCATGCTCGACCACACTGCGGTGAGCGAGCGCCGGGCCTGCCGCCTTTCGGGGCTGTCCCGCGATGCGTTTCGCCACCCGCCCGCGCCGTCGGCGGCGACGCAGGCGTTGTCGGCACGGATCATCGAGTTGGCCCAGGCACGTCGCCGGTTCGGCTACCGGCGGATCCACGACCTGCTGCGCCCGGAGTTTCCCGACGTGAACCACAAACGCATCTACCGTCTGTATCGCGAGGCGAATCTGGCCGTGCGCCGTCGCCGAAAGGCCAAACGCCCGGTCGGCGAACGTCAGCGGCCGCAGATCGCCGCCGCGCCGAATGAGGTCTGGAGCATGGATTTCGTGAGCGACGCCCTGGCCAATGGCCGCCGGTTGAATCGCGGAGTGGCGCCGCGACTACAACGAAGTCAGGCCCCACAGTAGTTGCGGACGTGCCCCGCCAGCACGGTTCGCAGCCAGCCATCGAGCACAACAGGCCCACAAGGCAGTAACCTTCAATCCCGGACTTCGTCAGGAATGACTGGTACGGCTATCGGGGGCAGGTCACTATAGAACACCTAAATTATTGATATAGCATGTTTTTCAAGCGATCCCACAAGGCGCGGCGGCCAACTTATGCTTTCTCCCACAGGAGGCGAAGCCGGGGTTCTGAGGTGAGGCCCGACAGCAGACGAAAAGAGAGCTTCGTAGCAACCGCTTGCCTAGTTGTCGTTCAGGCCCTGCGGCGCCCGTGTATGCAGGCGCTGCTTCCACAGATTTTCGATGGCAACCACCTCCGCCACATCCATGTCCGGCGAAACCCGTTCCAGGATGCTGAACACGAAATGTTCGGGATTGCACCGTTTCAGCAGGCGGTTGCCGCCATGACCGCTGACGGCATATCCCTTCCACCGCCCTAGCAGGTTCTCGCTACCGCTGGCCGAGCCGACATAGCCTTGTTTCAACGATGTGTCGAAGATGTAGTACACGCCACGCCAATGCGACAGCGCCTGCCGCCAGCTTTCCGGCAGCAACTTCAGGTCGGTCCAGCCCAGCACCAGCTCGTTCCACGCCGGCATTGGGCGCAACAGGCGACTTTCCTCGTGGATGCAATGAACAGCGAAGTGATTGCGGCTGGCCCAACGCCACCATGAACGCTCGATGCCCGGCCACGTCACCACCAGCCGACCTTTCAGTTCCGCCAGTTCCGGCTGCAACTGCAGGTCGAACCAGAGCGGTGAACGCCAATCCTTCGGCCCCCGTGTTCCCAGCGCCCTGAGTTCAGCGTTGCCTGGCATTCGCCAGTACTGCTTCACATCGATGCGCTTGAACCCAGCGACCTCATACAGGCCAATGAACATAGCCCGTCCCGCCTGGTGTCCGATGAAGGACACCAGGTGACTCGCCTTGGCCAAGGCGTTCTCCACCGTTTCTCCGTGCTGACACTGGTAGGCGTTGTAGATCTCATGCCGTTCGGCCGCCAAGGTCGGCAGCGCGTCGCGCAGTGCCTTCTCGGTGGGGCGATGGCGCATGACCATGACCCGCCTCGGGTCGAGCCCGGCCTTCTCCAGCAGATCATTGAGCCCGATCGCTACCGCGCTCACTTGCCCGCAAACCCCTGTGGCACCAGCCCCAGTTGATTGATCGAGGCATTCACGCCCTCCAACGCCTCGTGCGTAGCCAGAACGTCGGTGTAGTCCCAGTACCTCAACTTCTCGCGTAGCACGGCCACGCCCGCCGCGTGCTTCCTGATTTTATCGAGCTGGCCTGTGTCCGAAACAGCCACCACCCCTTGCACGGCCGCGTTGTTCAGGGCCTTCAGCAGGTTCATCAGCAGGCTGTCCACCGAGCCCTTGGTCTGCACCTCGAACACGTAGATCACCCGGCCCATGTTGCCGATGGTGGACTCCCATACCGTATCCACCACCGAGCCATCCGCCACCTTGACTTCGGTCTTGCTGGAAAATCCAAGCCATTGACCGATGTCGGCGAGTTTTTCCTTCACTTCGTTGTGGATGAACTCCGCGGTCTCCGAATCCGCCTGAGCGACCTCCTGCGACATCTGCGCAGAAGATTCCTTTTTGCCAATCCGGCTCAGGTTGTCTTCGACCTGCAGCTCCTCCCAGATGAAGTAATCCACGTCGAGCAGATCCGCGTCCTTCACCCCTGCGGTACGCAACTCCCTGGCCAGACGCTTGCCGACTTCGCACAGCTCGGCGTACTTGCTGCCCGTGACCTGATAGTTGTGCTTTGGCAGGCCCGAAACGCCCAGATAGTCCAAGCCCACGTAAGCACGCCGATTCCAGAGCAGGTACGACTGTGGATGGACGTGGGACAACAACTCGCTCATCATCGCCGGCCCCATGCCCTTGATGCGGCCGCGGAACCGCTCCCAGCGCGCCGCTATAGGCGCGTCGCTCCACAACAAACACGCGATTTCCTCGCGTACAACCGCCAGTCCGTGCCCGGCCAGTAGCTTGTCGACCACGTACTGTTTGTTGCCCCAGATGAGCATGGCCCAGAGCTTGGACAGGTACTCCAGCAACTGCTCCTCGCTCATTTCGCGCAGGCGATCAGCGGTCCACGACTGATAGTACGCAACCCGCTGAGCCCGCTCGCGCATGGTGTCCGCCATCTGGGCACTCGGCCTGGAAAGCCTGGCAACGTAGTCGGCCGCATGACGGTGTAACAAATCGGTGTCCACGTCTTCACTCCTGTGACCAGTCGCCGACGGCTGACTACGACGCACTCTACGCGACCCGCAGATTCCCCACGAGCGCATCAGGATAAGCCATCGCCCCCGGCAAAGGTCGTGCGCGGCAGGCTCGAAGCGGCGCAAGGCCGGGCCCCCGACCGCAGCGCCGCACAGCGGACCGCGACTTGCGGCACCGCGCCCGGCGGTATAACGTTGGTTATAACAAAGGAGGCCACGATGAAACTCAAGATCACCAGCATCGGCAATTCCGCCGGCGTCATCCTGCCCAAGGAGCTGTTGGCCCGGCTGCGCCTGGAGAAGGGCGACGCGCTGTATGCGCTGGAGACGCCGGACGGGATCCGGCTGACCACCTTCGATCCGGAGCTGGCGGCGCAGATGGAAGTGGCCGAAGAGGTCATGCGCAAGCGCCGCACCCTGCTGCACAAGCTCGCGCAGTAAACGGAGGGCGCCAAGATGATCATCTGGATCGGCAAGCCCCTCATCATCGCCATCCACGAAAGGCAACTGGCCGAACATGGCGGCGGCAGTGGCGTGCGCGACGAAGGCCTGCTCGAATCGGCACTGGCCCGGCCCTTGCAGGCTCAGGCCTATGGCGATCCCCCACCCGATCTGGCCGACCTCGCCGCGGCGCTGGCCCATGGTCTGGCTCGCAATCATCCGTTCGTCGACGGCAACAAGCGGACTGCGGCGGTCGCCTGCGAAACCTTCCTGCTGCTCAACGGCGCGCGTCTGGGCGCCAGCGACCTGGAGCTGTATCCGCAATACATCGCCCTCGCCGACGGCAGTCTCGACGAGGCCGGCTTCGCCGACTGGCTGCGCGCGCATGTGACGGTCGCGGCATCGCAGGTGCAGGAGCCGGCGGCCGCCTACGGGGACGGTTGAGACGCTGCGAATCGGCCACTGCCCCCTCGCGGGCTGGTCAGTCGCGGGTGCGTCCCCAGGGTCGGGCTCCGTGGAAGGCGACCAGGTACACCGACACCACCCACAGACTGGCGGCGGCCCAGCCGGCGAGGATGTCGGTCGGGAAGTGCACGCCCAGGTAGAGACGCGAGACGCCGACCAGCCAGGCAAACGACAACGCGGCGGCGATCGTCCACCAGCGCGCGCGGGTCGGCCAGGCCAGCAGGATCAGCACCCAGGCCAGGGTCATCGAGCCCATCGCGTGACCGCTGGGAAAGCTGTAATTGTGCTCGGGCGCGATCGACAGCCACAGGTCGGGACGCTCGCGCGCGAACAGCAGCTTGGTCGCGACGTTGAGCAGGCCCGAGCCGGCCAGGGCGAGGCCGGCGAAGATCGCCTCGCGCAGGTGGCGGCGCAGGCTCAGCGCGAGCACCAGCAGGATGTCGAACGGCACTACGCCGTACTGGTAACCGAGCTGGCTGATCGCGACGAAGAATCGGTCCAGTGCCGGGCCATGCTGTTGCTGCAGGGCGCGCAGGATCGGTTCGTCGAAACCGGCCGTGCCGTGCTCGTGGATCTCCTCGGCGAGTTCGGCGAAGCCCCACAACGGCAACAGCACGCCGACGAAGGCCAGTGCGAGCCGCCGCCAGTGACGGAATACGAAACGGACCAGGCCCGCGGTCGCGCCGCCCAGGGTCCGCCAGGGATGCCGCAGGCCTTCGTCGCTTGTCTGCGCGTCCGGCGATGGTGGAAGCGCGCCGTCGCGCGCCCGCGGATCAGGCATCCGCACCGGCGCCGAACTTGCGCTCGACGTAGCGGTCGATCAGCTCGACGAATTCGCGGGCGATGCCCTCGCCGCGCAGGGTCACGGTCTTCTCGCCGTCCTCGAACACCGGCGCCGATGGCGCCTCACCGGTACCCGGCAGCGAGATGCCGATGTTGGCGTGGCGCGATTCGCCTGGCCCGTTGACCACGCAGCCCATCACCGCCAGAGTCAGGTTCTCCGCGCCGGGGTGGGTCACCTTCCACTCCGGCATCTTCGCGCGCACGTGCGACTGCACCTGCTGCGCGAGCTCCTGGAAGAAGGTGCTGGTGGTGCGGCCGCAGCCCGGGCAGGCGGTGACCATCGGGGTGAACGCGCGCAGGCCCAGGGTCTGCAGCAGTTCCTGGGCGACGATGACCTCGTTGCTGCGCGCCTGGCCCGGCTCGGGGGTCAGCGAGATGCGGATGGTGTCGCCGATGCCTTCCTGCATCAGCACCGCCAGCGCGGCGCTGGAGGCGACGATGCCCTTGCTGCCGATGCCGGCCTCGGTCAGGCCCAGATGCAGCGCATAGCGGCCACGGCGGGCCAGCTCGCGGTAGACCGCGATCAGTTCCTGCACCCCGCTGACCTTGGCGCTGAGGATGATGTGGTCGGCCGGCAGGCCGATCTCCTGCGCGCGCGCGGCCGAGTCCAGCGCCGAGCGGATCAACGCTTCGCGCAGCACTTCGGCGGCCTCGCGCGGCTCGGCCAGGGTGTGGTTCTCGTCCATCAGCCTGGCCGCCAGCGCCTGGTCCAGCGACCCCCAATTGGCGCCGATCCGGACCGGTTTGCCGTGCCGGATCGCCAGTTCGATCAGGGTCGCGAACTGGGCGTCCTTCTTCTTGCCGAAGCCGACATTGCCGGGATTGATGCGGTACTTGGCCAGGGCCTCGGCGCAGGCCGGCTCGGCGGTCAGCAACTGGTGGCCGTTGTAGTGGAAGTCGCCGATGATCGGCACCTCGATCCCCATCATCGCCAGCTTGTCGACGATGCGCGGCACCGCGGCGGCAGCCTCGGCGGTATTCACCGTGACCCGGACCAGCTCCGAGCCGGCGCGCCACAGCTCGGCGACCTGCTTGACCGTGGAGGCGACGTCGGCGGTGTCGGTATTGGTCATCGACTGCACCACCACCGGCGCACCGCCGCCGACGGTGACCCTGCCGATATCGACGCCGACGGTGTCGCGGCGCGGCGCGGGACCGAAGGCGGGAGTGGCACAGGGAAGCGGGCTGGGGACGGCGTTCATCGGCACGGCGGATCGGGACGAACCCCTATTCTAGCCGGGCCCGATGACCCGGGCCCTACCACCGGCGCCCAATGGTCCTGTAGGAGCGATGTAAGCCGCGACCGGGCCTTCCCATGAAGGCTTCATCGCGGCTTACGCCGCTCCTACGGCATGGTCGCGTGTGACCCAGCCCCCTGAGTCAGGGGGCGATTCGTGCCGCAGGCACGAATGGGGGTGTGGCAGCGCAACGGCGGGGCCCAAGGTTTGCGAAGCAAATTTTGGGAGATATCCGCGCGCAGCCGGATATCGTTCCCCCCTGAGTCAGGGGGCGATTCGCGCGCAGCGCGAATGGGGGTCTGGAGGCGCAACGGCGGGGCCCAAGGTTTGCGCAGCAAACTTTGGGAGATATCCGGGCGCAGCCGGATATCGTTCCCCCGGGACTGCGACAGCTTGACGCAGCCGGCGCCGACGCGGCTGCACTAGCATATGCAGCGATGTCCGCCGCACCCGCCTCCTTCCTGCGAACACTGTGCACGCTGCGCTGGTACGCGGTGGCCGGCCAGGCCCTGAGCATCGCCCTGAGCACCGTAGCGCTGGAGATCGCCCTGCCGGCGCCGCCGCTGTGGGGCGGCGTGGCGGCGTTGGCGCTGTTCAATGTATGGGCCAGCCGGGTGGCGCGGCGGCCGACGGCGGCACCGGCGACGGTGTTCTCCCACATGCTGGTCGACATCGCGGTGCTGGCCTGGCTGGTGGCCTGGAGCGGCGGGATCGCGAACCCGTTCAGCTCGATGCTGCTGATCCCGATCGCGCTGGCGGCGCCGGCACTGCCGCCGCGTTGGGTGTGGGCGACCGCCGCCGCCTGCCTGCTCGGTTTCGCCCTGGCGACGCTGCTGGCGCGACCGCTGCCCCACCTGCACGGCGACGCCTTCAACCTGCACCTGTGGGGGATGGCGGTGAACTTCGTGGTGTCGGCCGCGGTGGTGCTGTTCTTCTCGCTGCGGCTGGTATCGGCGCTGCGCCGCCAGGAACGCGAACTGGCACTGCTGCGCGAGCGCTTCGCCCGCAACGAGGGCATCGTCGCGCTGGCCACCCATGCCGCCGCGGTCGCTCACGAGCTGAACACGCCGTTGGCGACGATGACCCTGCTCGCCGACGAGATCGCCGAGGAGGCCGGCGGGCGCGAACCCGACATCGCCGCCGACGCGACCACCCTGCGCGCACTGATCGACCAGTGCCGCGACCGGGTCCGCGCACTCGCCTCGCCCGCCGATCCCGGCCACGCTCCCGGGGTACGGTTGGGCGACGTGGTCGAGCGCTGGCAACTGGTGCGGCCGGAGGTGTCCCTGATGCTGGACGACCGCCTGCCGCCGCAGTTGCGGGTCGAGGCGGCGGTCGGCCATCTGTTGCAGGCCCTGCTCAACAATGCCGCCGACGCCGGCCATGCGGCCGGCCGCGAGCGGGTCGAGTTGCGTCTGGATGCCGATCTCGAACGCGGCTGGTTGTCCGGCGAGGTCCGCGACCATGGCGACGGCTTCGACGAGGCGCTGCCGTTCGCGCCCGACGGTCTGTTCCGCAGCAGCAAGCCCGACGGCATGGGAGTGGGTCTGGCGCTGTCGCACGCGACCGTCGACCGCCTCGGCGGGCACCTGAGCATGCGCCACGCCGAGCCCGGCCTGCGGGTGCGTTTCGAGTTGCCAGTCGAGCCGCCCGCGCAGCGCCCCCTGCGGGAACCGTCGCGATGAACACGCCGCCCCTGCCCCGCGGCCTGATCGTCGACGACGACGTGCTGTACGCGCGGATGCTGCAGCGCGGCCTGGCCCGGCGCGGCCTGCAGACCGCGATCGCCCACGATACCGATGCCGCCCTGTCGCTGGCCCGCAGCGAGGCACCCGACTTCGCCCTGCTCGACCTCAAGCTGGGCGCCGACTCGGGGCTGTCGCTGATCGAACCGCTGCGCGCGCTCGACCCGCGGATGCGGATCCTGCTGGTGACCGGCTACGCCAGCGTCGCCACCGCGGTGGAGTCGATCAAGCGCGGTGCCGACGACTACCTGCCCAAGCCGGCCAGCGTGGCCATGATCCTGCGGGCGCTGGGGCTGGAGGCGGACACGGCGCCGGGCGGCGACGCCCAGGCCGCGCCGGAACGGATGATCCCGCTGCAACGGCTGGAGTGGGAACACATCCAGCAGGCGTTGCAGGAAACCGGCGGCAACATCTCCGCCACCGCCCGTCTGCTGGGTATGCACCGGCGCTCGCTGCAACGCAAGCTGGGCAAGCGCCCGGGTCCGGAACGCAAGCCCGATCCGGAGTAGGTCCAACGCGCCGGGCACGACGCACCGAGCACGGCGCGCGTCCCCTCGCGATCGCGCTCAGAACCGCGTATGCACGCTGAACTCCAGCGAGCGCGGCTCGCCGAGATAGACCATGTTGGCGTTGTTCGCATAGGCGATCCAGGTCCGGTCGGCGAGGTTGCGCGCACGCAGGGTCACGGTGGTGCGCGGACTCCACTGCCACTTCAGGTTGGCGCCGTACAGGGCATAGCCGGCGCTGCGGATGGTGTTGGCGTTGTCGGCATAGCGGGCGGACACCGCGCGCAGGTCCACGCCGGCCGACCAGCCGGGCGCGAACGCATGCTCGACCCACAGGTTGGCGACCTTCTCGGGGGTATTGCGCGGGGTGTTGCCGGCGCGCGAGATCGGCACGCCGCCGACGTTCTCGTGGAAGTCGTCGAGGCTGGCATCGACCCAGCCCAGGTTGCCCTCGACGGTGAGACCCTGCACCGGGCGCAGACCGAAAGTGAGCTCCACCCCGGTGCCCGACTGCTGTCCGACCGGCAGGGTTTCGCCGGCGCGGTCGGGATCGGGCGTGGACAGGTTCTCGCGCACCAGGTCGTAGACCGCCAGGGTGCCCCAGTAGCGGCCGTCGGCGCTGCGCGCCTTGGCCCCCAGTTCGACCTGGCGGCCGGTGGTCAGGTCGAAGTCGCGCACCGCCGAGTAGCTGGCGGTGCTGAGCACCCCGGACGGCGGGTCGGCCGCGGTGGCGAGCTGCAGATAGGCATTGAAGCCCGGAGCGAAGGCGTAGTCCAGCGCCAGGCGTCCGGTCAGCGCGCGGTAGCGGTGCGAATGGCGCGCGGGATTGCTGGCGCCGGCCGCCTGGTGGTTTTCCAGGTCGAGCTGGATCCACTCCTGGCGCAGTGCCGACATCAGCGACCAGCGCTCGCCCAACGCGGTGAGGTTCTCGACGAACAACGCCTGCCCGCGCACGCGGTTGGTCCGTTGCGGCACGAAGCGCTGCGCCGCCCCCGGGAAGTCGAAATAGCGACCCGGTGTCGAGGCATCGACCGGCACCACGTCCAGGTCGCCCGACAGCGATTGCGGAAAGCGGGTCTGGCGGTTGTAGTTGAGGTCGAGCCCAGCCGCCCATTGCGATGCGCGCCCGCCCAGCTCGCCGTCCCAGCGCCAGTCCAGGCGGTTGCCGTAGACCTGCTGGTCGTGGCGCTGCAACAGGCCGCAGGAGCGGATCACCGCGCTGAGGTCGTCGTTGTAGCGGTAGCACTCGACATTGCGGTAGTCGCGCAGCGCGTCGTAGTGATAGACGGTGTTGCGCAGGCGGCTGCGTCCGGACGGTTGCCAGTCCAGCATCGAGCGCGCCCACAGCACCTGCTGCTTGTAGTAGCCGTCGCCGACGTTGTACTTGCGGGTCTCGCTGCCGGGCAGCACCCTCAGGCGCCCATCGTTCAGCAAGGCCGGCGTTCCCCAGTAGACCCGGGCGCTGTCCTCCTTCTGGTATTCCAGCGCGAGGGTGTGGGTGACGCGCTCGCCCAGGCGCGCGGCCCAGGACAGCGCCGAGGTCAGCGATTCGCGGTCGTTGCGGTCGACCCAGCCGTCGCTGTCGGACCCACTGATGTCGCCGCGCACGGCCTGGCGGCCATCGTCCAGCACCCGATTGCCACCGGCGGCCAGCAACATGCTGTCGTGCGAGGCATAACCGGCCTTGGCTTCGGCGCGATCCTCGTCGAGGTCGGCGACGCGGGTGACGTAGTTGATCGAACCGCCGACCGCGCCGGCGCCATGCAGGAAGGTCGACGCGCCGCCGACCGCCTCAACCCGTTCGTAGATCCAGGCGTCGACCGGCCGCGCGGCGATCGTCGCGTAGCGCACGTCGATGCCGTTGAACAACTGCGAGACCTGCGAGCCGGAGAAGCCGCGATAGCTGACCGCATTGCCGTTGCCCGGCGGCGCGACCGCGTCCAGCCCGGGCACCGCACGCAATGCCTCGGCAGTGCTGCGCACGTCGCGGGCGTCGAGCAGGTCGCGACCGACCACGGTCACCGCGGCCGGGGTCTGCTGGATGCTGACGTCGAGCGCGGTCGCGCCGCTGGCGCGGCCGTCGTTCGGCAGGGCCTGCCCGGTGACCTCGACCCGGTCCAGGGTGGTCGCCTGGACGTCCCCGGCCTCGTCGGCGTGGGCCGGGCCGGCGAGTGCGGATACGAGCGCAACCGCCAGCGGTGCGCGGCGGAGGGACAGGCGGGGCATGGCGGATTCCTTCGACGAAAACCCGCGCAGCCTAGGCATTGCCCCCCGCCGTGCCGATGTGACGCAGTGTCGCACCCGGCCCGCAACACGGCGACGGCAAGGTGGCGCTGGAAGATCGCTACTGGAAGACGCGAGCTCCGCGCAGCACCGGCGCACCGTCGACGGTATCGGTCCACACCACCCGCGCCTCGCCGCCCTGTGCGGCCAGACGGGGCATGCCACTGCCGCGGCCACGCGCGGCCAGGACCGCGACCTGCCGGCGCTCCGGCGTCGCCGCCAGATCGTCGGCGCGATAACGGGCCAGTTGCAGCGATTGCGCCCGCGCCTCCTCCAGCCACGCGACCAGCAGGCGGTCGCCGACCCGCGCCAGCGCCGCGCGTCCGAGCACCTGCGGGCCGCGGGCGACGGTGACCGGCGCCGAGAAATGGTCGCCGGCATCGTCCGAACGCGCCAGGCGCAGCTCCGGCATACCGTCGGCCTGGGTATACCAGGCGACCCAGACGGTGTTGCCGCGCGCCTCGACCACCGGCCCGTTGACCGGGCAGCCCGGCATCATCCAGCCATCGGCATGGACGTCGCGCGGCGCGGTCCAGGCACCGTTTTCCAGACGGACGATACGGGTGTCGCGAATCTCTCCGGCCGTGCGTCCGCGATAGACCACGACCGGACCGCGGTCGGTGACCGCCGCGTCGGTGGTGCAGCAGTCGCAGGTGGAAACATCCAGCGGCCACTCGGCACTCCGGACCGGACCGTCGCCCTGGTACAGCGCCGCGCGCAGCATCATCGCCGCGCCACCACCATGATGACCATCGCCACCGTCGTGGCCGCTCTGCCCCGCCGCCGCCTTCTGCCGGCTGTCCAGCCAGGCGATGCCGAGGGTCGACCCGCCCTGCGGCCAGAAGCTGGCGAAGCCATGATCGCCGGCCGAGTCGGCCAGGTGCACCCGTTGCGGCGCCGACCATCGGGCACCGCCGTCGCCGGAGCGGACCAGGTCGATGCCGTAATCCATCCGCGCCGGTCCGGTGCTGCGCAGCCAGTGCGCCCACAACGAGCCGTCCGGCAAGGCATAGACGTGCGGCGTGTCGGCCCAGTTGAGGAACCAGTCCGCGCCCTCGGCGATCGTCGCCGGTGCCGACCAGTCCTGTCCGGGCCCGGCCCGGCTCAGGCGCAACCGGTGCCGGAGCGGCGCCTGCCCACCGGCGTCGCCGGCGACCGGCTCGACCCAGCTCAGCAGCCAATCGCCCATCGGGGTCGCGACCAGGTCGGGCTGGGCCGCGCCGCCGCCGGCCGGCAACGCCAGCGGCTCGATCCTCAGCGGCTCCGCGGCGACCGGCGCGGGCGCCGGCGAGCATCCCGACAACGCCAGCAGGCCGAGCATGGCCTGCACACGCAGGATGGAAGCGGTTGCGGACATCGTCGTTCCCTCATCCACGGAGCCCTATTGGAGCATGCCTGGGCACTGCGATCCTGCGACATCCGGACGCAGGCGTCGACCGGCCGCGCCGCCGCGACCAGGGTCGACGTACCGTGGCCCCGGGTGTAGGGTGCCCGTCCGATGACGACGCCCGATACCCTGACCCCCAGCCAGTTGAACGCGCTCGCGCGCAACCTGCTGGAGGACAGCTTCCCGTTGGTCTGGGTCGAAGGCGAGCTGGGCAACGTCGCTCGGCCGGCGTCCGGTCACCTGTACCTGACCCTCAAGGATGCGCGCGCCCAGGTTCGCTGCGCGATGTTCCGGCCCAAGGCCGGCCGGCTGACGTTCCAGCCGCGAGAGGGCCTGCACGTGCGCGTGCGTGGCCGGGTCACCCTGTACGAGGCCCGCGGCGAGTACCAGATGGTGCTCGAGCACATGGAGGAGGCCGGCGAAGGCGCGCTGCGACGGGCATTCGAGGCGCTCAAGGCGCGGCTGCAGGCCGAGGGCCTGTTCGAGGATGCGCGCAAGCGCCCCCTGCCCCGCTTCGCCCGCCGCATCGGCGTGATCACCTCGCCGACCGGCGCGGCGGTGCGCGACGTGCTCAGCGTGCTGGCACGGCGCTTCCCGCTCGCCGATGTCGAGGTCCTGCCGGTGCAGGTGCAGGGCGATGGCGCGGCCGCGCAGATCACCGCGATGCTGCGCGCGGCGGCGGCATCCGGACGCTTCGACGTGCTGCTGCTGACCCGTGGCGGTGGTTCGCTGGAAGACCTGTGGGCGTTCAACGACGAGGCGCTGACCCGTGCGGTCGCCGACTGCCCGGTACCGGTGGTGTCGGCGGTCGGTCATGAGATCGACTTCAGCCTGACCGACTTCGCCGCCGACCTGCGCGCGCCGACGCCCTCGGTCGCAGCCGAATTGCTGGTGCCCAGCCAGGACGACCTGCGCCAGCGCCTGGCGGCGCTGGCCCGCGGTCTGGACAAGCAACAGGGGCTGCGCCTGCGCGAGGCGATCCAGCGTGCCGATCGCGCCGCGCTGCGGCTGAACGCATTGCGTCCGCAAGCCCGGCTGGAGGCCCTGCGCCAGCGCCAGAACGAGGCGCTGCGTCGCCTGCAGGCCGCGTGGCGTCAACGCAGCGAACGCGAACGCGCGACCCTGCGTCACGCTGCAACGGTGCTGCGCGGCGCACACCCGCAACGGCGGATCGAACGTCTGCGCGAACGCCTGCAGACATTGGCGCCGCGCCCGCAGGCGGCGATCGGCCGCCGGCTCTCGCACGAGGCCCTGCGCCTGCGCGGGCTGGCGCGCTCGCTGGAGGCGGTCAGTCCGCTGGCGACGGTCGCGCGCGGCTACGCGATCGTGCAGCACGACGACGGCCGCGTGGTCCGCAGCGTGCTCGATGCCGCGCCCGGCGACCGGCTGCAGACGCGGCTGTCCGACGGCAGCCTGCGGGTGCGGGTCGAATCCGACGGCGACGACGCCTCGCGCTGATCGCCACGCCCGCGGGAAGCGACCGCGCCGTGAGCGTGGCTCCGGAAAGCCCCATCGCGGCTTACGCCGCTCCTACAGGGAAAAGGCGCGGCGGTGAACGTGGACGCCGTCGCGGCACAGGCCGCGCCGAGGCGGCTACGGGGCAGGCGACCGCTTTTCGTAGGAGCGGCGATTGGAGCTTCCCATCAGCGTTTCATTGCGGCTTACGCCGCTCCCACCGGCTTTCGGGTTCCGGTCGGCACCGATCATGACAGGCTCCACGCATCCGCGACCCGCGTTGCGCTAGTGTGTGGCCGGTCGAACGCATCGGAGGCACCGGTTTGAAGAAGCCCCGCTCCAAGAAGCCCGCTTTTGCCAAGCACTATCCCTACTACCTGGCCAACCGTCCGGTCACCGCCAAGACCGTGCTGGACGTGCTCGACAAGTACAGCGGCAAGCGCGCCGCGCGGGTCTCCTATGCCGATGCCGCGGTGGTGCGCAAGGCGATCGTCGCCGCGCACAAGGCGCGTCCGGCGATGGCGGCGTTCCCGCCGGACAAGCGCCGCGATGTGCTCGAGCATTGCGTGCGCCGCTTCGAGGAACGTGCCGGGGAACTGGCGCTGGCGCTGTGCATCGAGGCCGGCAAGCCGATCCGCGACGCCCGTGGCGAGGTCACCCGCCTGATCGACACCTTCCGCCTCGCCGCCGGCGAGGCGACCCGGCTCGGTGGCGAGGTGCTGGAGCTGGGCATCTCCGAACGCACCCGAGGCTACCGCGGCATGACCCGGCGGGTGCCGGTCGGCGTGTGCAGCTTCATCACGCCGTTCAACTTTCCGCTCAACCTGGTCGCGCACAAGGTCGCCCCGGCGATCGCCGCCGGCTGTCCGTTCGTGCTCAAGCCGGCCGCGAAGACGCCGATCGGCGCGCTGATCATCGCCGAGGTGCTGGCCGAGACCGATCTCCCCAAGGGCGCTTTCTCGGTGCTGCCGTGCTCGAACGAGGACGCCGCGCTGCTGATCGAGGACCCGCGCATCGCCCTGCTGAGCTTTACCGGCGGCCTGGTCGGCTGGGACCTGAAGGCGCGCGCGGGCAAGAAGAAGGTCACCCTGGAGCTGGGCGGCAACGCCGCCTGCATCGTCGATGCCGACCCCGGCACCAGCCTCGACCACGTGGTCCAGCGACTGGTGTTCGGCGCCTACTACCAGAGCGGCCAGAGCTGCATCAGCGTGCAGCGCATCTATGCGCACGTGGACATCTACGCCAAGCTGCGCAAGAAGCTCAAGGCGGCGATCGCGAAGCTGTCGATGGGCGACCCGCGCGAGGAGGCCACCTTCATCGGACCGGTCATCGACGAGGCGGCCGCGCAGCGGATCGAATCCTGGATCGACGAGGCCCGCGCCGGCGGCGCCCGCCGTCTGGCCGGAGGCCCGCGCGAGGGCACGATGATCCCGGCGACCCTGCTGGAGAACGTGCCGCAAAACTGCGCGCTGTATCGACAGGAAGCGTTCGGCCCGGTCGCGACGATCGAACCGTTCGACGACTTCGACGCGGCGATCGACGCGGTCAACGACAGCGACTTCGGGCTGCAGGCGGGCGTGTTCACCGGTCAGCTGTCCCACGCCATGCGCGCCTGGGATCGTCTGGAGGTCGGCGGCGTGGTGGTCGGCGACGTGCCCAGCTTCCGCGTCGACAACATGCCCTACGGCGGCATCAAGGACTCCGGCCTCGGCCGCGAGGGTGTGCGCTACGCGATCGAGGACATGACCGAGCCAAAACTGCTGGTGATCCGCGGCTGAGCCACGCGCTCACCCGTAGGAGCGGCGTAAGCCGCGACCGGGTCTTTCCATGAAAGCTTCATCGCGGCTCACGCCGCTCCTACAAGACAATGGGTATCGCCCCCGTAGGAGCTGCGTAAGCTGCGACCGGGCCTTCCCATGAAGGCTTCATCGCGGCTTGCGCCGCTCCGGCAAAAGCGGGTGGCCGCAGCTCAGAGGGCGGACGCCGCGCCGACCCCATGGCGGCGGTCGGGCGTTCGCGCGTCCCGCCAACCCCGTTCGCCGCGGCCGTGCGTTGAAGCCCATGAACGCCAACCACGCAAGGGAGCACTGCATGAACCTCATCGCCCGTCGGGCCCCTCTCGCGGCCGCCCTCGCCGCCTGTCTGCTGGCCGCCTGCCAGTCGGCCGGACCGCAGTCGAACGACGATGCCCCGGCCAGGACCGAAGTCGCCCCCACCCCGGCCGAAGCCGCGAGGCAGACCGCCGAAGCGCGTCGGCAGGACTACAAGGCCAAGGCTCTGCGCGAGGAATCGGAATCGCTGGACCGGGTCGAGGTCACCGGCGCCCGCGCCCGTCGTTCTAAGGTGGAAGTGCCGCAGGCCAACCTGTCGGCCCCGGCCCCCGCCATGGCCTACGCACCGCCGCCGGCCCCGCCCTCGCCGCCGTACTACAGCCAGCCGGCCAACACCGAGAAATACGCCGAGCGCGACGACAATCCGGTCCAGCGCGCCAGCGAACAACCGGTGTCGACCTTCTCGATCGACGTCGACACCGGCAGCTACACCAATGTGCGCAGGATGATCGGCGACGGCATGCGTCCGCCGGCCGACGCGGTGCGCGCCGAGGAGTTCCTCAACTATTTCGATTACGGCCACCCGGCCGCGGCCAGCCGCGAAGTACCGTTCCGGGTCTCGACCGAACTCGCGCCGGCACCGTGGAACGCCAAGCGGCAGTTGCTGATGGTCGGCATCAAGGGCTACGAGGTCCCCAAGACCACCCTGCCCCCGGCCAACCTGGTCTTCCTGATCGACACCTCCGGCTCGATGAACGCCCCCGACAAGCTGCCGCTGCTCAAGCGCGCGTTCTCGATGCTGGCGCGCGAAATGCGCCCGCAGGACCGCATCTCGATCGTGGTCTATGCCGGCTCGGCGGGGCTGGTGCTGCCGCCGACCCCCGGCGATCGCCAGGGCGAGATCCTCGCCGCGCTGGAACAGCTGCAGGCCGGCGGCAGCACCAACGGCGGCGAAGGCATCCGCCTGGCCTATGCGATGGCGCGGCAGGCCTATGTCGACAACGGCGTCAACCGGGTGATCCTCGCCACCGACGGCGACTTCAACGTCGGCACCGTCGACAACAACGCGCTGGAGACCCTGGTCGGCGACCAGCGCAAGTCCGGCATCGCCCTGACCACCCTGGGCTTCGGCCGCGGCAATTACAACGACGCCTTGGCCGAGCAGTTGGCCGACGTCGGCGACGGCAACCACGCCTACATCGACAGCGCCCAGGAAGCGCGCCGGGTGCTGGTCGAGGAAATGGGTTCGACCCTGTTGACGATCGCCCGCGACGTCAAGATCCAGATCGAGTTCAACCCGGCCCGGGTCGCCGAATACCGTCTGATCGGCTACGAGAACCGCGTGCTCGCGCGCGAGGACTTCGCCAACGACAAGGTCGATGCCGGCGACATCGGCGCCGGTCACGAGGTCACCGCCCTGTACGAGATCACCCCGGTCGGCTCGGGTGTCGAGCGGCTGCCGGCGCTGCGCTATGGCGCGCAGGACGCCACGCGGACCGACGCCGCGGCGCGGGGCCCGGAGCTCGCCCACCTGCGCCTGCGTTACAAGCGCCCGGGGGAGGACGACAGCCGTCTGATCGAAACCCCGATCCGCGCTTCGCAACTGCAGGCGAAGGCCAGTCCCTCGCTGCGCTTCGCCGCCTCGGTCGCCGGCTTCGCCGACCTGTTGCGCGGCGGCAGCCGCTTCGACGGCTGGGGCTGGGACCAGGTGCTGGCGACCGCGCGCGGTGCCCGCGGCGACGATCGCTCGGGCCAGCGCGGCGGCTTCGTGCAACTGGTCGAAGCGGCGCGGCCGATGATCGAGCCCGACACCGACGCGGTGGTCAGCGAATAAGCGCGCGTTCGCGATCCCCACGCAGCCCGGCCTCCCCCGGTCGGGAGGAGCCCCGGCCGTCCGTCAGTCGGCGCTGCAGGCCGAGCAGATGCGCTCGATGCGGTAGCCCGCCTCGCGCAGGCCTTCGATCAGGCCATCATCGCCGGCCAGGTGCATCGCCCCGACCACGACCAGGACATCGTCCTCGCCTTCGCCATCGAGCATCTCGCGCAGCTGCGGCAGCCAGGCCTGGTTGCGCTCGATATTGACCAGCCGGTAGGTCTCCGGGGTCTTTTCCTTCATCTGCTCGATCGCATAGCGCCGCAGCGCCTCGAGGTCGCCCTGGCGCCAGGACTGGTGCAGTTTGTCGAGCTCGCGCGCGGCCGCGGCCGGATCCTCGACCAGCTCGCTCAGCCCCAGCACCTGTTCGTCCATCGGCGCGCCGTCGAGCACCGAGAGCTGATGATCCAGCGACTCCAGGCCCGACGCCGGCTTGCCGGCCTTGCCGGCCAGCTGCATCAGGTGATTGTCCAGGCCGTGGGCGCCGCTGAAGCCCAGCGGTTGCGCCATTCCCATCACCAGCGACAGGTTCACGAACCACGGCTCGAACCGCTCGACCGCCGCGACCGGCTGTCCTGCCGCCGCCATCATCGTCGAGAGCTTGTCGTAGGTCTCCGGCGCCAGCACCTGGCTGAGCTTGCGACCGTCGGCGAAACCCGCCGCCTGCAGGAACTTGGTCGTATTGGCCGGATCGTTGACCTGGTCGGGCGGCACCTCGAACACCACCCGCTCGGCGTCGTCGAACGCGGCCTGGATGTCGTCCGAAAGCGGATAGTCGCTGGACTTGAGCATGTGGAACGAGCCCAGCAGATAGACCGTGTTGTCGTCGTCGGACACCTGCCACAACAACGGCACAGGCGGCGCGGCGGCCTCGGCCGCGGGATTGGCCGCGACCGCCGTCGGCGACTTCGCGAGAGAGGGCAGGACAGCCAGCGACAGAGCCGTGGCCAGCACGGCTGCGACGAACGGATGACGGGGGCGCATGAGTCTCCTTGTCGGATTCTTGAAAGGACGTTCCAGGTCGTTGTCCGGGGGGAGACCCCGGGGTACTGCCGGCCGGCACGCGGCCGGCCGAGGGCCTTACTTGGCCGAGTAGCTGTAGGTCTTCTCGCCGGCGGTGATCGCCAGGTCGATCCGGTTCTCCAGCGGCGGCAGCGGGCAGGTCGCGAACGCGGTGAACGCGCACGGCGGGTTGTAGGCCTGGTTGAAGTCCAACTGCACGCGTCCCTGCACGTCGGGCTTGGCCGCGTACAGGAAGCGCCCGGCACCGTAACTGTCGTGGCCGCTGGTGCGGTCCGCGAACACCAGGAACAACTCTTCGCCGCCCTCGTCCAGCGCCTCCAGCCGGTAGCTCTGGCCGTCGCGCTCGAACTCGACCGCACCGGGATTGGAGACATCGTCGGTGGTGCCGACGATGTTGCCGATCGGCAGCGTCTTGCCGCGCGGATGGGCGATGAAGCGGCCCTGGATCCGCCAGCTCTCGTCGGCCGGCCAGTAGTCGATGCCCTTGAACCCGCTGCGGGTCGGCGCGTCGGCATGCTTGACCCGCAGCGCGTAACGGTCGCCCCGGCTGAGCACGGTCAGCAGGCCCTTGCCCTCGTCGAAACCGATCACGCTCGGGCCGGCCGGATCGCTGTCCGCACGCAGCATCGTCGTCGCGGTCAGCGGTTCGCCGTCCACGGTCAGTTCCGCGCCCTTCTCCGGCACGAAGCGGATCTGCCCGGAGCCCTTGAGTTCGATCATGCCCATGTGATGGGGACCGGCCGCCAGGCGGATGCCGTTGTCGGCATCGCTGCCCATGTAATGCGGCCCCGGCTCCAGCCAGTGCAGGCCGATCAGGGAGGTCCAGCCGTCGGGCTGGGTCAGCCGTGCCGCGCGTTGCTCGCGCCAGCGCTGCTGCTCGGCCTGGAACGCGCTGGCCGCGGCCTTCGCCGCCGCCGCTGCGGCGTCCTCGCCGGAGTCGGCGAAATCGCCGCCGCAGCCGCCCAGGGTCATGCCCATCGCCAACAGGCCCATCGTCATCCACCTCATGCCAATCCGGTTACCGTTCGTGTTGCCGATCATGTCTCGCCCCTCTGAAACTCAGCGCCCCCGCAGGAACCATCGGTCGATCTCGGGCAGGCTGAAGCGCGCCCAGGTCGGGCGCCCATGATTGCACTGACCGGAACGCTCGGTCGCCTCCATTTCGCGCAGCAGGGCGTTCATCTCGGGCAGAGTGAGACGCCGGTTCGCGCGCACCGCGCCATGGCAGGCCATCGTCGACAGCAGTTCGTCGCGCGCGGCGGCGACCCGGCGCGACTCGCCGTGTTCGCGCAGATCGGCCAGCACATCGCGCAACAACGCCTCGACGTCTCCGTGCGCCAGCAGCGCCGGCACGCTGCGCAGGGTCAGCGACTGCGGACCGCTGCGGGTCACTTCGAATCCCAGCTCGCCCAGCGTCGCCGCCTCGCGCTCGGCGACATCGGCCTCGCGTTCGGACACCGCGAGGGTGGCCGGCACCAGCAACGGCTGCGTGCTCAGGCCCTCGCCGTCGTGGGCGTTCTTGAGCTTCTCGTAGCCGATGCGCTCGTGGGCCGCGTGCATGTCGACCACCACCAAACCCTCGGCCGATTCGGCGAGGATGTAGATGCCGTGCAGTTGCGCCAACGCGTAGCCCAGCGGCGGCAAGGTCGCATCGCCGCTGTCGGGCAGCGATTGCGGCTGCACCGGCGTCGCCGCGCTGGCAGTGCCGCCGCCGCGGCTGCCATAGAGCGCGGCATAGCCGGCGCGGGTCTCGGCGACCTGCAGCCCCAGCGGCGTCTGCGGCATATAGCCGGTATTGGCGGGCGCCGGCATCGTGCCGCCCTGCTGCACCGGCGCGGCGAACGGCGGCGGCGCCATTCCGGCCTCGTCGGCGCGTTCGGTGCCGACCCCGGCCGCGGTACCGGCGCGGGTGCCGGCCAGCGCTTCGTGCAGGGTGCGATAGACGAAGTCGTGGATCAGCCGCGCGTCGCGGAAACGGACCTCGTGCTTGGCCGGATGCACGTTGACATCGACCCGGCGCGGATCCAGTTCCAGGAACAACACATAGGCGGGATGGCGGCCGTGGAACAGCACGTCCGAGTAGGCCTGCTTGACCGCGTGGGCGACGCTGCGGTCGCGCACCGCGCGGCCGTTGACGAACAGGTACTGCTGGTCGGTGCTGGCGCGGTTGTAGGCCGGCTGCGCGATCCAGCCGTGCAGGCGCAGGCCGGCGGCGGCATGGTCGACACGCAGCGCGTTGCGACCGAACTCTTCACCCAGGGTCTCGTTGATGCGCGTGTCCGACAGCGCCGCGCCGTCCAGTAGCGAGCCCTCGCCCTTCCAGCGTCGCGACGGCTTGCCGTTGTGGGTCACCCGCAACTCGACATCGGGACGGGCCAGCGCGAGCTGACGCAACCACTCCTCGATGTGCCCGAGCTCGGTGCGTTCCGCGCGCAGGAACTTGCGCCGCGCCGGCGTGTTGAAGAACAGGTCGCGCACCTCGACCGTGGTGCCCTGCGGGTGCGACTTGGGCATCACCTCGCCGACCCGGCCGCCGTCGACCTCCAGCACGTGGCCGTGCTCGTTGTCGGCGTGCCGCGAACTCAGCGCGAAGCGGCTGACCGAAGCGATCGACGGCAGCGCCTCGCCGCGGAAACCGAGCGTGGCCACGCCCTCGAGGTCGTCGAGCGAAGCGATCTTGCTGGTCGCGTGCCGGGACACCGCCAGCGCCAACTGGTCGGCGCCAATGCCGCCGCCGTTGTCGCGGATGCGGATCAGCCGCACCCCGCCCTCCTCCAGATCGATGTCGACCCGGCTGGCGCCGGCATCGAGCGCGTTCTCGACCAGTTCCTTGACCACCGAGGCCGGCCGCTCGACGACCTCGCCGGCGGCGATCTGGTTGATCAGGATGTCGGGGAGTTGTCGGATCGTCACGTGCTTCTCATCGGCTGCCTGCGGGCAACGGCACGGCGTGGTGTCGTCGCCCGATGGACTGCGATGATAACGAAGCCGTGCGCGCTCGTGGCTACGGGCTGCCGCCCGGCCCGCTGGCACCCGCGATCTCGGCGCTGGCACGGGCCGCGTACAGGGTGCCCGGCGGCGGCTGCCGCACGAAGTAGGCGTTGACGCCCTCCAGCACCGCGGCGGCGAGCTTGCGCTGATGCCCCGGACTGGTCAGCAGGCGCTCCTCCTCCGGGTTGGAGATGAAGCCGGTCTCGACCAGCATCGCCGGCATGTCGGAGGTGCGCAGGACCGCGAAGTTGGCCTTCTCGACCCGACGCTTGTGGCCGATCCGGCCAAGGCTGTCGAGCACGTGCACGGCCGCTTCCTCGGACGCCTTCATCTGTCCGCTCTGGGTCAGGTCGATCAGCACGTTGGCGAGGGTGTTGCTGGTCTCCTGCAGGCGCACGCCACCGATCATGTCGGAGGCGTTTTCCTTGTCGGCCAGCCAGCGCGCACGCTGCGAGGTCGCGCCGCGCAGCGACAGCACGTAGACCGAGGCGCCGCGCGCACTGTGGTTGTGCGCCGCGTCGGCATGGATGGAAACGAACATGTCGGCCTTGGCCTGGCGCGCGAGCACCGCACGCCGGTTCAACGGAATGAACACGTCGGTATCGCGGGTCAGGTAGGCCTTCAGCCCGGGGGTGGCGTTGACCTGACGGGCGAGTTCGCGCGCGACCGCCAGGGTCACGTCCTTCTCGCGCTTGCCGTTGGGGCCGATGGCGCCCGGGTCCTGGCCGCCGTGGCCGGCGTCGATGGCGATGATCAGCGG
>NZ_VICD02000104.1 GCF_006546735.2 Marilutibacter maris | reverse complement strand
CCCGCCGCATGGCTCAGGTAGTTCGACAGCGCCCCATGCGCCACCGTCACCCCCTTCGGCACGCCGGTCGAGCCGGACGTGTACAGCACGTAGGCGATGTCGTCGACTCTTATCGCCGGAGCATCTACGGCCGGCGCCTCGTCAGACCGCAGCCAATCCGCATCGCTCACCGCGCCGTCCATGCTCACGATCAGCGCTTCTGTCTCAGGCAGGCCCTCCCGCCCCGTCGACAACACGAGAATCCGGCGGACATCCGCGTCGGAAATCATGTACGCAAGCCGATCACTGGGCAGATCAGGCTCCAGTGGCACATAACTGCCACCGGCCTTGAGTACTCCAAGCAGGCCGATCAGCTGCTCCAACGAGCGGCGAAGGCACAGACCGACGCGTTCGCCGGTCTCAAGTCCTGCCTGACGCAGATGGGCGGCCAAACGGCCCGCCCGCTCATCCAGCTCGGCATAGCTGATCGAACGGCCTTCACATATCGCGGCGATCGCGGATGGCGTGCGCGCGACCTGACGTTCGAAGAGATGATGGATCGGCTCCCGTAGGTAGTCTTTACGCGTCGCGTTACGACGGTCGCGCAGCTCGATCAACTCTTCCTGAGACAGCAGCGGGCTCCCATCATGGGCCGCGCCGGGATCGGCCAGCATGCGCTCGTATGCCGTCAGGTAGTAACTGGCGATGCGCCGGATCAATGCTTCATCGAACGCCCCCGTATCGTAGACCAGAGCCATTCGCAGCATGTCGTCGCCGACGCTACGCGCCACGTCGACCTGCAGATCGAAGTTGGTGCGCTCGAAACCGGACGAGCCGAGCACCTGCAGCTGATCGCCGGAAGCTTCCTGCATGTCGTTGTAGACATGGAAGTGGGTGTAGTTGAACGTCACCGACTCCAGCGTCCGCCCGATATCCTGCTGCACGTTCAGCATCGGATAACGGCGATATGGAACCGCGGCCGCGGAGCATGCTGCGGCTTTTCGTATCAGGGACTCCCAGCTGCCCGACTCGACATCGATCGCGAGCGGCAACGAGTTCAGGAACAGGCCCAACCCGCGATCGGCCTTGTCCGTCTCCGGGCGACCATTGTGAGTGACGCAGGTAAAGGCCGAAGTCGAACCACTGAACGCCGAAAGGACCTTGTAATGACCCGCCAGCAACACCGCCTGGAGCGGTACGCCCAGTTTCTGGGCAAGCGCGATCAGTCCGGGTGAGTGCTCGAAAAGCGCCTCAACGACATGGAAACCATGGTCTATGTCCTCGCCCCGAGTGTCTTCACGACGCTGCCCGATACGCGGTAACTGCTGTTCCGGAATCGATTCCAGCATTCCAGCGAAATGAGCCTTGGCGCCTGGGTCCGCAATGACCGACTGCTCCAACGCCACGAAGTCGCGATAGGTCCAGTCCGCCGTCACCGGCGCCAACGCCTGGCCCGACAGCAACTGCTGGTAGCGGTTGTACAGCACCGTTGTCAGCGCCGCCCGGCTCCAGCCGTCCAGCACCGCATGGTGGAAGCTGATCACGAACTGGAAGCTGTCCGCGCTGCGCAGGAACACGTGGATCTG
>NZ_VICD02000103.1 GCF_006546735.2 Marilutibacter maris | reverse complement strand
TCTTCTTGGCGGCCTTCTTCACCGTCTTCTTGGCCGCCTTCTTCGCGGTCTTCTTGGCGGCGGCCTTGCGCACGGTCTTCTTGGCGGCCTTCTTCGCGGTCTTCTTGGCAGCCTTCTTGGCGGTCTTCTTCGCCGCGGCCTTCTTCACCGTCTTCTTCGCGGCCTTGCGCACCGTCTTCTTGGCGGCGGCCTTGCGCACGGTCTTCTTGGCAGCCTTCTTGGCGGCCTTCTTCACGGTCTTGCGCGCTGCCGACTTCTTGGCGACCTTCTTGGCGGCCTTCTTCGCGGCAGGTTTCTTCTTCGCAGCTTTCTTAGTGGCCATGGTATGGCTCCTCGTCAGTGGTCGAACATTGACCGATCGTCAGTCGATCGGGGGTATTGCCCAGTACGAACCAGCGTCGCGGCGACAGCGCCGGCGACAAACCGCCGGCGCGCCACGCGTGCCGGACGGATTCGCGACAGGCATGCGGCCGTCCCGCGCGACCGGGATCGGGCAGCCTGGAAAAGGATGGGATTTGACGGTGCCGGAAGAATCTCCGCGGTGTGGCGGGCCGAGTCGAGCGCGAATCTTTGCAATCCTTCAGGGGACACAAACCCGACATCCACCCTGATGATCGAGCTGGCGGAGTTGGGTTGTGCACGGCGCGTTGTCGCGATCGTTTTTCTCACTCGTGTTCGCAGGAACCGTCTGCTGGGCGAAACGTAATCACGGTTTTTGCAGGTGTCAACAACTCCGGCACCAGTTTTTCCGGTATCGACGCGACCGCATGCCGCGGTGCGCATGCCGGCACGAACGCACTGCGCGCGCGTCGCGTGCGCGACAATCGTTGCACCGCGCGCAAGGCGTTGCGAAAAACAGCATGTTTCAAGGCAAAAAATGCAATGCGCGATCGACGCGCATCGATCGCGACATCTATCCCGCCGTAACGGCACTGGTGAAAATTTGGCCACCCCGATCGTGTGAAAAAACTTTCACCGCGATCCGGATCGGCGCCTCGTTTTCGGCATCGCACAACCCGAAATGCGCGAAAGTGCGCGACGCGATCGGCGGCGTCAGCGACGCGTCCATCGTCCTCGTCGGCAACCCGCGTCGCCGCGCGTCGCATCGCGAACGCGCAACCGCGCGATGTCCGCGACGACGATCCGATCGCACTGCGACTGCGGATGTTCGCCGCCATCCATGACCACCGCCTCGCTGGAAACCGCGCAAAAAAAAAGCCGGACATCTTTCGATGTCCGGCGCGTTGTTCCCGGCCCGGGCTCCGGCAGCTGCCGTGCCCGCGGCGGACGACTCGGTCAGTGGTCGTCGTTCTCGAGCAGCTCGGCGTAGTCGTCCGGACCGAGCAGTTCGTTGAGCTGCTCCGGCTCCTCGATCTCAAGGGTGTACAGCCAGCCCTCGCCGTAGGCGTCCTCGTTGATGGTCTCGGGCTTGTCGCCCAGGGCCGCATTGACCTCGACGACCGTGCCGGTCACCGGCGCATAGACGTCCGAAGCCGCCTTGACCGACTCGACCACCGCGCAGGGATTGCCGGCCTCGACGCGATCGCCGACGTTCGGCAGCTCGACATAGACCAGGTCGCCCAGCAGGCCCTGGGCGTGATCGGAAATGCCGACGGTGACCTTTCCGTCACCTTCGACGCGGGCCCACTCGTGGGACTTCATGAACTTCAGATCGCCGGGGATTTCACTCATGGCTGGCCTCTGTATCTCGGCTGGGGCGGCTGGGGGGATGCTGTGAAGCTGGGCGCCTAGTGTAACGGCCCGCCTGTGACCGCGACAGGGTACGCGGCGCCGGCATGTCGCCCGGCGGGACTAGCAGCGCGCGAAGGGTGCGCGCCCGCTGTCCAACGCCGCGCGCAGCGCTTCGACGCGATCCTGCCCCCAGAACGGCTCGCCGTTGAGCACGTAGCCCGGCAGCCCCGGCAGGTCGGCGGCGATCGCCGCGGCGGTGTTGGCGGCGTAGGCGGCCTGTACCGCCTCGCCTTCGGCCGCCTCGATCACCGCCCCGGCATCGAAACCGTTCGCGGTCAGCAGTGCCGCGACCTGGTCGCGGTCGGCGATGTCGCGGTCGTCGGCCCAGACCGTGCGGAACGCCGCCGACACGTAATCGCCCGGATCGCGTCCGCTCTCGGCGAGGACGATCGCGCAGCGATCGGCCAGGGACGGATCGGCCGGGAAGTGACGCGGCTGCAGGTTCAACGGCACCGCCCTCGCCTCGCGCCAGCGCTGCAGTTCGACCAGGCGATAGCGCTGGCGCGCGGGGGCGCGCTGTCCCAGCGGCAGGCCGCCATTGGCTTCGAACAGTTCGAAGATGCGCACCGGACGGTAATGCAGCCGCGCGCCGGTCTCGCGCGCCGATTGCAGCAGCGCCGCATGCCCGAGGTAGGCATACGGCGAAATCACGGTGAAGTAGTAGTCGATCGACGCCATCTCGTGCTCCGGGTTCGTATGGGAGGTCGGGCCGGCCACCTGTGAGGCGCCGGTTCCAGCTCGGGCATCCCTGCCCCGCTGGCGGCCCCGGCCCCGCTGCGCATCCTGCCCGGGACGAAGAAACGCGTGCGAAGTCGCGTTGGCGCTAAACCGCCGGCACCAGGCTCTCGCCCTCGCGCACGAACGGGAACTTCACCACCCGCACCGGCACTTCGCGGCCGCGGATGTCGACGCGCACGCCACCGTCGGCGCCCAGCGCGATGTCGCCCGCGGGGACGCGCGCGAACGCGATCGCCTTGCCGAGCGTCGGCGAGAAGGTGCCCGACAGGATCTCGCCGTCGCCGTGCGCGGTCAGCACCTTCTGCCCGTGGCGCAGCACGCCCTTCTCGTCCATCACCAGGCCGATCATCTGCCGCGGCGCGCCTTCGGCCTTCTGCCGCTCCAGCACGTCGCGGCCGATGAAGGCGCGGCCCTCGTCGAGCGCCACGGTCCAGGCCAGCGCGGCCTCGTACGGCGACACCGCCTCGTCCATGTCCTGGCCATAGAGATTCATGCCCGCTTCCAGTCGCAGGGTGTCGCGGGCCCCCAGACCGGCCGGCTTGACCCCCGCTTCCAGCAGCGCGTTCCACAACGCCACCGCGTTGTCCTGCGGCACCACGATCTCGAAACCGTCCTCGCCGGTGTAGCCGGTGCACGCGACGAACAGCTCGACGCCGCCGTCGGCCAGTTCGGCGCTGCCGGCGGAGAAGCGGGTCAGCTTGCCGACGCGCTCGCGGTCCTCCTCGCGCAGCAGTCCGATCGCCTTCTCGCGCGCGTTCGGGCCCTGCACGGCGATCATCGCGTAGTCGTCGCGCTCGACGACCTCGACGGCGAAGGCCGCGGCCTGCGCATTGATCCATGCCAGGTCCTTCTCGCGGGTCGCGGCGTTGACCACCAGACGGAAGAACACGTCGGACAGGTAGTAGACGATCAGGTCGTCGATGACGCCGCCGTCGGCATTGAGCATGCAGGTGTACAGCGCCTTGCCCGGCTTCTTGAGCTTGTCGACCGAGTTGGCCAGCAGGTGGCGCAGGAACTCGCGCACGCGTTCGCCGCGCAGGTCGACCACGGTCATGTGGCTGACGTCGAACATGCCGGCGTCGCCGCGGACCTGATGGTGTTCCTCGATCTGCGAACCGTAGTGGATCGGCATGTCCCAGCCGCCGAAGTCGACCATCTTGGCGCCGAGGGAACGGTGGGTGTCGTTGAGAACGGTCTTCTGGGTCATCGCCGTGGATCGCTTCGGGGAAGTGGGGGGAGCCGGCGATTATCCCAGATGTCAGCCCTCGTAGCCGTAGCCCTCGTTGGGGCAGCGAACTCCGGTGGCATCGACCTCATCCAGGCGCTCGGCCTCGAAGTCGAATGCCCAGGCCTGGTGGACCGGCTCGTACCACTCCCCGGCGGCCTCGGTCCGGGCGAGCGCGAGGACCACCGCGCGGCCGTCGTCCAGCGGCTCGCAACCCAGGTGGACGAAGGCGGCGCCCTCGATCGCCGGCCGCTCGACCGCCTCGAGCACGCGCCATACCGCGTGGTTGCCGTCGCGACCGACCTGCCTGAGCACCAGCGCGTGGGTCACGTGCGCCATGTCCTTTCCGTGTATCGAGATCGAATAGGCGCAGACACGGCTGTCGGGACCGGAGCCGGGCGCGGAAAAACAGGTGCCGCCCAGTTCGTCGAGCCCCGCTGGATACGGCGGCACTTCTCGGCCGACCAGGCTTTCGGTGGCGACGCTGTCCATCGCGGCGTCGCCGGAGCGTTCCTGTCCCGTCGCGCCGGCCGCCACCAGCCAGGCCACCATTCCCGCCGCGAGCCATCGTGTAATTGTCTGCATCGATACCGTCTCCCTGGTTCCGAAGGATTGCCCAAAGGATCGCCTAGCGGTTCCGCCCCACGGCCGCGTCGGCCCCTCTCCGCCTCAGCCGTTCCTCGCCACCTTCTCGACCTGCAGGGTCATGCCGTCGACCGCGACCACGCGCACCGCGGTACCCGCTTCCAGTTCCGGACCGCTGACGTCCCAGTAGGCATCGGCGATCTGCACCCGGCCGCGACCGTCGACGATGGCGCGCTCCAACGGCACCACCCGTCCGACCAGGGCCTCGGCGCGGCGGTTCAGCGCCGGACGGTCGCTCTGGCGCTCGTGCCCGCGGAACCAGGTCCGGTAGATCTGGATCGATACGAAGCTCAGCACCACGAACGCCGCCGCCTGCACCAGCACCGTCGGCTCGAACAACCACACCAGCACGAACACCGCCGCCGCGGCGAAGCCCAGCCACAGCATGAACGCGCCCGGCGCCAGCGCCTCGGCCGCGAACAGCAGCAACGCCGCCGCGGCCCAGGTGGTCATCGTCCAGTTCCATTCCACCGGCTCAGCCTCCGATCCGCGGCGGTGTGCGCACCGCCGGCTCCTGGTCGGCCAGCGCGGTCCTGGCCAGTTCGGCGATACCGCCCAGCGAGCCGATCACGCCGGCGGACTCCATCGGCATCAGGATGAACTTCTGGTTGGGCGCCTCGGCCAGCGCCTTGAACGCCTCGACGTACTTCTGCGCCACGAAATAGTTGATCGCCTGCACGTTGCCGCGCGCGATCGCGTCGGACACCATCTGGGTCGCCTTGGCCTCGGCCTCGGCCAGGCGCTCGCGGGCCTCCGCCTCGCGGAACGCGGCCTCGCGGTCGCCCTCGGCGTCGAGGATCGTCGACTGCTTCTCGCCTTCGGCCTTGAGGATCGCCGCCTGCCGGAAACCCTCGGCCTCGAGGATGTTCGCGCGCTTCTCGCGCTCGGCCTTCATCTGCCGGGCCATCGCATCGACCAGGTCCTTGGGCGGCTGGATGTCGCGGATCTCGATGCGGGTGACCTTGACCCCCCACGGGTTGGTGGCCTGATCGACCACGCTCAGCAGCTGGGCGTTGATCGCCTCGCGCTGGCTCAGCGACTCGTCCAGGTCCATCGAGCCGATCACGGTGCGGATGTTGGTCTGCACCAGGGCGATCATCGCGACCTCCAGGTTGGCGACCTCGTAGGCGGCCTTGGCGGCGTCGAGCACCTGGAAGAACACCACGCCGTCGACCTTGACCACCGCGTTGTCCTTGGTGATCACGTCCTGCGAGGGAACGTCGAGGACCTGCTCCATCATGTTGATCTTGCGGCCGACGCCATAGACCACCGGAATCAGGAAGTGCAGGCCGGGGGTCATCGTGTGGGTGTACTTGCCGAAACGTTCGACCGTCCATTCGAAGCCCTGCGGCACCATCCGCACGGTCTTGAACATAATCACCACGCCGGCGAACAACAGCACCAGCGAAACCAGCGAGCCAAGTTCCATGGTTCCCCTCCCGTATCGGCGGATATCGAGTATAGGGCGCGCCGGTGAAGGCGGCTCCACCCCGCCCCCGGCCGCGTCGCGCCGGCGGCGGGGCGTCCGCCGTCCACGCGACGGACGCAGGCGACGGACGGCTGCGACGGTTTGTCCGCCGGGTGCATCCTTGACCTACGAATGCCGACCACCTCGTCCTTCGCGATCGACGTACCCGACAGCCTGCTCGCCCGTGCGCGTGCCGGCGAGCGCGCCGCGTTCGAGCAGCTGTACCGCCGGTTCGAGCGGCCGGTGTTCACCCTCGCCCTGCGGATCTGCGGCGACCGCGAAGAGGCGGCCGAGGTCCTGCAGGACACCATGCTGAAGGTGCTGGGTCGGATCGCCGAGTTCCGCGGCGACAACGGCAGCCCGTTCTGGGGCTGGTTGCGCCAGGTCGCGGTCAACCAGGCGCTGATGCGGTTGCGCCAGCAGCGTCGCTTCGCCCATGACGTCGCCCTGGAGGACGACGGCTGGCTTCAGGACGACGGCCCACTGCCGGCGGCCGCGGCCGATGCCGCGCAGCTGCAACGGGCGCTGGCCGCGCTGCCGGCGCTGACCCGAAGCGTGCTGTGGCTGTACCACGCCGAGGGCTACACCCACGAGGAGATCGCCGCGCTGATGCAGCGCACCGCCAGCTTCTCCAAATCGCAGGTCGCGCGCGGCAGCCGGCGCCTGCGGCAACTGCTCGAAACCGGCCCGGCAGCGGAGGCCGGGCGCGAGACGCTTCAGGAGACCCGCCATGCCTGACATGGGATTCCCGCACCACGGCCCGCCGCGCGACCGCGACAATGGCCGCCGCCCCCCGCCCGACTGGAGCCAGGCGCTGTCCTCGCTGCCGCTC
>NZ_VICD02000009.1 GCF_006546735.2 Marilutibacter maris | reverse complement strand
GCTGCGCGCCGGCACCTCCGGCGAGGTGCAGATCGAGTTCACCGTCGGCACCGACGGTTCGGTCACCAGCGCCCGCGTGGTCCGTTCCAGCCCGCCGCGGGTGTTCGACCGCGAAGCGGTCGCCGCGGTCCGCAACTGGCGCTTCCAGCCGGTCGCCAACCCGGTCACCACCCGCCGCACCATCGGCTTCAACCCGGGGGGGTGAGCCCCCGCGCTTGCGGGCCACTGGCCCGCGCGGGGGCGAACGCCTGACCACGGATGGTCAGGCCGGACAACCCGAAGCCGATGCAGTGACGCTATGGATGGCATCAAGCGTTTCCAGAAATCGCGCTCGGGGCCCCTGTTTCCGCCGCCGACTCGGACCGATGGTCGCAGCACCCAACAAAGGCCGATGCCCCGCGCATCGGCCTTTGTGCATGCGCACGAGCCAGCGATCCGGGTAGCCCATCGCGGCTCACGCCGCTCCTACAGTGAATCGCGCCCGTCCTGGCCAATCGGTCCCGGGATTTTCGTAGGAGCGGCGTAAGCCGCGATTCCCGGGCTGCGCCTGGAAATCCCCAAAGTTTGCTCTACGCAAACCTCGGGCCCCGCCGTTGCGCTTCCACACCCCCATTCGCATCTGCGATGCGAATCGCCCCCTCACTCAGGGGGCTGGGTCGCACGCGTTCATGCCGTAGGAGCGGCGTGAGCCGCGATTCCGGGGCCTCGACGCAAACGGGCCCGGCATCGGCCGGGCCCGTCGCTGTCTCGCTGTCGCTGGCCTCAGCCGGAGATCGCCAGCCGCTCCTGGCGGTAGCGGTGCACCGCGGCGAACCACAGCAGGGCCGCCAGTCCCAGCCCCGCGGCCAGATACACCGCCCACACCTGCGGGTCGATCGGTTCGGCGCGGATCACCTTCAGCAGCAGCTGGTTCTGGGCCAGGAACGGCACCACGTACTGCCACAGCTCCGACTTCACCGGATTCACCATCAGCACGAAGGTCGGCACCATCGGCAACAGCATCAGCCAGACGGTATGGCTCTGCGCCTCCTTCATGCTCTTGGCCGAGGCGGCGAGGAAAGTCAGCAGCGAGGTGCCGATCAGCAGCATCGGCAGCAGGATGAACAGCATCTTGGCGATCGCCGCGAAACTGACGTCGAGCATCTTGGCGACGTCGGCGGCCATCAGCGCGGTGCCCTTGAACGCGAGCAGGGTCAGCAGCAGCGAGATCAGGCCCAGCGCGCAGGCGGCGGCGATCTTGCCGCTGACGACCGCGCCGCGCGGGGCCGGCGTCGCCAGCAGCGGTTCCAGCGATTGCCGCTCGCGCTCGCCGGCGGTGGCGTCGATGATCAGGTAGGCGCCGCCGAGGAAGGAACTGAGGATCAGCAGGTACGGCAGCAGCACCGACAGCAGCTGTCCGCGCTTGGCCTGGGCGCTGGCGAGGTCGCGGGTGCCGATCGCCACCGGTTGCGCGACCGCCGGATCGATGCCGCGCACCATCAGCCGCAGGGTCGCGACCTGGCTGCGGTAGCGGTCGAGCACGCCGCGCACGCGCGCGATCGGGATCTCGGCATTGCGCCGGGTGCTGTCGGCGAGGATCTCCACCGACGCCGAACGTCCCTGCGACCAGTCCTCGCGATAGTCCTCGCCGATCACCAGGCCGACGTCGTGGTCCTGGCGGGCGATCGCCGCTTCCAGATCGTCGGGCGCGGGCACCGCCTTGATGCTCTGGGTGGCCAGGAACTTGATCAGGTTCGGCGCGCGCTCGGCGCCGACCACCGGCAGTTCGAGCTCCTTCTCCAGCTGGGTGCGCGCGCGCTGCTCGGCCAGGTAGCCCATGCCCATCAGCATCGCCGGGTACAGCAGCGGGCCCAGGAACAGGGTCAGGGCGAGGGTGCGGCGGTCGCGGGCGATGTCGCGCAGTTCCTTGCGCATCACCGACAGCAGGGTGGCGAAGAATCCGGGGGCCTTGATCGTGCTCATGCCTGCAGGCCCTCCGTGGTGCCGATCGCCTTGACGAAGGCGTCCTCCAGGTTGGGCTCGCCGAAACGCTCGCGCAGCTCGTCGGCGGTGCCGGCGGCGACCACGTGACCCTTGGCGATGATCACGATGCGGTCACACAGCGCGGCGACCTCCTGCATGATGTGGCTGGAGAAGATCACGCAGCGGCCCTCGGCGCGAAGCTGCTTGAGGAATTCGCGCATCGCGCGGGTGGTCATCACGTCCAGGCCGTTGGTCGGCTCGTCGAGGATCACGTTGCGCGGGTCGTGCACCAGCGCGCGCGCGATCGCGGTCTTGGTGCGTTGGCCCTGGCTGAAGCCCTCGGTCTGGCGGTCGAGGATGTCGGTCATGTCCAGCGCCTTCGACAGCGCCTCGGTGCGGCGGGCGATGTCGGCCGACGGCATGCCGTGCAGCTCGCCGAAGTAGGCGATGTTCTCGCGTGCGGTCAGCCGCTTGTAGACGCCGCGCGCATCCGGCAGCACGCCCAGCGCGCGCCGCACCGCGGTCGGCTGGGTGGCGACGTCGAGGCCGTCGACGCGGATGTCGCCCGAGTCGGGCGTCATCAGCGTGTAGAGCATGCGCAGGGTGGTGGTCTTGCCGGCGCCGTTGGGGCCGAGCAGTCCGGTGATCTGGCCGTCTTGGGCCTGGAAACTGACGCCGTCGACCGCCTTGACCGTGCCGGTCTTGGTCTTGAACGCCTTGTGCAGGTCGTTTGCGATGATCATTTGGGATCCAGTGGTTCGGAAGGAGCCGTCGCGTTCGCCGTCGGGCGCCGCGCTCAGGAACTTGTTGAGGAACGCACGTCCGGTGCGTTCCTCAAGTCGCGAGTCCGGTACACGTCCGGACGCGCTCCCGGTGGATCAAGCGCTCGCGCGCTTGCTCCGCCGCTACGGCCATCCTTGGCCGCCATAGCAGGGTGTTCTTCGACACCCTGCTACGGCTCCCAGCCGTTGTAGGAGGTGAAGGGCGGGACGTAGTCGAGGCTGTCCAGGCAGCTGGCATCCAGCGCGCCGGGATCGGTCGACTCGACGAACTGGGCCAGCAGCCGCGGCATGCAGCCGACGCCCATCACCCCGTGGCCCTGGCCCTTGAGGCTGAAATGGCGCGCGTTGCTCAGGCCCTTGACCACTTCCTCGCCGTACTCGGGCGGGGTCACCGGGTCGAGTTCGCCGGACAGCAGCAGGGTCGGGATGTCGCCGCCGTAGGGCGCGGTGAAGTCGGCGTCGACCTTGCCGGTCGGCCAGTCCGCGCAGCCGCTGAAGAAACGGCGGCCGGCCTCGGCGCCCATCAGGGTGTCGGCGTCGGCCGGATCGGGCACGTAGCGCGGCGCGTCCTCGGCACAGACCACCGAGCGCTGCATGCCGAAGCTCATCATCCCCTCCATCTGCCCCGACCACAGTTGGGCCAGCGACATCAGCGGCTGGTAGCGGCCGTCCTCGGCCTCGTCGACCACCAGCGGCAGCAGCGCGCTCAGTTGCGGCACGTAGGACACGCCGTGGACCAGGCCGACGACGGTCTCGGCGCCGAGGGTGTCGGTGTCCGGCGCATGGGTGGTGGGGTGGTGGTAGGCGACCTCGACCGGGTTCTCGCCCAGCTTCGACTCCAGCGCGCGGATGCGGCCGATCAGGTCGTCGCCGAAACGGCTCCTGCAGGCCTCCTGCGCCGCGCACTGCGCGTCCTGGCGCTGGAGCGCGCGGTCGAGCATGCGCGCGAACTCGCCGCCGACCACCAGCCGGTTCGGGGCGACGCCGTCGAGCACCACGCTGCGGGTGTGCGCCGGGTAGTGCATCGCGTACTGCTGGGCGACGCGGGTGCCGTAGGAGCCGCCGACCAGGTTGATCCGCTCCGCGCCCAGCGCCTGACGCACCGTGTCGAGGTCGGCGATGGCATGGGCGGTGGTGTAGAAACGGGGGTCGGCGCGGCCCTCCAGCGAACGCAGGCACTGGCTGAGGAAGGCCTCGGTGGCGGCGCTGTCGGCGGCGTCGGCGGGGTCGAGCTGCAACGGCTCGCCGTCGGCGTCGCGGCAGTCCAGTGGGTTGGAACCGCCGGTGCCGCGCTGGTCGACCAGGATGATGTCGCGTTGCTTGCGCACGTCCCTGAGCGCCATGTCGACGACCGGGGCGACGTCGGTCGCGGCCTGGCCCGGGCCGCCGGCCAGGAAGAACACCGGGTCGTCGCTGCCGCCGCCCTTGCCGCTGGCCGGCAGCCAGGCGATGTTGAGCGCGATCCGGCGCTCATCGGGCGCCTCCGGATTCTCGGCGACCTCGAAGCTGCCGCATTGCGCTTCCACCGTCGGCATCCCGCGCTCGCCACCGAGCACGCAGGATTTGAAGCCGATAGCGCCGAACCGGTAGGCACCGGCCTCGGTGTTCGCCACCGGCGTCGCCGGTTGGCATGCCGCAAGGCAGAGTGCCGACGCCAGCGCGGCGAGCATCAATCGGGTATTGCGCATGGGTTCCCCATCAGTCCGTAGCCAATCCGCTACAGCATGACAGACGGCCATGTCTCGATAAATGTGACCGATGTGCGGGAGGTGGCGGCGATGCGCGGGGCCGCCGCGGGCGCGCTCAGGCGGCGGCGAGCCGGGCCTGCAGCGCGTCCAGGCTTTCCCGCATCTGCAGCACGGATACCGGGTCCGGCAGCCGCTCCAGGCCGGCGCGGGCCGCCGAGATCCTGTCGCGGGCCGTTGCCGCATCGCCGGCGAGGGCGGCCGACTCCGCGTCGAGCCAGTCCCGGAACGCCGACAGGTCGAACAGCCCGCCCTCGCACAGCGGCCGCCACGCGGCCAGCACCACGGGGTCGCGCAGCATGAGGGCGGCGTAGCCAGCCATCGTCACCGCCAGGTGCGGGCGCACGGACACCGGCAGGTCGTGCAGGCCCGCGGCCGTGCGTCGGGCCGCGTCCGCGGCGGCGACGGCATCGTTCCGGTCCATCGCCCGGCTCAGTCGCAGTATCTGGGCGTTCACCGCCAGTCCGGGCGATGTGTCGTCGGCCGGGACCGGCATCAGCGCCTCGGGCCATTCGCGCGGACGCACGCCGGCCAGGGTCAGGGCCATCAGTTGTCGCAGCCGCTGGCGGACGACGGCGTCGGGCGAGTGGCGGGCGAGGTCGAGCAGCTGGCGTCCGTCGGACTGCCAGCCCTGGGTCTGGAACGGCAACAGGTTCAGGGCCCCGAAGAACAACGCCGAAAGCGCGGTTCCCAGCAGCAGCGAGGCGATCGCCGGTGGCGCCGTCCAGGAGGTCAGCAGTGCCAGCGCGAGGACGCCGGTGGCGAGGTTGGCGAGCGGGCCACCGACGAAAAAGCAGGCCTGGTCGAAGCGCGACAGACCGCGCCGGCCCTTCGGCAGCAGCGCGGCGAAGCCGCCGATCCCGCGCAGCCACGCGCCGCGGCGGAAACGCCAGCGGTGCTCGCCGCGCTCCAGGCGCAGCGGACCGATGCCGAACGCCATCGCATGCATGCCGCGGGCGATCCCGCACAGCGCGTGGCCGGCTTCGTGCACGATGATGTTCGGCCAGATCGTCAGCAATGCGAACAGCAGCGCCAGCGGTACCGAGGCGGTGGGCGCCCAATCGGCGATCCAGGCCGAAGGGCCGATGCCCATGCGTCCGCTCAGCATGCCGACCAGGCCGCCCACCAGAATCCATAGGAGCAGGGATGCCGGGAAGCCGAGCTTGCCCGGACGTCCGCCGCGGCCGGTGTCCGGCGCGGCGGGCGGGAGGAATGCCGCGTGCGCGTCGGTGTCTCCGGTCATTTGCTGCTGACGTATTTCTCGCGGCGAATCTGCTTGACCTCCAGCCCGTCCGCCTTCAGCGCCTCGAAACAGGCGTCGACCATGTTCGGGTTGCCGCACAGGTAGGCGATGTCGGCGGTCGGGTCGGGGGCGACCTCGGCCAGGAACTGCTGCACGTAGCCGCGGCGGACATCGGCATGCGCGTGGGCGCTGCCCTCGGCCGGCAGCTCGCGCGAGAAGCAGGGGACGAAGCGGAAGTGCTCCGGGTGCCGGTCGGCGAAGGCGCGGAACTCGTCGCCGTAGAGCAGCTCGGCCGGGGTGCGGGCGCCGAACAGCAACACCACCCGGACCCCGCGTTCGCGGATCGCCGCTTCCAGCTGCGGCAGCATCGCCCGGTACGGGGTGACCCCGGTCCCGGTCGCGATCAACAGGTAACGGCCGTTGGCGTCGCCCGGCATCAGGCAGAAACGGCCGAACGGGCCACTGGCATCGACCGTGCCGCCGACCTCCAGCCCCTCGAACAGGGCCGTCGCGGCGCCCCCGGGCACGTAGCTGACCGCGATCTCGACCGCCTCGCCGGGGCCCATCGCGTGGTCGTGGATGGTCGCCAGCGAGTAGGAACGCTTGGTCGCGGTGCCGTCGGCGTAGGCGAAGTGGACCTGGATGAATTGCCCGGGGACGAAGTCCAGCGGCTGGCCGTCGTCGCGGACGAAGGCGTAGTGACCCACCGCGGGGGCGAGCATGCGACGGGACACCAGTTTGAGCGGGAAATGCGTGATGGCCACGGAGTCGGTCGGTCCTTTCGGGGCGTACGGGCGCGCGACGGGGTGTTCAGGCTACGCCACGCCGCGCTGCGCCGGGTGGAACACTGTGGCCCGAGGGCGCGTACAGTCGGCCGCCTATAATAACGGCTATCGCCGCGACGACCGCGGCCCAGGCCCGGCCATGATTCCCGCCATGAACGAACACACCACCGCGGGCGCGGCGCCGACATCGTCGGTTGCGGCGCCGACAGTGCCCGCCCTCAGCGTGCACGAACTGCGCAAGACCTACCCCGGCAGCGGCCCCGGCAACGGCGTCGAGGCGCTCAAGGGCGTTTCGCTCGACGTCGAACAGGGCGACTTCTTCGCCCTGCTGGGCCCCAACGGCGCCGGCAAGAGCACCCTGATCGGCATCGTCAGCTCGCTGGTCAACCTCAGCGGCGGCTCGGTCGAGGTGTTCGGCACCGACCTGGCCCGCAACCGCGACGCCGCGATGCGGCTGATCGGGCTGGTGCCGCAGGAGCTGAACTTCAACATGTTCGAGAAGCCGCTCGACATCCTGGTCAACTACGCCGGCTTCTACGGCATCCCGCGCGAGGAGGCGCTGGCGCGCGCCGAACAGGAGCTGCGCCGCGCCCACCTGTGGGACAAGGCGCGGATGATGAGCCGCACCCTGTCCGGCGGCATGAAGCGGCGGCTGATGATCGCCCGCGCGATGATGACCCGGCCGCGGCTGCTGATCCTCGACGAGCCCACCGCCGGCGTCGACATCGAGATCCGCCGCGGCATGTGGCAGACCCTGCGCGAGATCAACGCCGCCGGCACCACCATCATCCTCACCACCCATTACCTGGAGGAAGCCGAGAGCCTGTGCCGCAACCTGGCGATCATCGACCGCGGCAGCATCGTCGCCGCCGGTCCGATGAAGGCGCTGCTGGCGCGGCTCGACGTCGAGGGCTTCCTGTTCGACATCGACGGCCAGCTGCCGGAGCGGCTGCCGGCGATCGAGGGGGCGACCCTGATCGCCACCGACGACCACACCCTGGACGTGGAGATGCCGCGTTCGATGGATCTGAACCGTGTCTTCGCCGCCCTCGGCGACGCCGGCATCCGCGTGCGTTCGATGCGCACCAAGTCCAACCGCCTGGAGGAACTGTTCGTGCGCATGACCGGTGAGAACGCCGTCAACGGCGCCACCGACAGCACCGCCCAGGTCGCACCCGAGCCCACCGCATGAGCAGTACTCCCGACACACCGGGGAAGACCCCGGACAGCTTCGAGTCCTCCACTCCGGCGCGCCGCAACCTGGTCGCGCTGGGCACCATCGTGCGCCGCGAGATCAGCCGCATCCTGCGCATCTGGGGCCAGACCCTGGTCCCGCCGGCGATCACCATGACCCTGTACTTCCTGATCTTCGGCGGCCTGATCGGCTCGCGGATCGGGACCATGGACGGGATCGGCTACATGGACTTCATCGTCCCCGGCCTGGTGATGATGAGCATCATCCAGAACAGCTACGGCAACATCTCCTCCAGCTTCTTCGGCGCCAAGTTCGGCCGCCACGTCGAGGAGCTGCTGGTCAGCCCGATGCCGAACTGGGTGATCCTGACCGGCTACGTCGCCGGCGCGGTCTCGCGCGGACTGGCGGTCGGCGCGATCGTGCTGTGCATCGCGATGCTGTTCACCACCGTGCGCATCCCGCACCCCTTCGTCACCCTGACCACGGTGGTGCTGGGCGCGACCATCTTCGCCCTGGCCGGCTTCGTCAACGCGGTCTACGCCAAGAAGTTCGACGACATCGCGATCGTGCCGACCTTCATCCTGACCCCGTTGACCTACCTCGGCGGCGTGTTCTACTCGGTCAAGCTGCTGCCGGGCTGGGCCGAGGCGATGACCCACGCCAACCCGATCTTCTACATGGTCAATGCGTTCCGTTATGGCCTGCTCGGGGTCAGCGACGTGCGGCTGTGGGTCGCCTATGCGCTGATGCTGGGCTTCGTGGTGGTGCTGGCCGCGGTCGGCCTGACCCTGCTCAAGAAGGGCGTCGGCCTGCGCAGCTGAGCGCATGGCGGGCCAACGCCGCCGGCCGGGTCCACCTGCTTGCGCGATCGCTGCGCTGCGATGCCGCGCGCACGCAGGCGTTCGCGCGTGAGGTGTTATCCCGGTCACTTTTCCGGGCCGTGTGAACGAACTGTCGTGGACACGCCGATATGATGGTCGGCG
>NZ_VICD02000102.1 GCF_006546735.2 Marilutibacter maris | reverse complement strand
CGCTGAGCCGGGGGAGGCTTACAATCGCGATGGCCGCGGCACCGCGATGCCATGCGGCACGCGGGCGGACGCCGCCGTGCGCTTGAGACCGTTCCCGCTGCCGACTCCGGAGGTGCGCCGTGCCCGATTTTCCCCATCTGCTGGCCTTCTCGCTGATCGCGCTGGGCATGGTGCTCACGCCGGGGCCGAACATGCTGTACCTGATTTCGCGCTCGATCAGCCAGGGGCCGGCGGCCGGGCTGGTCTCGCTGGGCGGGGTCGCGCTGGGGTTCGTGTTCTACATGGTCTGCGCCGCGCTGGGCATCACCGCGCTGGTGATGGCGGTGCCCTACGCCTACGACGCGCTGCGCATCGCTGGTGCCGCGTATCTGCTGTACCTGGCCTGGCAGGCGCTGAAGCCCGGCGGCGGCTCGCCGTTCGCCACGGTCGATGCGCAGTCGCGCCGGCTGCGCCACGACGGCCCGCGCCGGCTGTTCCTGATGGGCCTGTTCACCAATCTGCTCAACCCGAAGGCGGCGGTGCTGTACCTGTCGCTGCTGCCGCAGTTCATCGAACCCGAACGCGGCAGCGTGCTGGCGCAGTCGCTGGTGCTGGGTTTCACCCAGATCGCGATCAGCCTGGCGGTCAACGCGCTGCTGGTGCTGATGGCCGGTTCGATCGCCGGCTTCCTCGCCGGCCGCCCGTTGTGGGCGCAATGGCAGCGCTGGCTGATGGGCGGCGTGCTCGGCGCACTGGCGTTGCGGATGGCGACCGAAACCCGGCGCTGAGGCCGCTGCGCCGACAGGGCGCTACAGGCCCAGTCGGCTGGCGACCTCGGCGGCGACCCGCGCGGTCTCGCGCAGCGCCTGCGCCGGGAACGGCGCCATCAGCGGGTCCAGCGGCCGCACCCGGCCGCGTCCCAGCAGGCTGTCGACGAAGCGGCGCGGGCGGCCGCCGAGGCGGTCGATGCCGGCGACGAATACCGGCGCGTCGGTCGCGCAGGCCTCCGACAGCATGTTGACCGAGTCGGCGCTGGCGACGATGCGGTCGGCCCAGCCGAGCAGGCCGGGGTAGGGGTTGGGACCGTCGTCGGCGGCACCCGGGCTCCAGACCACGCCCGGCAGCCAGCCCAGGCGCTCGCGCATCCGCGCCGCGATCGCCGGCGGCGTGCGTCGCGAGGCGGTCGCCAGCACGCTGCCGCCCTCGCGCTGGACGCAGTCGGCAACGCATTCGAACAGCGCCTCGAAGCCCGCTTCGTCGAAGTCGGCGTGCGCGCTGGGCCCGCCGATCAGCACCGCCGTGCGCGGCCCCGGCAGTTCGCCGAACGTGGCGAAGTCGCGCCGTGCCGCCGCCAGCCACAGGTCGTCGACCGGGTGCAGGCTGCCGAGCAGGCGAATCACGTTGCGGCCGTGCAGGCCGTCGTGCTCGGGCGCGATCACCAGGTCCCAGTGACGGGTCGATATCCTCGGATCGAGGATCTGCACGGCGGCGACGCCATGCCGGCGCAGCAGCCGGGTCGCCAGTGCCGCCTGCCGCCCGCAGCCGATCGCCAGCC
>NZ_VICD02000101.1 GCF_006546735.2 Marilutibacter maris | reverse complement strand
GCGCACGAATCGCCCCCTGACTCAGGGGGGAACGATATCCGGCTGCGCCCGGATATCTCCCAAAGTTTGCTGCGCAAACCTTGGGCCCCACCGATGCGCTTCCACACCCCCATTCGTGCTGCGCACGAATCGCCCCCTGACTCAGGGGGCTGGGACCACGCGATATCGCATTTCGTAGGAGCGGCGTGAGCCGCGATGGGCTTTCGCGGGAGGCCGGTTCGTACGGGCCCGCGATCGGTGTTCCGATCCAGGGTTCAGTCGAGGAACTGCAGCTTGGCCAGTTCCGAGTACAGGCCGCCTTCGGCGAGCAGTTGCTCGTGGGTCCCCTCGGCGACGATTCTGCCGCGGTCCATCACCACGATACGGTCGGCCTTGAGCACGGTCGCCAGCCGGTGCGCGATCACCAGCGTGGTGCGACCTTCCATCAGCGTTTCCAGCGCCTGCTGCACGGCCCGCTCGCTCTGCGCGTCGAGCGCGCTGGTGGCCTCGTCGAGCAGCAGGATCGGAGCGTCCTTGAGCAGGGCCCGCGCGATCACGATGCGCTGCTGCTGGCCGCCCGACAGGCGCGCGCCACGCTCGCCCAGCTCGGTGTCCAGCCCCTGCGGCAGCGCCTGCACGAAGTCGGCGGCATTGGCCGCGACCAGTGCCGCCTCGATCTCGGCGTCGCCGGCATCCAGGCGACCATAGCGGATGTTCTCGCGCGCGCTGGTGGCGAAGATCGTCGGCTGCTGCGGCACCAGTGCGACCGCCTCGCGCAACCGGGCAAGGTCGAGACCGGTGATGTCGGCGCCGTCGACGCGCACGACCCCGGTGTCCGGATCGTGGAACCGCAGCAGCAGCGAGAACACCGTGCTCTTGCCGGCCCCCGAGGGACCGACCAGGGCCACGGTCTCGCCCGGCGCCACCTTCAGCTCGAACGCATCCAGCGCCGGCAGATCGGGGCGGGCGGGGTAGTGGAAGGTGACGCCATCGAAGGCGATCGCACCGCGTACCGGCTCCGACATCGGTTGCGGATGCGCGGGTGCGGCCACCGCCGGCTCGGCCAGCAGCAGTTCGCCGATCCGGCCCATGCCGCCGGCCGCGCGCTGCAGCTCGTTCCAGACCTCGGCCAGGGCGCCGATCGAACCGCCGCCGATCAATGCGTACAACACGAACTGTCCGAGCGTGCCGGCGCTCATGCGGCCGCCGGCGACGTCGTGCGCGCCCGACCACAGCACCAGGGTGATCGCGCCGAACACCAGGCTGATCGCGATCGCGGTGACCCAGGCCTGGGCCTGGATGCGCCGGCGCGCGGTGGCCACCGCGATCGTCACCGCCTCACCGAAACGGCCACGCTCGTAGGGTTCGCGCGCATGCGCCTGGACCGTGCGCACCGCGCCCAGGGTCTCGGTCGCCAGCGCGTTGGCGTCGGCGATGCGGTCCTGGGCCGAACGCGAGATCTTCTGCAGCCGGCGCGCGCCGAACACGATGGGCAGCACCGCCAGCGGGATGCCGACCAGCGCGTAGGCGGCCAGTCGCGGACTGGTCACGAACAGCATCGCGATGCTGCCGGCGAAGGTGACCGCGCTGCGCAGCGCCACCGACATGCTGGAGGCGACCACGCTGCGCAGCAGCTCGGCGTCGGCGGTCAGCCGCGAGACCAGCTCGCCACTGCGGTTGGCGTCGTGGAAGCCGGCGTCGAGCCCGATCAGGTGGGCGTACAGCTGTTGCCGCAGGTCGGCGACCACGCGCTCGCCCAGCAGCGAGACGAAGAAGAAGCGCGCGGCGGTGGCGAAGGCCAGCACCACGGCGACCACGAACAGCAGCGCGAACGCGCGGTCGATGCCGTCGCCGCCGGACTGGAAGCCGTGGTCGATGACCATGCGGAATGCCGGCGGCAGGCTGAGCGTCGCCGTCGACGAGAACGCCAGCGCCAGCAACCAGGCGAAGAACAACCCGCGGTGCCTGCGGACGAATGGCCAGAGGGTGCGCAGTTGCCCGACCGGGGCCTTGATGGAGCGGGTGTCGGTCATGATCGAAGTATGCGGGAGGTTCGCGTCGCGGGTGTGGACGCAAGCGAGGCGGCCAGACACCGACGCGATCCGGGATTGGCGGAGCCTGGGGTTGGCGGAGCTTGGGATCAGCGGATTTTGAAGCGGACCCGGTCACGGGTGGCGTCGCGCAGGCGCACTTTCAAGGTCGCGAGCTCGTCGGCCGGCAATTCCAGCCGCATTCGCGTGCCTTCGGCATCGAACTGCTCGTCGAGCTTGGCGGCCGCGAACTGCGCCAGGGTCGCGTGGACGGTCCCGGTGACCTCGAACGGGTAGGCGATCTCGGCTTCTGTCATCGCCACCAGCGGTTGCCGCGCGGCGGTGCGCAGGCACTCGGCCGCGCAGCCGCCGTAGGCGCGGACCAGTCCGCCGGCACCGAGCTTGATGCCGCCGAACCAGCGCGTGACCACGACCGCGACCCGGTCGAAGCCCTGGCCCTCGATCGCGGCCAGGATCGGCCGGCCGGCGGTGCTGGCCGGTTCGCCGTCGTCGTTGAACCGGTACAGCCCGCCGATGCGGTAGGCCCAGCAGTTGTGGGTCGCGGCCGGGTCGCCGACCTCGTCGAAGAAGGCCAGCGCCTGCTCGGCCGACTCGACCGGGGCGGCGTGGGCGAGAAACCGGCTGTGCTTGACCTCGATCGAGTGGCTGGCGCGGGCGGCGAGGGTATCGGCGTTCACGGAGTGCCGGCCGCGTCCGTGTCCGCCGTTTCCAGCAGTTCGAGCAGATCGTCGGGCAGGCGTACGTGCGGGTGCGCCTTGCGGAACAGTTCCAGGCTCTCGCGGGCGGTGTCGCTGTCTCCGGCGGCGCGGCGCGCGCGGATGCGTTCCAGCCAGTCTGCCGGTGCCAGCGAGCGGTCCTCGTGCAGGGGAATCGCCCCCACGTCGCCCCCGGCGCCGCGGATCCGGTTGCCGGTGACCTCGATCCGGTCGAGCGCGGCGGCATCGTGTTCGACGGCCGTCGCTTGCGCCGCCCCGGTCGCTTCCACATCGCCGGCCTCCACCGCGTCGGCGATATCGGCGGCAACCGGCGCCGAGTACGCCTCCGCGGGAGGCGCGCTCAAGATGCCTT
>NZ_VICD02000100.1 GCF_006546735.2 Marilutibacter maris | reverse complement strand
CGGTACGTCGAGTACCGGCTCGCCGACGGACGCCTGGAACGCAGCAGCCGGCCCGCCCTGGACGGCGCAGGCACGGATGCCCCGCAACAGCTGCTGTCCGGCATCCGCGCGGCCTCCATCCGTTATCGCTATCGCGGCCGGTGGCTCAGCGGTTGGCCGGGCGGCGGCGGCGACCTGCCGGAGGCGATCGAGCTGGACCTGGACATCGAGGCGCTGGGACGGATCCGTCAGACCTTCCTGCTGCCGGGGGGAGAGGCATGAAGCGGCCGCTGCCCGGTCGCGTGCGCCAACGCGGCGTCGCCCTGCTGACCGTGCTGTTGCTGGTCGCGGTGATGACCGTGCTGATCGTCGGCATCCTCGACGACATCCGCTTCGGCCTGCGCCGCGCCGGCAACGCCCAGGCCGTGGCCCAGGCGCAGTGGTACGCACTGGGCACCGAGGCGATCGCCCGCCGACGGATCGACGCGCTGACCCGGCGCTCGCCCGGCATCACCACCCTCGACGGCGACTGGAACGGTCGCGCGTTCCCGTTCCCGATCGATGCCGGCGAGGGCGGCATGGCCAACGCGCGCGTGTTCGACGCCGCCACCTGTTTCAACCTCAACAGCGTGGTCGAGGGCGCGCCCGAACAATGGCAGCGCCGTGAACTGGGCGTGCGCCAGTATCTCGCCCTGCTGGAGGCGATCGACTTCGACGCCTATCGGGCGCAGGCGCTTGCCGACACCCTGGTCGACTGGATCGACACCGACGCGGAACGCTCGCCGATGGGCGCCGAGGACGGCAGCTACGCGACATTGCAGCCCGCGTACCGGACCGCCGGTGCGCTGCTGGCCGAGGTCAGCGAGCTGCGGGCGCTGAACGGCTACGACGCGGCGGTGTACGCGCGCCTGCGTCCGCATGTATGCGCGCTGCCGACCGCCGACCTGTCGCCGCTCAACGTCAACACGCTGCGGACGCGGGACGCACCGTTGCTGACGATGCTGACCCTGGGCGCGCTCGACCCGGCCCAGGCCAGACGCGTGATCGCGGCCCGGCCCGACGGCGGCTGGCGCGACCACGCCGCGTTCTGGAGCCAGCCGGCGCTGGCCGCCGCCGATGTGCCCAATCCGGTGCTCGAGCAGACCGGGCTGCGTACCCGCTACTTCGGCCTGCATGCCGAAGTCGAGTACGGCGATGCCCAGGTCGTGCTCAGCGACCTGTTCGAACACAGGCGCGATGGCGCAATCGCGCTGGTCGCCCGCCGCTGGACTGCCGAAGAATGAAACACCCGCCCTCCGTTCCCGCTTCCCTCCTGCTGTTGCCATCGGCGCAGGACGACACCCTGCAATGCCTGTGGATCGATGCCGACGGCTCGATCCGCACGCGCGGCCCGCTGGCCGCGGACGCCGCGCCGGCATCCGGTCGATCGTCCGGGGTCCGCTGCATCCTGGCGATACCCGGCCACCAGGTCGGCAGCCAGTGGCTGGAACTGAAGGCCCGCAACGAAGCCCAGGCACTGGCCGCGGCGAGGCTGCTGCTCGAAGAGCGTCTCGCCGGCGGTGGCGACGATCTGCACGTGGTGCTCGCTGCGCCGCCCGACGCGGGTACGCGCCGGCAAGTGCTGTACCTCGCCCCGGCGGTGCTGCGGCATCACCTCGACCGCGCCCGGACGCTCGGTTTCGAGCCGGACATGGCGATCCCCGACTACATGCTGCTGCCGGCACCGCAGGCGCCGGACCGGGACGAGGCCCGCACGGCGGCCGCGACCGTGTTCGAGCGCGACGGCCAATGGCTGGTACGCGCCCCGGAACTGGCATTCGGCTGCGAAGCCGGGCTGGCCGAAACGGTGCTTGCCGGTGCTCCACCGACGACGCCGGTCGCCGACACCGGCCAGGTCGAGGCGGTTCTGGCCCGGGGCGCGGTGGCAGCGTCGGTCGACCTGCTCCAGGGCCGCTTCGCGCGCGCCGAGGCGCAACCTTCGGACCTGCCCCGCTGGCGTCGGGTCGCACTGCTGGCGGGGCTGCTCGCGTTGTCCCCCCTGCTGCTCGTCGCGGTCGGGGCGGCCCGCTACGGCATCGCCGCATCGGCATTGCGGAGCGAGACCGCGGCCACCGTCCAGGACCTCGGCGCCACCGCCGGCGGCGACCCGATCACCTCGCTCCAGGACGCCTTGATCTCGACCGCGGCCGGCGACCGCTTCGCCCGCCTCAACGCCGCGCTGCATGGCGCGATCTCGACGATCCCGACGCTGCAACTGGAGCGTCTGGATTACCGTCGCGACAAGGCCCTGGAGGCCGTCGTCGCCCACCCGGCCCGCGGCGACCTCGATGAACTGCGCAGGCGCCTGTCGGATGCCGGCTTGCGGCTGGAGGTGGGCGACACCCGCGATGGCGGCGGCGGTCTGTCCACCACGATCCGGATCGACGAGCGACCGCCCCGCAGCGACACGCCGATGGAGGCCAGACCATGAACGGACAACCGCGGCGGATCGCGGAGTGGTGGCGCGCGCGCGACGACCGCGAACGGACGATGGTCGCGACAATGCTGGTGATGCTCGCCGCCTTCGCCTACTGGTACGCGCTGTTGACCCCGTTGCGGTACCTGCGCGACGCGGCGCGGGCCGGCTACGACCGCGCCGCCGCCGATGCCACGGCGGTGCGCGGACTGGCCTCGGAACTGCGTCTTGTCCGGGAGCGGGACGACCGCGGCCGTCCCGGCACCCGGGCTCTGCTCGACAGCGCCGCCGATGCCGGGATCGCGGTCAGCCGTCGCCGCCGCGACGAGCACGGCGCACTGGTGCTGGGCATCGACAGGGTCCAGTCGGAGCCGTTGTTCGCCTGGCTGGCCGGTCTGCGGCACGACCACGGGATCGGACCGGACACGCTGCACGTGGAAAGACGCGACGGCGCGTTGCGGGTCGAGGTCGGCTTCGACACCTTGGAAGCCGCCGCGTCGACAGGCGCAGACGCGGGGGACGGCGCATGAGACGGCGCCTGCGACTGCTGGCGGTGTTCGTGGCCGCCTGCATCGCGATGCTGGTGCTGCTGTTGCCGCTGCGCATCGCCCTGGACGCGTTCGCCGGCGACGGCCCCCTGCAGGCGCGGGAGGTGTCCGGCAGCCTGTGGTCCGGCCAGCTGCGCGGCGCCCGCTGGGGCGCGATCGCACTGGATACGCTGGACCTTCGGCTGCGGGTGCTGCCGCTGCTGTACGGACAACAGCACTGGGCGCTGGCCAGCCCGCACTTGCGTGCGACCGTGGTACGCGGCCGGGTGCGGGGACTGCGCGACGCTCATGGCGAACTCGGGCTGAGCGCGCACGCATGGCCCGGCGCCGACCTGCGCCTGAACCTGGACGGCGCCACCGCGCTGTTCCGCGACGGTCGCTGCGAGAACGCCGGCGGCCGGATCGGTCTCGACCTCCAACTGGACGCCGACGCCGGCGGCGGCGATCCGGGCCCGGCGCTCCGGCTCGACGGACGCGCGGTGTGCGCCGGGCCCGTCGCCCGCATCGAACTCGCACCCGCCGGCAGCCTCCCGCCCGGCATCGAGGCGGCCACGATCGCGATCGACATCGATGCGAACGGCGGATACGACGCCCGCGCCACGATACGCAGCGACCTGCCGGGCATCGCCCTCGGACTGCAGGCGCAGGGTTTCGAACCGGGCGCGGCCGGGCTGGAACGCAGCGACCGGGGACGCTTGCCGTACTGACCGGCACCCGCGCCCGGATCTGAAACAACACCGCCACAAAGCCGGCAACCGCCTCGACAGCAGTCGCACCCAGGCTCCGCGGTGACCGGATGGATTTCAGTGAAATTACAGAAAACTTGATTCAAGCTATTGAAATTAAAGAAATAACCGACAAGCACTCACGAACATGTCACATGACGCCCCGAGGACAGCAAGAAGACATGGCTGTCATACGAGCGTCATCATCACTACATACGCTGCGCCCACTCTTCCCATGCCCCAAGGGCCAGCCCAATGAAACTCATCCCCGCCCCTCTCGCTCTCGCCATCCTCGCCTGCGTCGCGCCGGCCGCCCACGCGGAAGTCGCCATCGACGTGATCGGCGGCTCCGAAGTGAGCTTCGAGGGGCTGCTGCAGACCGACGGTTACTGGTACGACAATGACGTCGCCAATCTCGATGCCGACGGCAGCGATGGCGACGACACCGACTTCGGCCTGCGCCGCGCCGAGCTGGTGCTCAAGGGCAAGGGCCCGGGCAACATCGACTGGGTGCTGGGCTACGACGCTTCCGGCGACGGCAAGTTCCTCGACGCCAACGTCAAGTACAAGATCGGCGGCGACAAGAAGCACTACGTGCAGGTCGGCCAGTTCAAGCAGCCCAACAGCATGGAAGAGCTGTCCTCGACCAAGAACAACGACTTCATCTCCAAGGCGATGATCACCAACACCTTCGCGGTGGGTCGTCGCCTGGGTGCCAGCTACAACATCGGCAGCGACGACTGGCAGGTCAGCGCCAGCTACTTCGGCCGCGAGCTGACCCGCAACCGCGCGCACGGCAGCGGCTTCGGCCTGCGCGGCGGCTGGGCACCGATCAACGAGAAGGGCAACGTCTTCTACATCGGCGCCTCCTACGCCAACTACGACGTCGACGGCGACACCATCCGCTGGCGCGCCCGTCCCGACGCCGACCTGTCCAACCGCCTGATCGACACCGGCAGCAGCGGCATCCTCAACGCCGACCGCACCTCGACGATCGGCCTGGAGTCGTTCTGGGTGCATGGCCCGTTCAAGCTGCAGGCCGAGTACATGATGAACTCGGTCGACCGCTACGACACCGGCTTCGCCAGCCAGCCCGGCAGCGACTTCGACAGCAGCGGCGGCTACATCAGCGGCGTGTGGAACGTCACCGGCGAGACCTGGACCAACAAGGGCGGCGTCCCCGGCACCTCCGGCGCCGAGAACCCGGCCAGCGGCATGTGGCAGCTGGGCCTGCGCTACGACACCCTGGATCTGGACGACGGCATCGTCCAGGGCGGCCAGATGGATACCTGGACCGTCGGCGTGAACTACTACTGGCGCTCGAACTTCAAGTTCATGGTCGACTACGTGAAGGTCGACAGCGAGCGTCGCGGCGTCGACGACAGCCCGAACATCATCGAAGCCCGCGCACAGTTCTTCTGGTAAGCCCCTCCTCTCTCTCCCATTGGGCTACTCCGAGGCGCGGTTCCCCGACCGCGCCTCTTTTTTCCCTGGCTGCCGCGTCGACCGCCGCCGCAGGGGTACCCGCAGCCTCCCGCACCTCCTGACCACCCTTACAGGAATCCCACCGTGATCCACGCCTCCCGCACCGCGCTGGCCGCGCTCGCGCTCGCCGCCGGCCTCAGCTTCAATGCCTCCGCCTCGGACGTGACCGGCGCCGGCGCTTCGTTCGTCTATCCCGTCATGAGCAAGTGGTCGGCCGACTATGCCGAAGCCACCGGCAAGCGCGTCAACTACCAGTCGATCGGCTCCGGCGGCGGCATCGCCCAGATCAAGGCCGGCACCGTCGACTTCGGCTCCTCCGACAAGCCGCTGCCGCCGCAGGAGCTGGCCGAGCATGGCCTGGCCCAGTTCCCGTCGGTGATCGGCGGCGTGGTGCCGATCATCAACATCCCCGGCGTCGCCTCCGGCGCGATGAAGCTCGACGGCGATCTGCTGGCCGACATCTTCCTCGGCAACGTGACCCACTGGAACGATCCGCGCATCGCCGCGCTCAACGGCGGCATCACGCTGCCGGACACCAAGATCACCGTGATCCACCGCTCCGACGGCTCCGGCACCACCTTCAACTTCGTCAACTATCTGTCCAAGGTCAGCCCGGCATGGAAGGACTCGGTCGGCGAAGGCACCTCGGTCAAGTGGCCGCTGGGCATCGGCGGCAAGGGCAACGAGGGCGTCGCCGCCTACGTCAAGCAGATCCGCGGCGCGATCGGCTACGTCGAGATGTCCTATGCGCTGCAGAACCGCCTGGCCTACTCGCGCCTGAAGAACGCCGCCGGCAACTACATCCTGCCCAGCGACGACAGCTTCCAGGCCGCCGCCGCCAGCGCCGACTGGACCCGGGCCGAGCACTTCTACCTGGTCATGACCAATGCCCCCGGCGAGCAGGCCTGGCCGATCACCGCCACCAACTTCATCCTGATGCGCAAGCAGCCGCAGGACGTCGACGGCGCACGCCAGGCCCGCGAGTTCTTCCGCTGGGTCTACGCCAACGGCGACGCCCAGGCCAAGGCACTGGACTACGTGGCCCTGCCGGACTCGCTGACCGAGCAGATCGAGGCCTACTGGACCCGCGAAATCGGCTACTGAGGCCGATCCAACCCCTGAACGGATGTAACAAAGCCCGGTTCGAATGTACCCGAACCGGGCTCTTTCCGGCCCCTGCGCGCCCTGTCGGAAACATGAATTTGTCCATGTTTTTCATGGACTTGGGTCATAGACCCGACAGGTGTAACAGGGGTGTAACAAAAACATCATTTCATAGTCCCGCCCGCCGGCCCCGCGCCGGCCTCTCTCTCATGGAGTCATACATGAAATCCTCGCCGGCCCGTATCGCCGTCCTCGCCCTCGCCACCACCCTGGCCCTGGCCGCCTGCAAGCCGTCGTCGGAAGCCCCGGCCACGGGCGAAGGCAGCAACGCCCCGGCCGCCGCGGAGGCGGCTTCGGACAAGGTCGCCGCCGAGATCACCGGCGCCGGCGCCACCTTCATCTTCCCGCTGATCTCCAAGTGGTCGGCCGACTACAACGCCCAGACCGGCGCCAAGGTGAACTACCAGTCGATCGGCTCCGGCGGCGGCATCGCCCAGATCAAGGCCGGCACCGTCGACTTCGGCTCCTCCGACGCCCCGCTGAGCCCCGAGGAGCTGGCCGAGGCCGGCCTGGGCCAGTTCCCGTCGGCGATCGGCGGCGTGGTCCCGGTGCTGAACGTCGAGGGCATCGAGGCCGGCAAGCTGCGCCTGACCGGCGAGCTGCTCGCCGACATCTACCTGGGCAAGGTCGAGAAGTGGAACGACGCGGCGATCGCCGCGGCCAACCCGGACGTCGCCCTGCCCGACCTGAAGATCAACCTGGTCCACCGCTCCGACGGCTCCGGCACCACCTTCAACTTCACCAACTACCTGAGCAAGGTCAGCAGCGCCTGGAAGGACCAGGTCGGTGAAGGCAAGTCGGTGAAGTGGATCACCGGCGTCGGCGGCAAGGGCAACGAGGGCGTCGCCTCCTACGTCCAGCAGATCAAGGGTTCGATCGGCTACGTCGAGCTGGCCTACGCGATCCAGAACAACATGGCCTACGCGACCCTGCAGAACGCCGCCGGCAACTGGGTGGCCCCGAGCGCCGAGAGCTTCCAGGCCGCCGCCGCGACCGCCGACTGGGCGAACACCAAGGACTTCCACCTGGTGATCACCAACGCGCCGGGCGCCGATGCCTGGCCGATCACCGCGACCAACTTCATCCTGATGTACAAGCAGCCCAAGGACGCCAAGCGCAGCGCCGATGCGATGGCCTTCTTCAAGTGGGCGTTCGAGAACGGCCAGGCCCAGGCTTCGGAGCTGCACTACGTGCCGCTGCCGCCGGAGCTGGTGCAGCAGGTCGAGTCCTACTGGGCTGCCGAGTTCAAGTAATGCAGCCGGGCGCCCGGGGCATTGTCCGGGCGCCCTCGTCGTTTCCTCGTCCCGCTGAGGCGGGGATCCAGCACCGGTGCCGGATCCCTGGTCTCTCTCCCAGGTCCCGGACATCGGCCCTGGATCCCTGCCAACGCGTGGATGAGCAGGCGGCAAGGCCGCCCACTTCCGGCTGCGGCCGGATGACGGCCCTTTTTCCAGACCCCGGACGCACTTCGCTCCGCATCGACGGCCCCGCATGAACGCGACCACCCTTCCCGCCAGCGCCCCCAAGTCCCGCGACGTCAAGGACGCCCGCAACGACCGCTGGTTCCGTTATGTCCTGGTGGCCACCGTCGCCCTGGTGCTGGTCGCACTGGCCGGCGCCGCCCTGTCGATGCTGTGGGGCGGCCGCCACGTGTTGGCCGCCAGCGGACTGGACTTCTTCACCACCACCGAATGGAACCCGGTGGAGGACAAGTACGGCGCACTGGTGCCCATCTACGGCACCATCGTCACCGCGATCGTCGCGATGCTGATCGCGGTTCCGGTCAGCTTCGGCATCGCCTTCTTCCTGACCGAGGTCGCGCCGCGCTGGGCGCGCGGACCGATCGGCACCGCGATCGAGCTGCTGGCCGGCATCCCCTCGATCATCTACGGCATGTGGGGCCTGTTCGTGCTGGTCCCGGTGATGACCGAGCACGTGACCCCGTGGCTCAACGACAACCTCGGCACCCTGCCGGTGATCGGCGCGGTGTTCCAGGGGCCACCGCTGGGCATCGGCATGCTGACCGCGGGCATCGTGCTGTCGATCATGGTGATCCCGTTCATCTCCTCGGTGATGCGCGAAGTGTTCCTGACCGTGCCGACCCGGCTGAAGGAGTCCGCCTACGCGCTGGGCTCGACCAAGTGGGAGGTGACCTGGGACATCGTGCTGCCGTACACCCGCTCGGCAGTGATCGGCGGCGTGTTCCTCGGCCTCGGCCGCGCGCTCGGCGAGACCATGGCGGTCGCCTTCGTGGTCGGCAACAGCGTGCGCTTCTCGCCGTCGCTGCTGGAGCCGGGCACCACCATTGCCGCGCTGATCGCCAACGACTTCGGCGAGGCCACCGAGACCTACCGCTCGGCCCTGCTGCTGCTCGGCTTCGTCCTGTTCGTGGTCACCTTCGTGGTGTTGGCGATCGCCCGCATCATGCTCCACAAGCTGTCCAAGAAGGAGGGCAACTGATGGCCACCGCCGTGAGGGATGCCGCCCAGCTGAAGGCCGCCGACGCGCTGTACCGCCGGCGCCGCGTGATCAACGCCCTGGCGCTCGTGTTGGCCTGCGCCGCCGCGGTGTTCGGACTGTTCTTCCTCGGCTGGATCCTGTGGACCCTGGCCGCCAAGGCGATCGGCGGCATCGATTGGGCGCTGTTCACCCAGGACACCCCGCCGCCGCTGCAGGAGGGCGGCCTGCGCAACGCCTTCTTCGGCAGCGCGGTGATGTGCCTGCTGGCGATCCTGATCGGCACCCCGCTGGGCATCGCCGCCGGCACCTGGCTGGCCGAGTACGGCAACGCGCGCAAGCTCGGCACCGTGGTCCGCTTCGTCAACGACATCCTGCTGTCGGCCCCGTCGATCGTGCTCGGCCTGTTCGTCTACACCCTGGTGGTGGCGCAGAGCGGCGGCAACTTCTCGGCCCTCGCCGGCGCCATCGCCCTGGCCTTCATCGTGCTGCCGGTGGTGGTCCGCACCACCGACGAAATGCTGCGGCTGGTACCGGCGCAGATGCGCGAGGCCGCGCTGTCGCTGGGCATCCCGCAGTGGAAGGTGATCGTGCAGGTGCTGTACCGCAGCGCCTCGGCCGGTATCGTCACCGGTATCCTGCTGGCGCTGGCGCGTATTTCCGGCGAGACCGCGCCGCTGCTGTTCACCGCCTTCGGCAACCAGTACTGGAGCACCGACGTGCTGCAACCGATGGCCAGCGTGCCGGTGGTGATGTACCAGTTCGCCGGCAGTCCCTACGAGTCCTGGCAGAGCATCGCCTGGGCCGGCGCGCTGGTCCTGGCCATGTTCGTACTATGTGTCAGCCTGATCGCCCGCGCCCTGCTGCTGCGCAACAGGATCTCCCATGACTGACCTCAGCCAAGCCCCCACCCAGAACGTCCCTCCCGTTGCCCGGACCCCGGTCATGAACGACGCCCGCATCACCATCGCCACGCCCCAGCGCGACTCCGCCACGGCCGAAGCCGCGCCGGTCAAGCTGTCGGTGCGTGGGCTCGACTTCCACTACGACCGCTTCCATGCGCTCAAGGGAATCAACCTGGACATTCCCGAGAAGCGGGTGACGGCGTTGATCGGCCCTTCCGGCTGCGGCAAGTCGACCCTGCTGCGGGTGTTCAACCGCATCTATGCGCTGTACCCCAAACTCAGCGCCAGCGGCCAGGTGCTGCTGGACGGCGAGAACATCCTCGACCCGCGCTATCCGATGAACCGGCTGCGCAGCAAGGTCGGCATGGTGTTCCAGAAGCCGGTGCCGTTCCCGATGACGATCTTCGAGAACGTCGCCTACGGCATCCGCCACCACGAGAAGCTGTCGAAGTCGGAAATGAACGACCGGGTCGAGCAGGCGCTGCGCCAGGGCGCGCTGTGGGACGAGGTCAAGGACAAGCTGGGCCAGAGCGCGCTCGGCCTGTCCGGCGGCCAGCAGCAGCGCCTGTGCATCGCGCGCGCGGTCGCCCTGCGTCCGGACGTGCTGCTGCTCGACGAGCCGACCTCGGCGCTGGACCCGATCTCGACCAGCCGCATCGAACAGCTGGTCGAGGAGCTGAAGCTCGATTACACCATCGCGATCGTCACCCACAACATGCAACAGGCGGCGCGCGTGTCCGACTTCACCGCCTTCATGTACCTGGGCGACCTGATCGAACACGGCTCCACCGACCAGATATTCTCGGCACCGACCAAGCAGCAGACCGAGGACTACATCACCGGCAGGTTCGGCTGAGGCACGCTGCCCACGCGGCCTGTCGAACGCCCGGCGACGGATGGCCGGGCCGGACGACCCGAAGTCGAAACGGTAATGCCACGGACGACCACCGCCTCCTGGCCAGAACGATCCGATTCTCCAGGACACCACTCAGATGAGCACCGACATGCACGATCACATCGTCAAGAGCTACGACGAAGAGCAGAAGCGTCTGCTCGACGAAACCCTGCGCATGGGCGAGATGGCCGCCTCCCAGCTCGAGGCCGCGCTCGACGTGGTCGAGCGTCGCGACGACAAGGCCGCCGAGCGGATCATCGCCAACGACGAGGCGATCGACGCGCTCGAGCAGGAGATCAGTCATGACGTGATGAAGCTCGCGCTGCGCGGCCCGCTGGCCCGCGACCTGCGCGAGATCCTCGCCGCGATCCGGATCGCCTCCGACATCGAGCGGGTCGGCGACTACGCCGCCAACGTCGCCAAGCGTTCCACCGCGCTGAACATGATGCCGGCGCTGCCGCACGTGGCCGGCCTGCACGCGCTCGGCACCCTGGCGGTCAAGCAGGTCCGCGACGTGCTCGCCGCCTACCGCGACAACGACATCGAGGCGGCCAAGCGGATCCGCGCGCGCGATGCCGAGATCGATGTCGCCTACACCGGCCTGTTCCGCGAACTGCTGACCTACATGATGGAGGACGCGCGCAGCATCACCGCCTGCACCCACCTCCTGTTCATGGCCAAGAACATCGAACGGATCGGCGACCACGCCACCAACATCGCCGAGAACATCTGGTTCCTGGTCAAGGGCGACGACGAGCTGCCGCCGCGCGAGAAGCGCGACGACTCCAACACCACCACTGCGCCCTGAGCGCTGGCGCGACCGGCTCGCGCCGGTGCGGGTTTCCGACGGGCGGCTTCGGCCGCCCGTTTTCGTTGCGCGGCCGGTCACGCTTCGTCGCGCCTGGATGAATCGTCGATAAACGTCACCGGGTCCGCGCCCGGCCCGTGGCATGGTCCTAACACCGGCCGTGTAACCCTCCGACACCTGACTGCGTAACAGCACAGTGTCCGGCGGCCCAGCGGCCGCGTGACTCGACCGGCGCGGATGACCCGCGCCATTCACTGGAGAGAGGAACCAAGACATGAGCAACAGCAAAAAACCGGTCGCACTCGCGGTGGGCGCCGTCCTGATCGGCGGCATGGCGATGTCCACGTCGGCGTTCGCGATGAACGATCTCGCCGGCGGCTACCTGCTCGGCGCCACCGTCGCCGAAGGCAACTGCGGTGCCGACAAGGCCGCCGAGGGCAAGTGCGGCGAAGGCAAGTGCGGTGTCGAGAAGATGGACACCGACCAGGACGGCATGGTCTCGCAGGCCGAGTTCGGCGCCGCCCACGACGGCGACACCAGCCGCTTCGCCAGCTACGACAGCAACAGCGACGGCCAGATCAGCGCCGACGAGCTGAAGGCCGGCCACGAAGGCTCCTGCGGCGCCGACAAGGGTGCCGAAGGCAGCTGCGGCGGCGACAAGGGCGCCGAGGGCAAGTGCGGCGAAGGCAAGTGCGGCGGCATGGCCTGATGCCAGCCCACCGCATGGCCCCGCACCTCCATGTGCTGACCCTGCAGTGAGAACCGTCGCATGACCGGCCACCCACCCCTTCGCTCCGACGCCGTCGGCCTCGGCCTGCGGCGGGCCCTGCTGGACCCGCTGCGGACCGCGTCCGCGGATGCCTTCGACTTCCTCGAATGCGCTCCTGAAAACTGGATCGGGGTGGGTGGCCTTCTTGGCGAGGCGCTGGAAACGCTCAGCGCCCGCCACCCGCTGACCTGCCATGGGCTGTCGCTGTCGCTGGGCGGCTGCGCGCCGCTGGACGAGACCTTCCTCGGCCGCGTCCGCCGCTTCCTCGACCGCCACCGGGTACCGCTGTACAGCGAGCACCTGAGCTACTGCAGCGACGACGGACAGCTCTACGACCTGCTGCCGATCCCGTTCACCGACGAAGCGGTGCATCACGTCGCCGCGCGCATCCGCCAGACCCAGGACATCCTCGGTCGCCGGATCGCGGTCGAGAACGTGTCCTACTACGCCGCCCCGCACCAGGGCATGGACGAGGCCGCCTTCATCAACGCGGTGCTGGCCGAGGCCGACTGCGACCTGCTGCTGGACGTCAACAACATCTACGTCAACGCGATCAACCACCGCTACGACGCCAGCGCCTTCCTCGCCGCGATGCCCGGCGAGCGGATCGCCTGCATCCATGTCGCCGGCCACTTCGACGAAGCCGACGACCTCAAGGTCGACACCCACGGCGCGGCGGTCAAGGACGCGGTCTGGTCGCTGCTGGGCGAGGCCTGCCGCCGTTTCGGCCCGCGCCCGACCCTGCTGGAACGCGACTTCAACTTCCCTCCGTTCGCCGAACTGCTCGGCGAGCTGGACACGGTGCGGGGCATTCTCGCGACCAACCGCGATGTCCGGCCCAGGCACGCCCATGCCTGACGCGCACACCTCCCCCGGTCCCGCGCCGCCGCGCCTGCGCGCGCAGCAGTTCGAGCTGACCCGCTACCTGCGCGACCCGGACGGCCAGCCGGCGCCGGACATCGAGCCGCGCCGGCTCGCGGTCTACCGCGAACTGCTGTTCAACAACATCGAGAGCCTGCTGGCCGGCAACTTCCCGGTGATCCGCAGGATCTTCGGCGACGAATGGCCGGCGTTGGTGCGTCGGTTCTATCGCGACCACCGCTGCCAGACCCCGCTGTTCCCGGAGGTCGCGCGCGAGTTCCTGCGCTTTGTCGAGGCGCAGCCCGGACTGGGGCCGGACTGGCTGGCCGAACTGGCCCACTACGAGTGGGTCGAGCTGGCGCTGCAGATCTCCGAGGCCCGCATCGAGGATGTCGACGCCGATCCGGGCGGCGACCTGCTCGAGGCCTGCCCGGTGCTGTCGCCGCTGGCCTGGCCACTGGCCTACCAGTGGCCGGTGCACCGGCTCGGTCCCGACCATCTGCCGCGACAGGCGCCCCAGACGCCGACCCTGCTGATGCTGCGGCGCGAACCCGACGGCCGGGTCCGCTTCTCCGAACTGAGCCCGCTGACCTACCGCTTGGTCGAGCGGGTGGGCGAGGCCGCCGACGCCTCGCCCCGCCCCAGCGGCCGCCTCCTGCTGCAGGCGCTCGCCGACGAGGCCGGTGTCGCGGCCGACCCGCCATTCATCGCCCAGGGCCTGGCCCTGCTGCAACAGATGCGCGCCAGCTCGGTGCTGCTGGGCACGATGCCGGCCGGCTGAGCGCCGCCGACGCGCGGATCACAGGATCCGACAGGCCCGCCCCCGCGTGGAGGCCCGGCTCAGGGCCGCAGCTCCGTGCCGCCATGGGCGACGATCAGGTCGGCGATTTCCAGATTGCCGTTGGCCCGGGCCCGGACCAGGGCGGAATAGCCTTCGAAGTCGCGCGCGTCGACCTCCACATCGTGGGCCAGCAGATACTTCGCGACCCCGACGTTGTTGACCATGCCGGCCAGATGCAGGGGCGTGAAACCGCCCAGCCTCGCATTGACCAGATCCGGTCGCGCCTCCAGCAGCTGGATCGCCTGCTCAGCCTTTCCGTTCCAGATCAGGGCTTCGAGATCGGGCTCGGCGGCCGCCGAAGCGCCGGCCAGGAACAAAGCCATCAGGACCGCCGCAAGAATCCTCACCAATCGCTCCGTATCGCATGCATCCGGGGCCGACACCCTGCCAGAGCGCGCGCGGGACGGCCAGCCTTCGCCGGACCGCCGGCCTTCGCGATCCAGAGTGTCGGCGCCACCCTCGCACCTCCCGCCCGCGGTCGGTTCCGGCATACGGGTCTGCTACGCTTTCGCCATGCATATCCCCCGCGAAATCGCCGCCGCGGTGCGCCCCACCGGCGCCAAGGCGGCCGCCCTCTCGCCCTTGTCCACGCGCTTCCGCGGCTACCTGCCGGTGATCGTCGATGTCGAGACCGGCGGCTTCGACTGGAACCGCCACGCCCTGCTGGAAATCGCGGTCGCACCGGTCGACGTCGACGACGACGGCCAGCTGTGCGTGGGCGAGGTGACCGGCAGCCACGTGGTTCCGGCCGCCGGCACCGAGATCGACCCCAAGTCGCTGGAAGTGACCGGGATCGACATCGACCATCCGTTCCGCGACGCCCTGCCCGAGCGACCGGCGCTGGAGCGGGTGTTCGCGCCGGTACGCGCCGCGGTCAAGAAGCACGGCTGCCAGCGCGCGATCCTGGTCGGCCACAACGCCCACTTCGACCTGAACTTCCTCAACGCCGCGGTCGCGCGCTGCAACCACAAGCGCAATCCGTTCCACCCTTTCAGCGTGTTCGATACCGTGACCCTGGCCGGCGTCGCCTATGGCCAGACCGTGCTGGCGCGGGCGGTGCAGGCGGCCGGGCTGGACTGGAACAGCGACGAGGCGCACTCGGCGGTCTACGACACCGAGCGCACCGCGCAGTTGTTCTGCAAGATCGTCAACGCCTGGCCGCAGGCGCCGCGCTGAGGGCCAAAGCCGCGGGCGACCACCGCTCAGGGCGTCGCCAGCTTCAGCCCGACCAGACCGGCGACGATCAACAGCACGCTGGCCGCGCGCAACAGGTTCAGCGGCTCGTCGAACAGCACGATGCCGAGAATGACGGTGCCGACCGCGCCAACGCCGACCCAGACCGCATAGGCGGTGCCGACCGGCAACGACTTCATCGCCACGCCGAGCAGGCCGACGCTGATCGCCATCGCGGCGACCGTGCCGACCGACGGCCACAGGCGGGTGAACCCTTCGGTGTACTTCAGACCGATCGCCCAGCCGATCTCGAACAGGCCGGCGACGATGAGGATGATCCAGGACATGACGGAGACTCCCATGAGAGGGGCCGTCCCCGGATGATCGTGGAGAGGCGGGGTCGTCCCCGCGTCCATCCGCGGCGGAAGCCGCGAACGGCAGCATTTTCCCACGCGGCCGCGGCCCTGGCTTGCCGCGGGATGAACGTTCAGCCCGCGGTCGGGAGCGTGCCAACCGCAAGCGCGGACAGGCGCCTCAGCCCTGGCGCTGGCGCACCGCCTCGAACAGGGCGACGCCGCTGGCCACCGACACGTTCAGGCTCTCCACCCCGCCCTCGGCATCGGCGCCGGGCATCGGGATGTTGACCAGCTGGTCGCAGTTCTCGCGGGTCAGCCGGCGCAGGCCGTCGCCCTCGCCGCCCATCACCAGGCCGACATTGCCGCGCAGGTCGAGCCGGTAGATCGAGCCGTCGGCCTCGCCGGCCAGGCCGTACAGCCACACGCCGAGCTTCTGCAGCTCGCGCATCGTCCGCGCCAGATTGGTCACCGTCACCACCGGAATCCGGTCGGCGGCGCCGGCCGAGGTCTTGCGCACGGTCGCGTTGACCTGCACCGCCTTGTCCTTGGGAATCACCACCGCGGTCGCGCCGGCGGCGGCGGCGCTGCGCAGGCAGGCACCGAGGTTGTGCGGATCCTGCACGCCGTCGAGCAGCAGCAGCAGCGCGCGCCCCTGCGCGGCCTCGACCAGGCCGGCCAGCTCGCTCTCGCTCCAGCTGCGCGCGGCAGCGTAGCGGGCGACCGCGCCCTGGTGGCGCAGACCGCCGGCGACGCCGTCCAGGGCCTGCTGGGCGACCCGGCGCACATCGATGCCCTTGCGGCGGGCATTGGCCTCGATCTCGGCCAGGCGCGGGTTCTTGGCGCCGGCTTCGATCAGCACCTCGCGTACGTGTTCGGCGTCGTGTTCGATCGCGGCCGACACCGCATTGATGCCGGCGACCCACTGGTTCTGCTTGCTCATTCTGGATCCGTGACTGGGACGGGAGCCATTATCGCGCCAGCGCGCGGGCCCGGGCTTGCGTTCAGTACTTCTGCTTCCGTCGCCGCGCCGGCTTGCCGCGCGGCGGTGGCGGCCTGACTCCGGACGCGTGGACGTCGCCGTTCTCGTCGCGGCGCCCCTCGACCAGCCTGAAGTCGATCTTGCGGTCCTCGACGCTGGCCTTCATCACCACGATATCGACCCGGTCGCCGAGACGGAACTCGCGGCTGGAGCGCTCGCCGGTCAGGGTCTTGCGGATCGGATCGAAGTGGTAATAGTCGTTCGGCAACTGGGTCACGTGGACCAGGCCGTTGACCTTCGACTCGTCCAGCTCGACGAACAGACCGAAGCTGGTGACCCCGCTGATCACGCCGCTGAACTCGCCGCCGACATGCTGCTCCATCCACGCGGCGCGGTAGCGCTCGTCGACCTCGCGCTGGGCTTCGTCGGCACGGCGCGAGCGCTCCGAACACTGCAGCGACAACGCCGCCATCTGGCTCGGCGAATAGACGAACTTCTCCGCCTTCGCGCCCGACAGCACGTGCTTGATCGCACGGTGCACCATCAGGTCCGGGTAGCGCCGGATCGGCGAGGTGAAGTGCGCATAGGCGTCCAGCGCCAGTCCGAAGTGGCCGCTGTTGTCCGGCGCGTACACCGCCAGACTCTGGCTGCGCAGCAGCACCGACTCGATCAGCGCCGCGTCCGGACGCTCGCGGACCTTCTTCAACAGGTGGGTGAAGTCGCGCGGCTGCACCTTCGCCCACGGCGGCAGGCGAAGCTTGAACTCCTTCAGGAACTCCTCCAGATCGGCGTACTTCTGCTCCGGCGGACGCTCGTGGACGCGGTACGGCGCCGGCACCTCGCGGGCAAGCAGGAAGCGCGCCGCCTCGACGTTGGCCGCGATCATGCATTCCTCGATCAGCTTGTGCGCGTCGTTGCGCTGGAGCATGCCGGCCTGGACCACCTCGCCGGTGTTGTCCAGCACGAAGCGGACCTCGCCGCTCTCGAACTCGATCGCGCCGCGACGCTCGCGCGCCTTCGCCAGGATCCGGTACAGCTGGTGCAGGCGCTGCACCTGCGGCAACAGCTCGCCGACCGCCGCCAGGGCGTCGGCACGGTCGTCCTCCGGAATGCCCTCGCCGACCGCGTTCCAGACCTGGGTATAGGTCAGGCGCGCATGCGAATGCATCACCGCCTCGTAGAAGCGCGACTCGACGACCTCGCCGTCGCGGTTCACCTGCATGTCGCAGACGAAGCACAGCCGGTCGACCTTGGGCTTGAGCGAACAGATGCCGTTGGACAGCGTCTCCGGCAGCATCGGCACCACGAAACCGGGGAAGTAGACCGAGGTCGCGCGCAGCTGCGCCTCCTCGTCCAGCGGCGTGCCCGGACGCACGTAGTGGGAAACGTCGGCGATCGCGACCAGCAACCGGAACCCGTCGCGGTTGGGTTCGCACCACACCGCGTCGTCGAAGTCCTTGGCATCCTCGCCGTCGATCGTCACCAGCGGCAGGTCGCGGATGTCCTCGCGCCTGGCGGCGACCTGCGGGTCGACCTCCAGCGGCACGTTCGCCGCCTCGTCGAGCGCCGCCTGCGGGAACTCGTGCGGAATCTCGTGCGCATGCAGCGCCGCCTGCACCGCCAGCGAGGCGGTCAGGCGCTCGCCGAGCACGGTCAGGATGCGCCCGATCGGCGGGCGTCGCGCGTCGGCCGGCTGGGTGATCTCGGCCACCACCAACTGGCCCGGCCGGGCGTCGCCGCGGGCGTCGGACGGGATCATCACGTTGCGCTGGATGCGCGGATCGTCCGGCACCACGTAGGTGATGCCGACTTCCTCGGTGAAGCGGCCGATCAGCCGGTTGAGCCGACGCTCGAGCACCTCGACGATGGCGCCTTCGCGGCGACCGCGCCGGTCCATGCCGGTCACGCTGGCCATCACCCGGTCGCCGTGCATCGCCTTGCGCATCTCGAACGGCGGCAGGAACAGGTCGTCGCCGCCCGCATCCGGGCGCAGGAAGCCGAAGCCGTCGGGATTGGCGATCACCACGCCCGGCACCAGGTCCATCTGCTCGGCCGGCGCATAGGCGCCCTTGCGGTTCTGCAGCAGCTGGCCGTCGCGGACCATTGCCCGCAGCCGCGCGGTGAGCGCGTCGAAGCGCTCCTCGTCGGTCAGCGACAGGCGCTCGGCCACTGCCTCGATGGTCATTGGGCCGTCGGCGGCGACCAACAGGCCGAGGATCATCTCGCGGCTGGCGATCGGGTTGGCGTAGCGCGCGGCCTCGCGCTCGGCATGCGGATCGCGGCCGCTGTGGACCTGGTCCGGGGCGACCGCGCGCCCGGGGCGCTGCGGGCGCGAGCCGCGCGGAGGCGGTTCCGGCATCCACGCCGGCGTCTTCTTGCCGCCGTGCCTGGAGGCCTTGCCCGACTTGGCGCCGGCGCTGTGTGTGTTGCGGCCCGCCGACGTCTTCGCCGACGGCGCCTTCTTGTTCTTCTTGGATTTGCCGCGGGATGCGGATTTCTTGCTCATAGGGGAATGATGACAGACCGGCGCCTGGCCGGTGAAAGTGGGCGGGCTCGCGGAGGAGCCCGGGGATGTCAGGACCTGCCCGGAGCAGGCACGGCGCCGGCCCGGTCAATCGCGCAGTTGCAGGCCGTGGTTCTCGTTGATGGAACCGTCGGCTTCGAGCACCACGCAGCGCGTCCTGCCCCGGTCGAACACGACCGGAACCGGATCGCGGAACAGCGGCCGGCGGACGAATTCCAGGACCCAGCCGAAGGTTTCCAGGGTTTCCAGCGTGGCCAGTTGCGCCGGCGTCAGTCCGGCGCGCAACCGGTGCGGGGACGGCATGAGGTCGGGCGCGCGTCTTTCCTTGTCGCTCACCGGACTCTCCCCGGGTTCGATGATGATTGGCACCGAGTCTGGCGCCATCCCTATCGAGTGGGTGTGAATCCGCTGAACGGGGAGCAACCGGCGGGAGTCCGGCCGTGTCGCGATGACAGACGGAGCGGTGTCAGGAACCGGGCTCAGAACGGCATCGCTGCGGGGCTGGAACACGCGTCGCCGCGAGGCAGGAGAGCCGGGCCGGCGAAAGGCCGGCCCCGGTTGGCGCTTCGCCCCAGCGGTCGCAATCCGCCGCTGAGGCCACGGGCCAATCGCGGCAATGGTAACCGAAGCCGCGACCGCGCGGCTGAACGCCGCGCCGCCGATGCCGGCTGCACGTAGCATGTCGGCAACCGCCATCGGGTACATGCGCCCGCACGGCCGCGATCACGACGACGGACACGCCTATGGCCCCCGGCAAGGGCGAGCATTTCGCCACCCGCGACATCTACATCGACTACGACTTCGAAGAGGTCACCTATCGCTGGGACCACCGGCTGCGCAGGATCTACGTGCGCTTCTACGGCGAGATCGAGAGTCCCGGGGCGGTCCCGCACGACAACCGACTGTTCAACGACGCACTGCGCTTCGGGCGCGAGATCACCCGCGAGGACTACGAGCGCGGCTTCCCCCGCGGCTGAGAACCCCGCAGTCGGGATCGGGCGGGCCCGCACTCGGGCAACAAAAAACCCCGCACTCGGCGGGGTCCTTGTCGCGACGGCGATGCCGCCGCTTTGTGTATGGTGCCCAGGAGAGGACTCGAACCTCCACGGTTTTACCCGCTAGTACCTGAAACTAGTGCGTCTACCAATTCCGCCACCTGGGCAAGTCGCGCCGCAGTGCTGCGCGAGCCGCATATGTTGCGGCGCAATGAATACCTTGTCAATGCCCCGTCGAAGATTTCTTTCATCCGCCCGTCATCCGCCCATTGCGGCAAGGCCGGGGCCGCCTTCGACGCTTGCCGCCCGGTCCGGTCGGGACTATGGTCCGCAGACATCGACCGAACCGCGGGCGGCGTCCTCCAGGGCGCCGCCCGCATTGCCATGGAGACCCCGGTATGACCCGTCCGATCCCCCCGCCCATCGTCATCTCCCACCTCGATGCCCAACGCATCGAAGCCCTGCTCGACAGCCCCCAGGCCGACGCCCTGGACACCCGCGCGCTGGAGGCCGAACTCGACCGTGCCGAGCGGGTGGCACCGGCGGCGATGCCGGCCGACGTGGTCAGCATGAACTCCACCGTCCGCATCCGCGACGAGAACAACGGCAACACCCGCGACATCACCCTGGTCTACCCGCGCGAAGCGAACGGCGACCCCGGCAGGGTCTCGGTCCTGGCCCCGATCGGCAGCGCCCTGCTGGGCCTGCGCGTCGGCGCCACCATCGACTGGCCGCTGCCGGGCGGCCGCAGCACCCGCCTGACCGTGGTCGCGCTGGACTACCAGCCCGAGGCCGCCGGCGACCTGCACCGCTGATCCCGCCCCACGCGGCCCGACACGCGCTGGCGCGGCGGGCCGCAGGCGGCCGGGCGACGGTCGCAATGACGGCAACAGGCTCTAGAATGCCCGGACCGCAGTCCGCACCCCGAGTCACGCATGACCGAAACCGTACGACCGGCGTTCCATGGCTTCGAGCAGATTCCGCTGAAGGAGTACGCCGAGCGCGCCTATCTCGACTATTCGATGTACGTGGTGCTCGACCGCGCCCTGCCGTTCCTCGGCGACGGCCTGAAGCCGGTGCAGCGCCGCATCGTCTACGCGATGAGCGAGCTGGGGCTGAACGCCGCGGCCAAACCGAAGAAGTCCGCGCGCACGGTCGGCGACGTGATCGGCAAATACCATCCGCATGGCGACAGCGCCTGCTACGAGGCGATGGTGCTGATGGCGCAGCCGTTCTCGTACCGCTATCCGCTGATCGAAGGCCAGGGTAACTTCGGCTCCAGCGACGATCCCAAGTCGTTCGCGGCGATGCGCTACACCGAGGCCAAGCTGACCCCGATCGCCGAGGTGCTGCTGGGCGAACTCGGCCAGGGCACGGTCGACTGGACGCCGAACTTCGACGGCACCCTGGAGGAACCGACCTGGCTGCCGGCGCGACTGCCGCACCTGCTGCTCAACGGCACCACCGGGATCGCGGTCGGCATGGCCACCGACGTGCCACCGCACAACCTCAACGAGGTCGTCAGCGCCGCGGTGCGCCTGCTCGAGGACCCCGACGCGACCACCCGCGACCTGTGCGAGCACGTGCGCGGCCCGGACTACCCGACCGAGGCTGAGATCATCACCCCGCGCGCCGACCTGCTGTCGATGTACGAGAGCGGCCTGGGCAGCGTCCGTGCCCGCGCCGTGTACATCAAGGAAGGCACCAACATCGTCGTCACCGCCCTGCCCTACCAGGCCTCGCCGGGCAAGGTGATCGAGCAGATCGCAACCCAGATGCGGGCCAAGAAGCTGCCGTGGCTGGAGGACCTGCGCGACGAGTCCGACCATGCGACCCCGACCCGGATCGTGCTGGTCCCGCGCAGCAACCGTGTCGACATCGAACAGCTGATGGGCCACCTGTTCGCGACCACCGACCTGGAAAAGAGCTACCGGGTCAACTTCAACGTGATCGGCCTGGACGGCCGCCCGCAGGTCAAGGGCCTGAAGGCGTTCCTGTCGGAGTGGCTGAGCTTCCGCGCCGACACCGTCACCCGCCGCCTGAAGCACCGCCTCGACAAGGTCGAGCGCCGCCTGCACCTGTTGGCCGGCCTGTTGATCGCCTTCCTCAATCTCGACGAGGTGATCCGCATCATCCGCAGCGAGGACGAGCCCAAGCCGGTACTGATCAAGCGCTTCGAGCTCAGCGAGGACCAGGCGGACTACATCCTGGAAACCAAGCTGCGCCAGTTGGCGCGGCTGGAGGAAATGAAGATCCGCGGCGAGGAGTCGGAGCTGCTCGCCGAGCGCGACCGCCTCACCGCCATCCTCGGCAGCAAGGCCAGGCTGCGCAAGCTGGTCAAGGACGAACTGCTCGCCGACGCCAAGAAGTTCGGCGACGCGCGCCGCTCGCCGCTGGTCGCGCGCGACGCCGCCCAGGCGATGTCCGAAACCGAGCTGGTGCCCAGCGAGCCGATGACCGTGGTGATCAGCGAGAAGGGCTGGGTCCGCGCCGCCAAGGGCCACGACATCGACCCGGCCGCACTGAGCTATCGCGAGGGCGACGCCCTGCTGGCGGCGGCGCGCAGCCGCAGCACCCAGCAAGTCGCCTTCCTCGATTCGACCGGCCGCTCGTACTCGACGATCGTGCATTCGCTGCCGTCGGCGCGCGGCAACGGCGAACCGCTCACCGGGCGCTTCTCGCCGGCCGCCGGCGCCGCGTTCCAGACCGTGGCCAGCGGCGACAACGACAGCCGCTTCGTGCTCGCCTCCAGCCACGGCTACGGCTTCGTCACCCGCTTCGAGAACCTGACCAGCCGCAACAAGGCCGGCAAGGCGATGCTGTCGCTGACCCAGGGCGCCAAGGTGATCCAGCCGGCGCCGGTCGCCGACCCCGGCCAGGACCGTCTGGTGGTCGTGACCACCGCCGGCCACCTGCTGGCGTTCCCGGTCGCCGAGCTGCCCGAGCTCGACAAGGGCAAGGGCAAGGGCAACAAGCTGATCGACATTCCCAAGGCCAAGCTCGGCACCGAGCGGGTCGTCGCGATCGCGGTGGTCCCGGTCGGCGGCACCCTCAGCGTGAAGTCCGGCGCGCGCACGATGACCCTGTCGTGGAAGGACCTGGACGGCTACATCGGCAGCCGCGCCAGCCGCGGCGGACTGCTGCCGCGCGGCTGGCAGAAGGTCGAAGGGCTGGCGGTCGAATAGCCACGACCGCCCCGGGCGCGCTTCGCCTGCCCGGACGACGGAGCGAGGAGAGCACATGCAGCCGGATTTCTGGCATCAGCGCTGGCGCGAGGGCCGCATCGGCTTCCACCAGGACAGGCCGACGCCGCTGCTGGTCGAGCACTGGCCGCGGCTCGAGCTCGGCGAGGGTCGCCGGGCCGCGGACAGCCGGGTGTTCGTGCCGCTGGCCGGCAAATCGCTGGACATGGTCTGGCTCGCCTCGCGCGGCCACCGCGTGCTGGGCGTCGAACTGTCGGAACTGGCGGTGACCGGGTTCTTCGATGAGCACCGACTGGAGCCGCAGGTCTCGGAATCGTCCTCCGGGCGTCACTACCGCGCCGGCGGCATCGAGTTGATCTGCGGCGACGTGTTCGCGCTCGACCCGGCCCTGCTCGCCGGCTGCGATGCGGTGTTCGACCGCGCCGCCCTGATCGCCTTGCCGCCGGACCTGCGCGAGCGCTATGTCGACGAGGTGTATGCGCGTCTGCCCGGCGGCTGCCGCGGCCTTGTGATCACCCTGGAGTATCCCCGGCACGAAAAGCCGGGGCCGCCCTTCAGCGTCGGCGCCGACGAAGTGCACGCGCGCTTCGACCGCGACTGGCGGGTCGAGACCCTGCAACGGCGCGACATCCTCGCCAAGCAGCCCAACTTCGCCGCCGAGGGCGTGACCGCGCTGGAGACGGCGGTCTACCGCCTCCAGCGCCGCTGACCCGGGCCACGCGGACGGCGCTCAGGCCGCCGCGTGCACCCCCGCGACCGCGCGCCCGGACGGATCGGCGGCATCGGCGAACGCGGCATCCCAGGCGATCGCCGCCGGCGACGAGCAGGCGATCGATTTTCCGCCGGGCACCGTCGCCGCGCAGGCCGGACCGGGGAAGAGCTGCTCGAAGATGTGCCGGTACAGGAAGGCTTCCTTGCTCTGCGGCGGGTTGACCGGGAAACGGCTGGCCGCGGCGGCGAACACGCGGTCGCTGATCGTCGCTTCGGCATGCACCTTCAGGCCATCGATCCATCCATAGCCGACGCCGTCGCTGAACTGCTCCTTCTGCCGCCACAGGATCGAGTCCGGCAGATAGCCGTCGAACGCCTCGCGCAGCACCGCCTTCTCGATCCGTCGACGGCCGTCGACGCCGCTGCCGACCATCTTGTGGCGGGCGTCCATCGACATCGCGGTGTCGAGGAAGTCGACGTCCAGGAACGGCACCCGCGCCTCGACGCCCCAGGCCATCATCGACTTGTTCGCGCGCAGGCAGTCGTAGTTGTGGAGGGCATCGAGCTTGCGCACGGTCTCGTCGTGGAACTCGCGCGCATCCGGCGCCTTGTGGAAGTACAGGTAGCCGCCGAACACCTCGTCGCTGCCTTCGCCGGAAAGCACCATCTTCACCCCCATCGCCTTGATCCTGCGCGCGAGCAGGAACATCGGCGTCGACGCGCGGATCGTGGTGACGTCGTAGGTCTCGATATGGCGGATCACCTCCGGCAGCGCATCCAGGCCTTCCTCGAAGCTGTAGGTGAAGCCGTGATGGACGGTACCCAGCGCCTCGGCCGCGACCGCCGCCGCGGCCAGGTCGGGCGAGCCCTCCAGTCCGATCGCGAACGAGTGCAGGCGCGGCCACCAGGCCTCGGAGGCGTCGTCCTCCTCGATCCGGCGACGGGCGAAACGCGCGGCGACCGCGGCGACCAGCGACGAATCCAGCCCGCCCGAGAGCAGCACGCCGTAGGGCACGTCGCACATCAGCTGGCGATGCACGGCGGCCTCGAAAGCCTCCCGCAGCGCCTGCGCCGTGACCTCGACGCCGGCGGTCGAGCCGTGGTCTCGCCAGGCCCGGGTGTAGTAGCGGACGAGCTCGCCGCGGTCGCTGTCGTAGTAGTGACCGGGCGGAAACTGGGCGACGTCGGCGCAGGTATCGGCGAGCGCCTTCATCTCCGAGGCGACGCACAGCCGGCCATCGCCATCGTGTCCCCAGTACAGCGGACAGACGCCGATCGGATCGCGTGCGATCAGGCAACGACCGCGCTCGCTATCCCACAACGCGAACGCGAATATCCCGTTGAGCCGGTCCAGCCAGGCGTCGACGTCGCCACCGCCATCAACGCCCTGCCTGTACAGCGCGTTGATCACCTCGCAATCGGAGCCGCTCTGGAACGCGTAGGACTGCCGCAGCGCCGCTTCCAGCTCGCGGTGGTTGTAGATCTCGCCGTTGACCGCCAGCACCAGCCGGCCGTCGCCGGAGCGGATCGGCTGGGCACCACCGGCCGGATCGACGATCGCCAGGCGCTCGTGGACCAGGATCGCGCCGTCGTCGACATACACGCCGCTCCAGTCGGGGCCGCGATGGCGCTGGCGCTGCGACTGGCCGATGGCCTGCCGGCGCAGGGCGGCGACATCGTCGCCGGGTTGCAGACCGAATATTCCGAGGATCGAACACATGCGATGGACTCCGTGGGCAATAAAGCGGGTGGGAACTCAGAGGGGGCGGATGGATTTCGGAAGCCGGAAAACAAAAAGGCCCGCACTTCGCAGTGCAGGCCGGGGAGAGTGATGAACTCTGGGTGCTAGGAACTAGTCACCGGCCTGTGGCGGGCGGGCGTTGTTATTCCGGTTATTGTTGGCAGCCACGCGCGGACCGCCCTGGCGGGCAGTCGGGAAACCGGTGGTGGCGCGGTGGCGATGCATGGGCCGATCCTGACCCAGTCCGCGCACGCATGCAAGCGACGCTTTCATGTGTAACGACCTGGACCGTCGCCCACGCCCGTGGCGCGAAAACGGGACGCAGGCACCGCCCCATGCCCCCGCCCGGCCCGCGGCGGCGGTAACCTGCAAGGATCGAACCACACGAAACCGGACTTCACGGGGGAAGGCATGAAGCGTTGGCTGCTGCGGGGAGCGTTGTTGTTGTTGCTGGGTGCGTTGCTGCTGTTCGTGGCGGCATGGATGCTGATGGCCGGCAGCCTGCCGGGACTGGACGGCGAGAAGACGCTCCGTGGCCTGTCCGCCCCGGTCACCATCGAGCGCGACGAACTCGGCGTGGCGACCATCTCCGCATCGAACCGGCTCGACGCGATGCGCGCGCTCGGCCACCTGCACGCGCAGGAGCGCTATTTCGAGATGGACCTGATGCGACGCACCTCCGCCGGCGAACTGGCGGCGCTGTTCGGAGCCGTTGCGATCGACGTCGACAAGCGCCACCGCGTCCATCGGATGCGGGCGCGGGTGCAACGGCAGATGGCGTCGATCGCCGGCGACCGGCGGAAGCTGCTGGAGGCCTATGTCGAAGGCGTCAACGCCGGCCTGGCCGACCTGAAGGTGCGCCCCTGGCCGTACCTGCTGCTGCGCCAGACACCCGAGCCCTGGCGCGCGGAAGACTCGGCGCTGGCCGCCTATGCGATGTACTTCGACCTGCAGGACGCGAGCAACGCCGACGAACTGGCCCTGTGGGAACTCAAGCCGCACCTGCCGGCGCCGCTGTTCGACCTGCTCACCCACGCCGGCAGCCGTTGGGATGCCCCGATCGTCGGCGCGCCGCTGGGCGATGCGAGCCTGCCGGGACCGGAGCAGGTCGATCTGCGGCAGCTGTCGGCTCCGGCCGGGGCAACCGCCGCGATAGCGCCCCTGAACGACGCTCCGGTCAAGGGCAGCAACAACTTCGCCGTTGCCGGCGCGCTGACCGACGACGGTCGCGCGATCGTCGCCGACGACATGCACCTGGGCCTGCGCGCCCCGAACATCTGGTTCCGCGCCCGGCTGCGCTACCCCGACCGCGACGCGGCCGGCGGCCAGGTCGACGCCACCGGTTTCACCCTGCCCGGACTGCCGGCGCTGGTGGTGGGGAGCAACGGCCGCATCGCCTGGGCCTTCACCAACAGCTACGGCGACTGGCTGGACTGGCGGCGGTTGCCGCCCTGCCCGGCCGATGCGGCCGCGTCGGCGGGATGCATGCCCGGCACCACGGTGGTCGAACGGATCGAAGTGGCGGGGGGCGACGCGGTCGACTTCGAGGTCGAGGAAACGCCCTGGGGCCCGGTGATGCACCGCGAGGACGACGGCGACCGGCTCGCGCTGCGCTGGGTCGCCCATCTACCCGGCTCGCTGAACCTGCAACTGGCCGGCTTCCTCGAGGCCGGCTCGGTCGACGCCGCGCTGCGGATCGCCGACCGCACCGCGATTCCGGCGCAGAACCTGCTGGTCGGCGACGCCGACGGACGCATCGCCTGGCGCCTGCTCGGCCCGCTGCCCGAGCGTGGCGATGGCTGCGTCGCCTCGCCCAGCGCCGCCGCCACCTCAATCCCCGGCGAGTACGCCGCATGCGCGCCCTGGCCCCTCGGCGCATCGACCGCGTTGAGCGTTTCCGGCGCGGACCACCCGCGACTGTGGACCGCCAATTCGCGCGTGGTCGACGACGGCATGCTGACCCTGATCGGCGACGGCGGCTACGCGCTGGGCGCGCGTGCCGGCCAGATCCGCGATGCCCTGCGGGAGCGCCAAAGCTTCGACGAGAAAGCCCTGCTCGAGGTGCAGCTCGACGACCGCGCCCTGTTCCTGCAGCGTTGGCACGACCTGCTGCAGCGCCAGGCCGCCGGGGCCGGCACACCGGCGCTGCGCGAGCTGGCCGCGGCGGGCCAGGACTGGTCCGGGCGCGCCAGCATCGACTCGGCCGGCTACCGGATCGCGCGCGGCTGGCGCAACAAGGTGCTGGAACGGATCGCCGACGGCCTGGTCGCACCGGCCCGCGACCGGCTCGATGACGGGTTCCGGATGCCGGCGCTGCGTCAGCTCGAGGGCGTGGCCTGGCCACTGGTGCAGCAACAACCGATGCACCTGCTGTCGACGCGCTACGAATCCTGGCCGGCGCTGTTCGAGGACGCCGCGGTCGAGCTGCGCGACGAGCTGGCCGCCGGCGGTCCGCTGGCGGAGCGCAGTTGGGGCGAATACAACACCGCGCGGATCTGTCACCCGCTCTCGCGCGCACTGCCTGAGGCGATCAGGCCGCTGCTGTGCATGCCGGCGGAGCCGCTGGCCGGCGACAGCAACATGCCCCGGGTACAGGGACCGGACTTCGGCGCCTCCGAACGGATGGTGGTCGCGCCCGGGCGCGAGGCCGACGGCATCGCGCACATGCCCGGCGGACAGAGCGGGCACCCGCTGTCGCCGTACTGGGGCGCCGGCCACGACGACTGGGTGCATGGGCGGCCGACTCCGTTCCTGCCCGGTCCGGCGCGGCACACCCTGACTCTGGCGCCTGCGAACGACTGATCAGATGGCGGCATGACCCGCGATGGCCCTCCCGGGGCGCCGCTCCCGCGGGCCCCCCAAAGCCGCTCCCACGGCAACGATCGTAGGAGCGGCGCAAGCCGCGAAAGCCTTCATCGCAAGACCCGATCGCGGCCTGCCCCGGCAACGCGGCCGCGCACCTAGCCCAGCAGACGCTCCAGCATCGCCAGATACAACTCCGGCAAGGCCTCCAGGTCGGCGACGCTGACATGTTCGTCTACCTTGTGGATGCTGGCGTTGACCGGCCCGACCTCGATGCAGTGGGCGCCCAGCGGCGCGATGAAGCGCGCATCCGAGGTACCGCCGCCGGTGCTTTCCTCCGGCGTCTGGCCCGCGAAGCGCGCCAGCACCTCGCGCGCGGCCGCGCGCAGTTCGCCCTCCGGGGTGTAGAACGGCTCGCCGCTGCGATGCCAGGCCAGTGCGTAGTCGAGGCCGTGCGCGTCGAGGATCGCGACGCAGGCCTCGATCAGCCTTTCGGCGTTCCAGTGCGGGTTGTAGCGCAGGTTGAACAGCACCTCCAGCTCGCCGGGGATCACGTTGTTGGCGCCGGTGCCGGCGTGGACGTTGCTGATCTGCAGACTGGTCGGCGGGAAGCTCTCGTAGCCGTCGTCCCAACGTCGGGAGACCAGAGCGTCGAGCGCCTTCAGCGCCTGATGAACCGGATTGCGCGCCTTGTCCGGATAGGCGACATGGCCCTGCACGCCGTGCACGGTGAGCGTCGCCGACAGACTGCCGCGACGTCCGACCCGCAACAGGTCGCCCAGGCGCGCCTTCGACGAGGGTTCGCCGGTGATGCACCAGTCGATCCGTTCGCCGCGCTCGCGGAAGATCGTCGCGACCCGGCGCACGCCGTCGATCGCGTCGCCCTCCTCGTCCGAGGTCAACAGCAACGCCAGGCGTCCGCGATGGTCGGGATGCGCGGCGACGAAGCGCTCGGCCGCGACCACGAAGGCGGCGACGCTGCCCTTCATGTCGGCGGCGCCCCGTCCGTACAGCACGCCATCGCGGATCGTCGGCTCGAACGGATCGCTGCTCCAGGCCTCGCGCGGCCCCGGCGGCACCACGTCGGTATGCCCGAGCAGGACCAGGGTCGGGCCGTCGTCGCCGCCGTGGGTCGCCCACAGGTTGTCGACCTCGCCCAGTCGCAGGTGCTCGCAGGCGAAGCCCGCCGCCCGCAGCCGCGAGGCGATCAGCGCCTGGCAGCCGCCGTCCTCGGGGGTCACCGAGGCGCGCGCGATCAGGTCGCGGGTGAGATCGAGGACGTCGGACACCGGCTCAGACCCCGAAGCGCTTCTTGAAGCCGTTGTCGGAAAAGCCCTGGCTGATCACGCCGTCGTCGGTCACCACCACCGGCCGCCGCACCAGTTGCGGGTACTCGCGCAGCAGCAGTTTCCATTCCGCGTCCGAGCCCGGCGCCTTGCGCTGCTCGGGCAGGTTGCGCCAGGTGGTCGAAGACTTGTTGATCATCGCGTCCCAGCCGCCGAGCGCCTCCTTCCACTCGACCAGGGTTGCCGGGGTGCGCGGCTCGTCGCGGTAGTCGACAAATGCGTGCTCGACGCCGAAGCGGTCCAGCCACTTGCGCGCCTTGCGGCAGGTATCGCAGTTCTTCAGTCCGTACAGGGTGGTCATATTGATCTCAGTGCGAGTTGCGCAGCTTGTCGATACGGAGAATCAGTTCCTCCGCAACGGCGTTCCGGGCAAAGGGGTTGAACTGGAACGAATGCTTCGGAATGAACGCCACGTCCTGTCCCAGGCTACCGGGGACGCGCAGACGCAGGGTGATGCGCCGCGGGCTGGCGAACTGGCTCGAATCGACGTTCATGACGTTGCCCAGGTCGATACGTTCCTCGACGTCGCCCTTGCGGACCAGCAGGCAGGTGCCCCCATCACGGACCTCGTCCGCGATATCCCACAGCAGCTTGCGGAAAAGGAAGTACCCGAACACTGCCATCAGCAACGGCTGGAGCACGACCACAGGCTGCTCCGTCCATACGCCCGACCACAGGACGATACCCAGGAACACCGCCAGGAAGCCGAACCAGGCCACCGGGAACACGCGCTTGGCGAGAAACGTCGTCGATGACGAGAGCGTCTCCACGTGCTCAGTCCGCCAGCCCGCGCAGCAGGTCGTTGATGCTGGTCTTGCTGCGCGTCTTCGCATCGACCTGCTTGACGATCACCGCGCAGTACAGCGAGTGGGTGCCGTCGGCGGCCGGCAGCTGGCCGGAGACCACCACGCTGTACGGCGGCACCGAACCGTAGCTGATCTCGCCTGTCGCTCGGTTGTAGATGCGGGTGCTCTGGCCGAGGAACACCCCCATGCCGATCACGCTGTGATGGCCGACCACGAAACCCTCGACGACTTCCGAGCGGGCACCGATGAAACAGTGGTCCTCGATGATGGTCGGGGTCGCCTGCAGCGGCTCCAGTACGCCGCCGATGCCGGCGCCGCCGGACAGGTGACAGTGCTTGCCGACCTGGGCGCAGGAGCCGACCGTCGCCCAGGTATCGACCATCGTGCCCTCGCCGACGTATGCGCCGATGTTGACGAAGCTCGGCATCAGCACCACGTCGCGGCCGATGTGGGCGCCGCGGCGGGCGATCGCACCGGGCACCACGCGCGCGCCCAACTGGCGGAACGCGGCCTCGTCGTAATCGGCGAAGCGGGCCGGGATCTTGTCCCAGAACGGCGCCGGATAGGCGTCGACGACTTCCATGTCCTGGGTGCGGAAGTAAAGCAACACCGCCTTCTTCAACCACTCGTTGACCCTCCAGCCGCCCTCTCCGTCGGGTTCGGCGACGCGGAACTGGCCGCTCTCCAGGCCGTCGATCACGCGCTCGACCGCGGGCCGGGTCGAGCCATCGATCTCGTCGACGGTCAACGCAGCGCGCCGTTCGAACGCGCTTTCGATCACGGACCGCAGTTCAGCGCCGGCGTCGCCGCCGGTTTCCTTCTTGGGACTCATCAACAATCTCCTTCAAGGCAGGCCAGCAGCGCCGCGCGCAATGCCTCCTGCCGGTTGTCGTCAAGCGCTCGGTCGCTGCCGTTGTCGTCCACGGCGGTGACCTGGAACAGGTCTTCGGCACGCTCGCCGAAGGTGGCGATGCGCGCATCGTGCACCCGCAACGCCTGATGGCGCAGCGCCCGGGCGATGTCGGCCAGCAGGCCCGGGCGGTCGGTGCAGACCAGGCTGACCTGGGTGCGACCGCCGCGGGTGGCGTCGAACACGATCTGCGGGGCGATGCGGAAATGCCGCAAGTGACGCGGCTGGGTACGGCGCGGCGGCTTGACCTCGTCGAGGTCGCCGGCCAACGCGGCCTCCAGCCGCTGCTCGATGTCTTCCGCCGCCGGGATGTGGCGGGGATCGGAGGGGATCACCTCGAAGCTGTCGAAGATCGTGCCTTCCGGACCGTCCAGCACGCGCGCCTGCTGGATCGCCAGGCCAAGCCGGTCGAGGGTCGCGACGATCGCCGCGAACAGGCCGTCGCGATCGGGCGAGTGCACGAAGACCTCCATCGCCCCGGCGTGCGCGGCGACCGGTCGCGCACGGACCCGGGTGTCGCCGGGCGCCATGCCGCGCAGCGCGGTCGCCTGCCAGGCAAGTTGGTCGGGGCGGCCGCGGCGGAAGGCGGACTCGGGCATCCGCGCGAACAGGACTTCGATCTCATCGTCGCCGGTGCCGAACGCCGCCAGCATCGCGCGCGCCGCCTCGCGGTTCTCGGCCGCACGCTCGGCGGCCGCCAGCGGATGCTCCAGGCCCCGCCGCAGCGCCAGCCGGGTCGCGGTGTAGAGATCGGCGAGCAGGCGGTCCTTCCACGCGTTCCACAGCTTCGGCGAGGTCCCGGCGATGTCGGCGCAGGTCAGCAGATAGAGGTGATCGAGCCGCTCGCGGTCGCCGATCACGGTGGCGAAACGGTGGATCACCTCCGGATCGGTGATGTCCTGCTTCTGCGCGGTGGTCGACATCAGCAGGTGCTTGCGCACCAGCCACTCGACCAGGCTCGCATCCGCCTCGCTCAGGCCCAGGGTGTCGCAGAACACCCGCGCATCGTCGCCGCCCAGCTCGGAGTGATCGCCGCCACGGCCCTTGCCGATGTCGTGGAACAGTCCGGCCAGCAGCAGCAGTTCGGGCTTGCGCAGCCGCGGCCAGATCTCGCGGGCCAGGGTGAAGCGCTCGTCGTGCTCGCCGGACGCGAAGATCGACAGGTTCTTCAGCACCGCCAGGGTGTGCTGGTCGACGGTGTAGACGTGGAACAGGTCGAACTGCATGCGACCGGACACCCGCGCGAACGCGGGAATCCAGCGTCCCAATACGCCCAGCCGGGCCATCCGGGTCAGGGTCTGCACCGGGACCGGGCCGCGCAGCAGTTGCAGGAAACGGGCATGCAGCGGCGCGCCGGCGGTGGAGAATCCGGGCAGCGACGGCAGCGCCTCGGCCAGCGCGCGCGCGGTCTGCGAGTGCAGGCCGCGGACATCGCCGCGCGAGGCCCAGACCGCGAACAGGTCGAAGATCTGCGCCGGCTCGCGCGGCCATTCGGCCTCGCGCGCGGCCAGGTAGCCGCGGCGCAGCTCGAACAGGCGGTCGATCGGCTCGGGTACCGGCTCGCCCTCGATCTGCTCCTCGAAGCGTTGCAGCAGACGTTCGCCGATGCGCTGCACCAGCGAGGCGCTGCGGTAGAAGCCCTGCATCAGCTGCTCGACCGCCAGGCTGCCGTCGGTATCGACATGGCCCAGGCGCGCGGCCAGCAGCTTCTGGTAGTCGAAGCGCAACCGCTCCTCGCGCTTGCCGGCGACCAGGTGCAGGCCGTAACGCAGCCGCGACAGGAAGATGCGCTCGCGCTCCAGCGAGGCGACTTCGTCGGCACCGAGCTGGCCGACCGCGATCAGCGACTCCAGGTCCGAGGTGCCGATGATCCGCAGCGCCATCCAGTGCAGGGTCTGGACGTCGCGCAGCCCGCCCGGCCCTTCCTTCAGATTGGGCTCGAGATTGTCGGAGGTATCGCCATGGCGGGAATGCCTTTCCCGCAGCTCCTGCCGCTTGGCTTCGAAGAACTCGCGTGCCGGCCACACCCGTGCCGGCGCGGCGGCCTCGCCCAGCGCCTGGCGGGCGCCGGCATCGGCATCGAGGGGGCGCGATTCGATCAGGCTGGTCAGGACGGTGAGGTCGGCCTCGGCCGCCTCACCGCACTGGGTCGCCGAGCGCACCGCATGGCCGACCGGCAGGCCGGCATCCCACAACAGGGTAAGGAAGCGCGAAAGCGCGTCCTCCTCGGTACGGCGGTCGCTGCCGTCGGTGGTGTCGGGGCGCTCCTGGGTCAGGACCAGCAGATCGACGTCGGAATGCGGGAACAACTCGCCGCGGCCATAGCCGCCGACCGCGAACAGGGCCAAGCCGGACGCCTCCGGCACGCAGCGCCGCCACGCCGCCAGCACCTGGCGGTCGACCGACTTCGCGCGGGCCGCCAACAGCCGGTCGACATCGGCCCCGGCATCGAAGCGCGCGGCCAGTGCCGCTTGCTCGGTGGCCAGGGTTTCGCGGGCCTGGGCCGCCCATTCGGCGTCTGAGGCGCTGGTCCCCGCTTCGCCGGCGCGGACAGGCCCCGCGGTCATAGGTCGTTGTCGTCGCCGGGCAACCGGGTCAGGATCTCGACGCCGTCGTCGGTAACCGCGACGGTGTGCTCCCACTGCGCCGACAGCTTGCGGTCCTTGGTGACCACGGTCCAGCCGTCGGGCAACAGGCGGGTGTGGCGGGCGCCTTCGTTGATCATCGGCTCGATGGTGAAGGTCATGCCGGGCTTCAGGATCACGCCGGTGCCGGGCCTGCCGTAGTGCAGCACCTGCGGCTCGTCGTGGTAGACCCGGCCGATGCCGTGGCCGCAGTACTCGCGGACCACCGAGAAGCGCTCGGACTCGGCGTACTCCTGGATCGCGTAACCGACATCGCCCAGGGTCGCGCCCGGGCGCACCGTGCGGATGCCGCGGAACATCGCCTCGCGGGTCACATCGACCAGCCGCTGGGCCATCACCGACGGTTTGCCGACGATGTACATGCGACTGGTGTCGCCGTGCCAGCCGTCCTTGATCACGGTGACATCGATATTGACGATGTCGCCGTCCTTGAGGACCTTGGCCTCGCTCGGGATGCCGTGGCAGATGACGTTGTTGACCGAGGTGCAGACGGTCTTGGGGAAGCCCTTGTAGCCGACGTTGGCGGGGATCGCCTTCTGCACGTTGACGATGTGGTCGTGGCAGATGCGATCCAGCTCCTCGGTGGTCACGCCCGGCTTCACGTGCGGGGCGACGACCTGCAGCACTTCGGCGGCCAGACGGCCGGCGACGCGCATGTGCTCGATTTCTTCAGGGGTCTTGAGGTTGATGGCCATGCGCGCATTATCGCCGAATCCGGGACGCACCGGGCTCCTGCCGCATGAACGCCCGCGCCAGCCTGCGCAATGCCCCGTCCCGGCCGGCCGGTGGCGCCGCCGGAAGCGCCGGCGAATGGCGCCCCGGCGGCGCTTGCGGCACCGGTCTTGACAGCGCCGGTGGGGAGTGGAAGTGTTGGCGGCGGATGCAACGTACGGGCCCGGGAAGGCGGCGGACGCGGCGCTTTCTCCAGGGCAACAGGGACGAACGACGCGTCGAGGAGACCGCCCATGACCCGGTTCAAGCATTTGTTCGGCAAGCATTTGTTCGGCAAGCGCCTTTCCGCCATCGTGCTGCTCGCCGCCTTCGGCCTCGTCGCCAACCCGGCATGGGCGCAGACCGCGACCACGACCTTCCAGGTCCAGATCACGATCCAGAGCAGCTGCACCATCGACGACCCGGCCCCGACCGACGTCGATTTCGGCAGCCAGCCCTCCAGCGCCACCAACGTCGACGCGATCGGCCAGCTCAACGTCAACTGCACGCCGGGCACCGACTACGTCATCGCGCTGGATGACGGCCAGAACAGCGGCGGCGGCGGCGTCGGCGCCCGCGCGATGGCCAACGGCGCCGACCTGGTCACCTATCAGCTCTACAGCGACGCCGGCCGCACCACGATCTGGGGCGAGACCCTCGGCACCGACACGGTCGCCGGCACCGGCACCGGCGCGGTACAGGCCTACCCGGTCTATGGCCGGGTGCCCAGCGCCAGCGCTCCGGCGGCGAGCTATCTCGATGTCGTGACCGCCACGATCAGTTTCTGAGCCGCGACCGTGACCTTGTTCGAGCGGCGTCATCGCCGCCGGCCCGCGCGCGCGCCGGCCGTGCCGGGAGCGGTGCTGACTGCGCTGCTGACGGCGCTGCTGTCGGGCCTGCCCTCGCCGGCCGATGCGACCCATCTGCAGGTGGCGCCGACCTCGGTCACGATCCCGGCCGAGCGCAATGCCGAGGGCCTGACCCTGAGCAACAGCGGCGACGCGCCGATGCACGCGCAGGTGCGGGTGTTCGGCTGGCACCAGGAAGACGGCGAGGACCGTCTGCAGGCCACCACGGCCATCGTGTTGAGTCCGCCGATGGCGGAGATCGCCCCCGGCAGCCGCCAGCTGGTGCGGATCGTGCGCCCCGGACCGCCCCCGGCCGGGACCGAGGCCAGCTATCGGATCGTCGTCGACGAGATCCCCGGTCAGGGTCGGGGCGATGCCGGTGCCGATCCGACCGGGCTGCGGTTCGTGATGCGCTACTCGATCCCGCTGTTCGTGTCGCCCACCGGCCCCGGACCGGCCTTGCCCACGCTGCAGACGCGCGTGACCGCCAGCGGGGGCGAGCGCTTCATCGAGATCGGCAATGACGGTCGCGGTCATGCGCAGGTGGCGGATCTGGCGTTCGTCGCCACCGACGGCACCCGTACTTCGATCGCCGCGGGGCTGTCCGGATACGTGCTGCCGGGCCAGCGTCGGCGCTGGAAGCTGCCGGCGTGGCTCGTGCCTCCGCTGAACGGCGTCTTCAAGGCAAGGATCAACGGTGAGCCCGCCGAACGCACCCTGGCGCCGGATGCGGTGGCGCTCTAGCGCGCTGCTGCTGGGGCTGGCGGCGGCCCCACCGATCGCGATGGCGGGCCCGGCGCCGGCCGGGACTCCGCATCCCGGGCACGACACGCTGTACCTGGAAGTGGTGCTCAACCGGACGGCCCGGCCGGGTCTGGTCCGGTTCCTGCGCGAGGGATCGCGCTTCCGGGTCGACGCCGCCGAACTGCGGCGGCTGGGACTGGTCCTTGAAGAGCATGCCGTTGAAGAGCATGCCCTTGAAGAGCGCGCCGCTGACGAGGGTGTCGCGGACGGGCACACGCAGGACGGACATCCGGCGGCGGGCACGATCGCACTGGATGCGATTGCCGACATCCACTACCGCTACGATGCGCCCGGCCAGCGCATGTTCATCGAACTGCCGCCGTCGCGGCTGGACCTGCCGACCACGGTGATCGGCACGACCGATCGCGCCACCCCGCCGCTGAGCGAAGTCCCGACCAGCCTGTTGTTCAACTACGACCTTCATGCCGACCACGACGACCGCGGCAACAGCCAGTTGGGCACGGTCGGCGAGCTGCGCCTGTCCGGCCTGGGCGCCGGCGTATTCAGCACTTCGGCGGTCAACCGCCTGCATCGCCGCGATCACGGACGCTGGCACACCACGACCACCCGCCTGGATACCCGTTGGGAACTGTCGTTTCCCGAGCACGCGCTCACCGTCCGCGCCGGCGACATCTTCAGCGGCTTTCTGGACTGGACCCGACCGGTGCGCATGGGCGGCGTGCAGGTCGGCCGCAACTTCGGTCTGCAGCCGTACCGGGTCACCACACCGCTGCCGGCCTTCCTCGGCGAGGTCGCGGTGCCGTCGGCGGTCGATCTGTACGTGAACGGCATGCGCCAGTACAGCGGCCAGCTGCCCGTCGGACCGTTCGAGCTGAGCACCGCACCCGGCATCAACGGCGCGGGCAACGCCTCGGTGGTGATCACCGACGCCTTCGGTCGCACCCGTACCCTCGAGCTTCCGTTCTATTCCACCCCGCAGTTGCTGGCGCGCGGACTGTCGGACTGGTCGCTGAGCGTCGGCACGGTACGCGAACGCTACGGGCTGACGTCATTCGCCTACGCCAGCGAACCGGTCGCCAGCGCCAGTCTGCGCTACGGCATCGCCGATCCGTTCACCGTCGAACTGCACGCGGAGACCGGCGACGGCCTGGTCAATGCCGGGTTGGGCGGGGTCTGGCTGCTCGGCCGCGCCGGCGTGCTCAACGCTTCCCATACCCGCAGTCGGCAGGAGCGGGCACGCGGATCGCAGAGCGGCATCGGCTATCGCTGGAACAATGGCCGCTTCAACTTCTCCGCCGACGGCCGCCGCACCGACGGCGACTATCGCGACATCGCCTCGCTGTACGGCCCGCCGCCGCCAACCGTCAGCACCCGGATGCTGGCCGGGATCACCAGCGCCGCGCTGGGCAACGTCGGCATCACCCACGTGCGGCTGCGCCATCCGGACCCGGATATCGCCCCGGCACGCTACGCGGGCCTGTTCTGGACCCGGAACTTCGCCCATCGCTGGTCGGCGAGTCTGTCCTACAACGAGAACCTGGACGATGCCGACGACCGCAGCGTGTATCTGCAGGTGAGCGCCGTCCTGGACGGCAACCGCCAGCTGGGCAGCGCCTGGCAGCGCGAGGGACGGCGCGACAACGCCCGGGTCGAATTCATCCAGCCGGTTCCCGGCGATGGCGGCTTCGGCTGGCGCGTACGGGCGCACGACGGCGACGATGGCGCCGGCGGCGCGGTCGAGGCCGGCTGGCTGCTGCCCAGGACGCGTGTGGGTATCGGCCTCGCCCGCATCGGCGATACCCGGCGCGGCTATGCCCAGGCCAGCGGCGGCGTGGTGTTGATGGACGGCCATGCGTTCGCCGCGCGTCGCATCGACGACGCCTTCGCGGTGGTCTCGACCGACGGTGTCGCCGACGTGCCGGTGCTGCTGGAGAACCGCGCGATCGGCCGCACCGACGCCGACGGCATGCTGCTGGTGACCCCGCTCAACGCCTGGCAGCGCAACCGCCTCTCGATCGACCCGATGTCGCTACCGGTCGACATGCGCATCGACACGGTCGAGCGGATCGCGACCCCCGGCGACCGCGCCGGCACGCGGGTGCGCTTCGCGATCGCGCCGGTGCGCGCGGCGGTCATCGTGCTGCACGACGGAGCCGGACAGCCGTTGCCGCTGCGCAGCCGGGTGCGCCTGGCCGGCAGCGATGCGGACACCATCGTCGGCCACGACGGCGAGACCTATCTGGACACGCTCGACGCGCACAACCGGTTGAGCGTGCGCACGCCGTCGGGCGGGATCTGCCATGTCGATTTCGACTACCCGCAAGGCGCCGATCCGATTCCGCGCATCGGCCCGCTGCGATGCCTGCAGGAGGCCGAGCCATGACCCGCCCCCCCACACTGTTCGCCGCCGCGACCGGACCGCGCCGCACCGTCGCGGCGATCGTGTGCCTGGCGCTGCTGGCGTGGCTGCCATCGGCCCCGGCCGCGACCACCTGCACCGCCAGCAGCACCGCGCTGAGCTTCGGCAGCACCAGCGGCGCCGGCAACGTCGACAGCACCGCCACCGTCACCGTCGAATGCAGTACCTCGGGACTGTCGCTGCTGGCCACCGCCCGGGTGCGGATGTGCCTGAACATCGGCGCCGGCGTCAACGGCGGCGGCAGCACCGCGCCGCGCCGCATGACCAATGCCTTCGGCGACCCGATGCAGTTCCAGATCTACAGCGACCCGGCCCGCACCCAGATCTGGGGCGATTCGCTGATCGCGGCGACCCCGACCCCGGTCCCGATCGACCTCGAGTACAGCGTCCCGGTGCTGGGCGGCAGCGGCAGCGCCAGCGCCACCATGCAGGCGCGGATCCCGGTGCAGGCGAGCCTGGCCGCGGGCGCGTTCAGCAACCCGTTCAGCGGCATCCACACGCGCCTGGAATACCGCTACGCCGAGCAATTGCTGGGCACCCCGCCCTACCCGGCCTCGTGCACCAGCGGCGGCAACGGTGGCGGCACCGCGAGCTTCCCCTTCACCGCCACCGCCACGGTGCCGGACAACTGCACGATCGGCAGCGCGACCACCCTCGACTTCGGTACTGTCGGCGGAGCGGTCGCCACCGATGTCGAGCAGACATCGACCATCACCATGACCTGCACCCAGCGCACCGCCTGGGACGTCGCCCTCGACGACGGCCAGAATGCCAGCGGCGGGGTTCGCCGCATGCGCCTGGGCGCCAGCGCCGACTACCTCGACTACGAGCTGTACCGCGACGCCGCCCGGACCCAGCGCTGGGGCGCCACCCCGGGCACCGACACCGAGGTCGGCACCGGAACCGGCAGCGCCCAGGCCCTGACCGTGCATGGCCGGGTCCCGGCGCCCCAGTCGGTACCGGCCGGCGCCTACGGCGACGTGATCACGGTGACGGTGAGCTACTGAGCGGCGGTCGCGCCCGCCGTCACCCCCGCGCCATCTCCCAACCTTGCTCCCGGAGGCCGTAGCGGCTATGCTTCTCCGGCTGTGCCTGCCGGTCCGACCGGCAAGCCGCCGCCGATGCCGGGCGTAGCACCCGATCCTGATTGACCCGATCGCTGTCGCGATCGACCGGTCCGGGTCAGGAAGGGTGCCGGCAAATACACACCCGCTGCCACGCGCCGTGCCGGGGTGCCGCGATCGCCGTCTGGAGCCACCTGGCTCCGATGCCGGCGAAGCGGTTCGGACACGGACGCAGCGGGGAGGCCCAACCCCGGAATCCCGCCCCGGCCCCGTGCCGGGGCAGCCGCGCCAAACCCATTTGCGGCCGGATTCCACTGCCTGGAGTTACTGCAATGCCCCAGATCACCATGCGCCAGATGCTCGAAGCCGGCGTCCACTTCGGCCACCAGACCCGTTACTGGAACCCGAAGATGGGCCCGTACATCTTCGGCGCCCGCGGCAAGATCCACATCATCAACCTCGAGAAGACCGTTCCGCTGTTCAACGACGCGATGAACTTCATCTCGGGTATCGCGCAGAAGCGCGGCATGATCCTGTTCCTCGGCACCAAGCGTTCGGCGCGCGAGACGATCAAGGAAGAGGCCGAGCGCTGCGGCATGCCGTACATGAACCAGCGTTGGCTGGGCGGCACCCTGACCAACTTCCGCACCGTCAAGCAGTCGGTCGCGCGCCTGAAGGAACTCGAGGCCGCCGAGACCGACGGCACCTTCGACAAGCTGGTCAAGCACGAGGTGCTGGGCCTGCGTCGCGAGCGCGACAAGCTCGAGGCCTCGCTGGGCGGCATCAAGGACATGAACCGCCTGCCCGACGCGCTGTTCGTGATCGACATCGGCCACGAGGACATCGCGATCAAGGAAGCCAAGAAGCTCGGCATCCCGGTGATCGCGGTCGTCGACACCAACTACAACCCGGAGCTGGTCGACTACGCGATCCCGGGCAACGACGACGCCATCCGCGCCGTGCAGCTGTACGCCCGCGCCGCCGCCGACGCGGTGCTGGAGGGCAAGGCCGCCGCGCCGACCGCCGCCTCGGTCCGCGAGGAAGACTTTGCCGACGCCGCCGAAGGCGACGCCGACGCGGCCAAGAAGCCGGCCCGCAAGGCTCCGGCCAAGAAGGCCGCCGCCAAGGCCGACGGCGCCTCCGAGGCTCCGGCCGCCGAGTAAGGCGGGCGTCATGCGGCCACGCGATACTGCGTGGCTGCGCCCTTCCCGCACCCGGCGGGAAACATCGTTGGTCCGCGCCCTACGGCACCGTCCGGGCGCGGGCCGCACGTCGCCCAGCGACCCATCCCATTTGAGGTACCCCCATGGCTGAAATCACCGCTTCCCTCGTCAAGGAACTGCGCGAGCGCACCGGCGCCGGCATGATGGAGTGCAAGAAGGCGCTGTCCGAGACCGGCGGCGACATCGACGCCGCGGCCGAGAACCTGCGCAAGTCGGGCCTGGCCAAGGCCGACAAGAAGGCCGGCCGCGTCGCCGCGGAAGGCCGCATCGCCAGCGCCCAGGACGGCGGCAAGGCCGTTCTGGTCGAGATCAACTCCGAGACCGACTTCGTCGCCAAGGACGAGAACTTCGTCGCCTTCACCAATGCCGCCGCGCAGGCCGCCCTGGCCACCGCCGACATCGAAGCGCTGAAGGCCGCGAGCATCGACGGCGCGACCGTCGAGGAGACCCGCGCCGCGCTGATCGCCAAGGTCGGCGAGAACGTGCAGCTGCGCCGCATGGTCCGCATCGACACCGACAACACCGTCGCCGCCTACGTCCACGGTGGCCGTATCGGCGTGCTGGTCGAGCTCAAGGGCGGCGATGCCGACCTGGCCCGCGGCCTGGCGATGCACGTCGCCGCGATGAACCCGCCGCATATCAAGGCATCCGACGTGCCGGCCGACTTCATCGAGAAGGAAAAGGAAATCGAGCTGGCCAAGATGAGCGACAAGGACAAGGCCAAGCCGGCCGACATCCTGGAGAAGATCATCGGCGGCAAGATCAACAAGATCGTCAACGAAGTGACCCTGTACGGCCAGCCGTACGTGCTCGACACCAACCAGTCGGTCGAGGCCGTGCTGAAGGGTGCCGGTGCCGAGGTCGTGCGCTTCGAGCGCCTGGCCGTTGGCGAGGGCATCGAGAAGGTGGTCGAGGACTACGCCGCCGAAGTGATGAAGCAGGCCGGCCTGGCCTGATCGCCCCGCCCTGCGCAGGCGACGCCTGCAAAGACGAAGGCCGCGGATCGCTCCGCGGCCTTCTTTTTTGGCGGATTTCGAATCGAGGAGCTCGCCTCCCTTCTCCCTCCTCCTGCCCGCGCGCCGGACTGACCAACGGCGGCGGACGGTTCTTTCCGCCCATCCGGTACAACAGGCGCCGGAACAGGGACCGGCAAAAAGTGGTGCTCCCGCGCGATGAGAACAGGGAACATCGCGCCGGGAGCAAGGCCGGTCCTTGGCTGGCACCGCCTCCTTCGGTGCCAGCGACGGGCATCCATGTCTGCCCGTCCTTCTTCCAGCGTCCGATCAGCCGGGGCTACCCCCGTCCCGATCAGAACTGCAACGAGTAGCGGGCATTCAGCCCCTGCGCGTCCGCGTCGTCGCCGAACTGGCCGCGATAGCCGAACTCCAGCAGGCTGCGCGCACTCAGGCGGGCGGCGATGCCGAGCTCGGCGACGGTCGCGTCGTCGGCCAGCGGCGCGCCCTGCACGGTGAACGCGTCGGCACCGCTCCAGGCCAGCGTCGCGGCCGGCAGCAGATCGCCACTGGCGTCGCGGTAGCCCAGACCGCCACGCAGACTCAGCCAGCTGTCGGCCTGGTGGGCGGCCTTCAGGTTGACGTTGAAGCGCAGTCCGGCGGTGGCCAGGCCGACGTCGCCGTCGCGGCCGCTTCCGCCGAGCGCGGTGGCGCCACCCTGCTCGCGGAAACCGTCGATGTCGAAGCCGACATGCGCGTACTGCAGATAGGGCTCGAACTCCCACGCCCCCGCCTGCATCCGGTACCCCGCCTCGATGAAGCCCTGGGTGACGGTCGCGTCGTATTCGACCCGGGTCTGCTCCTGCAGGCCCTGGAACGCGGCGCTGCGGCGGATGTCGACCTCGCTGCTGTCGTGGCTGATGCCGCCGCGCACACCGAAGCTGCCCCACGCCTGGCCGGCATAGATACCGACCCGATAGCCGGTGATGTCGCCTTCGCTGGCACGCGTGCGCGCATCCAGATCGGTTCGCGCGGTGCCGCCAAGCACGCCCAGGCGCCAACCGTTGTCGAAGCGGTAGTCGTAGCCCACCAGGGTGGTGTTGCCGCTGTACTCGGTGCGCGCGGCATTGCCGTCGCCGTCCAGGGTGCCGCTGCCACGCAGCACTTCCACCCACGCCGAGGAGCCGGCGTCGCCCTGATGGGCGAACGCGCCCTGCCCGGCCGAGGCACGCGCCAGCGCGCTCTCGCGCACGTGTTGCTGGCTGTCGACCAGCACCGACTGGGCGCTGGCGTGCAGCTCGCCGCTGAGCATGTCGAGCGCAGCGCCGGCCTGCGCCGGGAACAGCTGGGTCAGGCGCTGGGCAAGCACGTGATCCATCGCGAGCGCGTCGGCGGCGGTCGCGACCGCCCGCTGGTTGCGGGTGTTCGCGGCGTCGGCCAGGGCCATGCCACGGCTGACGTCCAGCCCGACCGCGTTACCGGAGTAGCTGAAGGTGAAGTCCAGGAACGGCGATACGGCGCTGCTGTCGATCCCGGCGAAGCCGCCATCGATGCCACCGGCCGCGTTGAGGATGTTGTAGCTCTGGCCGAGCAGGTACTCGCCCGGTCCACGCAGGATGCGGACGGTACCGCCCTGCAGGTCGGCGCGTCCGCTGATGTCGAGCAGATCGGCACCGTCGGGCGCCTGGATCTCGGCCTCGAACACCGAGCCGGCCACCTGGGTGTAGTCGCCGTCGATGCGCAGGGTGCCGATCGAGTTGCCCGGCGCGATCACCCCCTCGACCCGGGTGTCGCCGAGGCTGCCGACGCCGTGCAGGCGCCCCTCGGCACCGACCACGGTCATGCCACCGGTGACCGTGCCCTGGATGCTGGCGAGGCCGTCGTTGACGTTGAGGTCGGTGTCGCGCAGCGTGCCGTTGAGGACGAAGAAACCGCCGTTGACCTCGGCCGCCGCCGACAGCGCGTTGTCGCCGTCGAGCTCGAGCACACCGTCCTCGACACTGAGGCCGCCGAAACTGTTGTCGCCGCTCAGGCGCAGCCAGCCGATGCCCGACTTGGTCAGTCGGCCGGGGCCGCTGATGTCGTTGCGCCAGTCGTCCCAGGCCGGACCGTCCCACACCTTCTCGCCACCGGCGAAGGCGTTCATCGCCACATTGGTATCGACCCGCAGCATGCCCGGACCGTCGATCGCCTTGGCCAGGTCGATCAGACCCCAGCCGTAGATCTCGTCGACGCCGGCCTCGCCCAGATCGGTGGCCGTGGTCAGCAGCACGTCGCGGATCTGCGGATTGTCCAGATACGGGAAGCGCTCCATCAGCAGCGCCAGCGCGCCGGTGACGTGCGGCGCCGCCATCGAGGTGCCGGTCAGGTTGCCGTAGCCGAACTGCGGGTTCTCGCCGACGACCTCGAAGCCAATCAGGTTGCCATCGTCATCGTACTTGTACTCGACCTCGGCATCACCGCCGATCACCGTCGAGGTGATCTCGGTGCCGGGCGCGGAAACGCACCAGTCCTTGCTCAGCCCGCATATGCTGGAGCTGCCATCGATGCCACCGCCCTCGTTGATGTTGGCGACGCTCAGCCAGTACTGCTCCGCCTCGGGCACCCATCGCGGCAGGGTCGCGTAGATGCCCGCGATATCGCCATCGTTGTTGCCGGCGGCCCACACCTGCAGCATGCCGTCGCGAATCGAAGGCGCCACATAGGTATTGAAATACTCGGCGGCGCCATCGCTGTTGTAGAGCGCGTCCATGTCCTCCGGCGTGGAGGGTTCCGACGCGAGTCCCCAGCTGTGATTGATCGCGCGGACGCCCTGCGCCGACATCTGCTCGTACATCGCAGCGACCGCTTCGCTGCTGGGCCCGATGCTGATCTCGGTACCGCCGAAGTTGACGCCGAATATCCCGGACAACAGGGCGGTCACATCGGAGTAGCTGTTGGCGAACAGGCGCGCTGTGGTCAGGTCGGCGCCGTAAGCCACGCCGTGGGTCCCGTTGCCATCGCGATTGGCCAGCATGGTGCCGGCGACATGGGTGCCGTGGGTTTCGTACGAGATGCCGGAAAGGCCTTCGAGGATCTCGTTGGCGTCCGGAACGAGCCAGCCGAACTGGATCAGCAGATCGACCAGTGCGCGGTCTTCATCGGTGTACTGCAGGATCGATACCTGGGCGCGATCGCCCTCGGTATAGAAGCATGCATCAGGGCCGTCGAGCACCGCGCCGCTTGTGCAGCCCGGATCGGCCATCAGGATCGAGCGCAGGTCCTTGCCCGTGAAGTCGGCATGACGACTGTCGGCGCCGCTGTCGAAGATTCCCAGACGGATCCCGCGCCCGGTCAGGCCGCGCGCGTAGGCGTGGTGCGCGCCGATCGCCTCGAGGCCCCAATCGGCCTTGAACTCGTCGCTGCGCCAGCTGTCGGCATCGCCGACCTTGCCCTGCTCCTGATACCGAGTGTCCTGCGCATCCTGCGCCGCTGCGGTGCCGGCGCCAGCGAACAACAGCGCGACCACGATCGCGCTGGAGAGCGCCGACCGCACATGCCCCTTGTTCCCGCCGCTGCGGCTGTTCCCCAGCCGACCACCACGAAGCGCCGACGAAAAGCTTCCAGACTGCTGCATCTTGTCCCCTATTCCCTGATCGGATTGTTCCTGTCCCGCCCGGCGCCGCTGGCTGTCGGGCGTGCACGGATGTTGGAAGCGTGCCCATGGGCACGCGTCGAAGCCCCCAGAGCTTCGACACGAGCAATAACGAATGCACCGCGCAACCCCCTACCCCGATCGCGGTGGCGAATGAAACCCGAGCAGTGCTATTGCGTTGACGAGGGCCGGACTTTGCCGGAACGGCTCGTTCAGAACCGATAGCGCGCGCTGAGCAGCAGGTAGCGTCCGCGAGGATCGTCGTAGGCGATGTCGTAACCGTCGCGCTCGATGTCGTAGTTGACCGGATCGCGATCGGCCAGATCACGCACGTTCAAGCCCAGCCGCCAGCCCGGAATGCCGTTGTAGGCGATGTCCAGATCGAGCACCCCGCGCCCCGGTGTGCGGCAGCGACCACGGTTGTAGCCCGGACATCCGGTGACGGGCGAGCCGACCTGGTAAGGGCCGCGGGCGCGCAGGGCCAGGGTATGGGTCCAGTTGCCGCGCGCCCACTGCACGGAGCCCAGCAGGTTGGTGGTGGGCGCACCGTAGCCGGCATGGTCGTAAAAGGGTCTACCGTCGCCGACCCTGCGGTCGACCCGCGACAAATGATGCACGGCAGCGGTCAACGAGAGCCGGCCGGCGTCGCCCGCCTCCACACGCCAGCGCATCTCCGCTTCCCAGCCGCGGATGTCAGACCGGCCGATGTTCTGGTAGTAACTGTCGATCCCGACCAGGCGGCCGTCCTTGTCGCGCTGCGCCGACTCCGGGAACGCCTCCGGACTGTCGAGCAGGTTGCCTTGCGCGATTTCGTTGTCGCGATGGATGCGGAAATGATCGAAGCTCAGGCTGAAGTCGGGCGACGGTGCCCACACCATCCCCAACGTGTGACTGCGTGAGGTCTCCGGCACCAGGTCCGGATTCTCGAACGCGCCCAGATCCACCCGGCAGTAGGACGGTGCCAACTGCCCGACCACCTGTCGTATCAACGGGTCGATGATCACCTCTTCCAGGCATGGCCGTAGTGCATCGCTCGCCGGGACCAGCTTGCTTTCCGGAATGACGTTGGGGCGCCGCAGCTCGAACAACGACGGCACCCGGTAGCCGGTCGCCGCTGTCGCGCGGAAGGTGAGATTCTCGTGCGGCGACCACTTCAGACCGAGCTTGGGCGAGACCCGGCTGCCATAGTCCTGTGGATCGTCGTAGCGCAGGGCCAACTCGGCCTGCAGGTTGTCCCGCAGCGGCAGGCCCAGCTCGGTGTACAGGGCCGCACTGTTGCGGTGATCGTCGCGCGCGGTCTTGGGTGTGCCCAGGGCCAGATCGTCCTTCAACAGGCGCGCATCGGGCTCGTTCACCAAACCGTTGCGCAGGAACTCGCCACCGACCGCCAGCCGCGCCACGCCTCCCGGCAGTTTGAACAGCGGCCCCTCCAACCCCGCCGACAGCTGCTGCAGGGTGGCCTCGCCACGCAATGTGAAAGTCGGGGAAATGGCGGCGAGCAGTTCCGCGGCGTTGGGCGTGCCATCAAGCCGGTATCGGTCCAGGTTGTCGGGACGAAGGAATTCCTCGAGGCTGACCTGACCGTCGATGCGGCTGACGACACGGTTGGCATGATGCGACAACGACACATCCCAGGCCCAGTCGCCGCGCCAGCCCTTGAGCGCGGCGCCGACATCGAGCGTCCGGTTGTCGGTACGGCTGGTGATCGGCCCCAACTCGAAGAACGTGTAGTTGAGCCGGGTCTCGGGAGGGCCGAGAAACAAGCTAAACACAGAGAAGCCCCGATAGCGGTCCGGATGCCCGGGGGGCAGCCCGACGCTGCCGAAGAACGGCGGCCGTCTCAGCTCCTGCTGCGCCTCGCCGTAACGCAGGTCCAGCTCCAGCGTCGCCCCTTCCCACATCGGTTCGGACAGGTGGCCGTACAGCCACAGGCGCCGACTGGCCGGTTGCAGGTCGGTGTAGCGCGCCTGGTCGAACCGGCAATCGGCGTCGATGACCTCGGCAGGCGCGTTGCCGCACTCGGCCCTGGCCGGCTGGAGGACATTGTCGAGGCCAAGGAAGCGGTAGTAGTGGCCTAGCCAGACTCGCCTGTCCGACAGGCCGTCGCGACTGTGGTCTCGGGTGTGCCAGTCGCGCGCGTCGCCGGCCAGCGCCTCGCGATCGAACCAGTCCGCCGCCAGCATGCCGCTGCCGCCGCGCGGCGTATCGAAGCCGTGGCTCAACGACAGGCGGCGCTCGCCGGCGTCGCCGCGCTCGGAAAGGCCGTAGCGGATCAGTGCCTCGCCCCCCTTCTGTCGCTTGCGCAGGATGATGTTGACCACGCCGGCGATCGCGTCGGCGCCATAGATCGCCGAAGCGCCGCCGCGCAGGATTTCAACGCGATCGACCAGGCTCAGCGGAATCGCGTCCAGATCGGTCAGACCGCCCAGTTCGGCGCTGGTCAGCGCATGGTTGGCCACCCGCTGGCCATCGACCAGGAACAGGGTCGCGCGCGGCCCCAACGCGCTGAGGCTGGTGGTCGCGGCGACGTTGAACGGTTGCTGGAAGTTGGCTCCGCCGTCGGCGGCGACCGCGACCGGATGATGGCCGATCATGCCCGGCTGGAACCGCAGCAGCTCGAACAGGGTCTGGTAGCCGCTGGCCTCGATGTCCTCGCGGGTGATCAGGGTCATCGGCGACGGGGTGATCGCGTCTATGTCGATGCGCGGAATCCGCGATCCGGTGACCTCGACCCGATCCATGTCGACCGCGCGCTGGCGTGGCATCAGCGCGGGCGCGGGCGCGGCGGCCTGCTCCGGCTTCGGCGCCACGACCGTCTTCAGCACGAAGGTATCGGCATTGACCCGTTCGGCCCTCAGCTCGCTGCCCTCCAGCAGGTAGCGCAGCGCATGTTCGAGCGTCATCCGGCCATTCAACGCGCGGGCGCGGCGCGACTCGACCTGCCCCGGTGCGTAGAGGATCTGGATGCCGCTGCGCAGCGCCAGCGCCTTCAATGCACCGTCGAGCGTGCCGCCAGGCAGATCGAGCTGCAGTTGCTCCGTCGAGGCCCCCGACTCCGCCGCGGACGGTTCGACCGCCCACGCGCCGTCCGTGTGCAGCGACAATACGCCGCACACTGCTATCACCAGGCAGACCCTGGTTATCCGAGGGGGCACCGGAACCAGCATCCCCACACATTACGGAACCCCCGGCAGCGCAGGCAATCAGGGGATTCCTCCATTCGCACCGGTTTGGAGGCCGCGCCCCTCCGGGAGGGCTCCCGCGCCGCCGCCCGGGCGGCCTTCATCCAGGCCGCCGGCCGGCTTCCAGCCGCGCCCTCACTCCGCGGGACCGTACAGGAACACCCCGTCGTCGCGGGATTCGGCGCGCAGGCCCCAGCCCTGCCCAAGCGCCTCGACCAGGGCCACCTGCTCGTCGACCCGGAACACGCCACTGACGGCAATGCCCGCCAGTTCGGGTTCGGCCAGGCGCAGCGGCACCTCCGAATAGCGGTTCATCTCCACCAGCAGGTCGTCGAGACGACGCTTGCGGAACACCAGTTCGCCGCGCGGCCAACCATTGGCGACCTCGAGATCCAGCGCACGGGTCGGGGTGAAACGGCCCTGCGGATCGACGTGAAGCTGTTCGCCGGGAGCGAGCCTGCGACCGGGGCCGTCGTCGCCACGACTGACCACCACAATGCCCTCGATAAGCCCGACATCGACGTCGTCGCCGCGGCGGCTGACCTGGAAGGTGGTGCCGATGTCGCGCACGGTGCCGGAGGCGGCCCGCACCAGAAATGGCCGGTCCGGGTCTTGCCCGACCTCGAAGTGGGCGCGACCGGAGATCAACTCCACCACCCGCAGATCGGCATCGAAGCGGGTCTCCACCCGGGTATCGGTATCCAGCAGCATGCGGGTGCCGTCCTCGAGCATGATCTCGCGCTGCTCGCCCACGGCGGTCGCGTAGCCGGCCACCTGCGGCGGCGGCGGACGCAGCCAGGTCGCCGCTCCGATCGCCAGCACCAGCACCGCCGCCACCGCGGCCGACCAGGGCCGCCAGCGCGATCGCCGCGCCCTGGACGCGGTGCGCGAGGCCGGCGGACTCATCTCGCCGATGGCGGCCCGCAACAGTTCGTCATCGGCCAGTCCGGCCGCCAGCAGGTGCAGGCGCTCGGCCTCCAGATAGGCCTCGACATGCCGTGGTGACGCCGCCAGCCAGTCCTCGAAGGCGGCGCGCTCGGCCATCGAGCACTCCGGCGACTCCAGCCGGGCCAGCCAGTCGGCGGCGAGGTCGTCGAGACGGGTGATATGCCCCACGTTCACGGCATTTCCTCCCCCGACGCATCGCCCTCGATCTGGGCCAGGCCTTCGCGCAGCCCCTTGAGCGCGCGGCTGACATGCTTTTCGACGGCCTTGACGGAGATGCCGAAGCGCTCCGCGATCTGGGGGTAACTCATGCCTTCGATGCGGTTGAGCAGATAGACCTCGCGGCAGCGATCCGGCAGTTCCAGGATCAGCCGTCGCACGTGAATCAGTTGTTGCTGGGTGTCGACGCGCTGCTCGTGGCTGGGTTCGGGCGACGGCAGCCAGTCGTGATCGGCGCTCAGGCTGATCGGTTGCGGTCCGGTGCCGGTGCTGGTGCCGGCGCGACGGCCCCGGTCGAGCAGCGCATTGGCGGCGATCCGGTACACCAGCCGGCGCAGTTGTTCCGCGGGCAGGCCGCGGTAACGCAGCAGCCTGACCATCGCCTCCTGGGCCACGTCCTTGGCATCCTCCTCCGGCAGGCGCCGGCACAGATAGCCGACCAGGACCGAGCGCTGCTCGCGTACGAACGCCTCGAAATCGTCGCCCTGCCCGCACTCCGGCGGCGTGTCAGGGTCATCCCGCTCCCAGGCCGGAGCAACCACTAGGCGCGCCCTCGGGAGTCGGCGGTGGTTGTCGCGACAGCGACGATCGGAACGACGGTGGACCCGAGAGGGGGCATCGGCAGAGACGTCTCCGGCAGCAACAATCTGGTGATTGGCGCGCCGGAGAGCGATGTCATCCGGCCGCCACAATGGCCAATTGTTGTACCACGAGCCGCAAAGAAGGCGCAGAACGGGCCCACGCCTTCCTGAACGTCCCTGTAGTGGCGGTGAGAGCGCAATCATGTCTACCTGAACGGATCTCGTGGCGCGCCCCCTACCTCGGATAGAATTTCCGGGTTTATCCACTGTTGAGGTCGCCATGTCCCCGCTCGCCTATCGCCGCGTCCTGTTGAAACTCTCCGGCGAGGCCCTGATGGGCGATGAGGACTATGGCATCGATCCAAAGATGATCGGACGCCTGGCCCAGGAGGTGATCGAGGCCCAGCAGGCCGGTGCCGAGGTCGCGCTGGTGATCGGCGGCGGCAACATCTTCCGGGGCGCCGGCCTCGCCGCCGCCGGCATGGACCGGGTCACCGGCGACCAGATGGGCATGCTTGCCACCGTGATCAATGCACTGGCGATGCAGGACGCGCTGGAGAAGCGCGGCGGCAAGGCGCGGGTGATGAGCGCGCTGAAGATCAACGACGTCTGCGAGGACTACATCCGCCGGCGCGCGATCCGTCACCTGGAGAAGGGCCGGCTGGTGATCTTCGCCGCCGGCACCGGCAACCCGTTCTTCACCACCGACTCCGGCGCCGCGCTGCGCGCGATCGAGATCGGCGCCGACCTGCTGCTGAAGGCGACCAAGGTCGACGGCGTCTACGACAAGGACCCCAAGAAGCACGCCGACGCGACCCGCTACGAGACCCTGACCTACGACCAGGTGATCACGCGCGACCTGCAGGTGATGGATACCGCCGCATTCGCCCTGTGCCGCGACAGCGGGCTGCCGCTGCGGATCTTCGACATGGGCCAGCCCGGGGTCCTGTTGCGCCTCCTCAAGGGCGAGAACATCGGCACCCTGGTCTCCGGCCGCGGCTGAGAGGTGCCCCGCCCACGCCGTTGGCAGCCCTGAGCTGCAATCCCCCGCAGGCGACAGAGGACGCCCTCCAGGAGCGGCGCAAGCCGCCATCCCAGGGCCTTCCCAAGCGAGCCCCATCGCGGCTCACGCCGCTCCTACGAGATGCGATGTAGCACGGCTCCAGCCCCCTGAGTCAGGGGGCGATTCGCGCATAGCGCGAATGGGGGTGTGGCATCGCAACGGCGGGGCCCAAGGTTTGCGCAGCAAACTTTGGGAGATATCCGCGCGCCGCCGGATATCGTCCCCCCTGAGTCAGGGGGCGATTCGCGCCTAGCGCGAATGGGGGTGTGGCAGCGCAACGGCGGGACCCAGGGTTTGCACAGCAAACATTGGGAGATATCCGCGCGCCGCCGGATATCGTCCCCCCCTGAGTGAGGGGGCGATCCGCGCATAGCGCGAATGGGGGGTATGGCAGCGCAACGGTGGGGCCCAGGGTTTGCGCAGCAAACTTTGGGGATTGCCGCGCGCAGCCCGGGGATCGCGGCCTGCGCCGCTGCCACGCCCCCCCCTTGTAACCGCCCCCCCTTGTAACAATGTCCTGTCCGTCGGAATAGTGTCCTGCCCGCCCGGCATGCCACCATCGCCGCATGTCCGGACACCACCATCACCACCACGACGGTACCCGCGCGTTCGCCGTGGTGACCCTGGTCAATCTCGCCTACACCGCGCTGGAGGCCGGTTACGGCTTCGCGATCAACTCGCTGGCGCTGCTGTCCGACGCCCTCCACAACCTCGGCGACGTGCTGGGCCTGGGCCTGGCCTGGGGCGCGGCGGTGCTCGCGCGCCGGCCGCCGACCGACCGCCACACCTATGGCTGGCGCCGCGCGACCCTGCTCTCGCCGCTGGCCAATGCGCTGCTGCTGGTCGCATTCTCCGGCGCGCTGGCCTGGGAAGCGGTGCGGCGCTTCAGCCAGCCGCCGGAAATCCCGGCGATGACGGTGGTGGTGGTCGCGGCGATCGGCATCGCGGTCAACCTCGGCGCCGCCTGGATGGTCCGCGACGGTCACGACCACGACCTCAACCGGCGCGGCGCGTTCCTGCACCTGGTCGCCGACGCCGCGGTATCGCTGGCGGCGGTGGTCGCCGGCCTGGGCATGAGCTGGCTGGGCTGGGCCTGGCTGGACCCGGCCACGGCCCTGCTGATCGGCGCGGTGGTCGCGTTCAGCGCGTTCGGGCTGCTGCGCGAGAGCTTCAACGCGGCGATGGACGCGGTCCCGGCCAGCATCGACCAGGCCCGGGTCAAGGCCTTCCTGGAGCAGCAGCCGGGCGTCACCGCGGTGCACCATCTGCACATCTGGTCGCTGGGTGCGGGCGAGATCGCGATGACCGCGCACATGGTGCGGCCCGAGCCCGGCGACCACGACCGCTTCATCGACCGCCTCAACCGCGCCCTCGACGAGGAGTTCGGCATCAACCATCCGACCCTGCAGG
>NZ_VICD02000099.1 GCF_006546735.2 Marilutibacter maris | reverse complement strand
TGTTGTCAGACAAACAAATTCCTCCGGCTGCCGCTGTTGACGCAAGCCACTGAATTGACCATAATTTCCTGTCTACTTGCCTGGATCAAGTCCTACCCGCTTCGGAACCGCCCGGTTCCCGATGCAGGGGCAGCGAACCAGCCAAGTTCCTCTTTACCAGTTCCGACCTCAAAATATTCCAGGATTCCGCCGTGGCTAACATCAAGTCCGCCAAGAAGCGCGCCAAGCAGACCGTCGTGCGCAATGCCCGTAACGCCAGCCAGCGTTCGATGCTGCGCACCTACGTCAAGAAGGTGCTCAAGGCCCTGGGCGAGAACGACGCCGCCGGCGCCGAGACCGCCTTCAAGGCCGCCCAACCGATCCTCGACCGCTACAGCTCGCGCGGTCTGATCCACAAGAACAAGGCCGCCCGCCACAAGAGCCGCCTGAACGCCCGCATCAAGGCGCTCAAGGCCGCCTGAGGCAGCCCACCCTGCGTCCGGGGCACCCGCCCCGGCCCGCAAACGAAGAAGCCGGCACCCGCCGGCTTTTTTGTTGCCCGGGCCGCAGCGCCCACAGTCGAACAGGAGCGGCGTAAGCCGCGATGGGCTCCCACCAAGGCCTTCGCAGCTTACGCCACTCCTACAAAACACAGGACCGCAGCCCACCGAATCGCGCAACGGCGGGGCACAAGGCTTGCGCGGCAAACCTTGGGGATTCCCGGGCGCAGCCCGGGATCGCGGCTCACGCCGCTCCTACAGGACGGGGATCGCTTTCGTGGGAGCTGCGCAAGCTGCGACCGGGCCGTCCCATGAAGGCCGCCGCTCCTACAGGGGAAGGCCTCCGCATCTGTAGGAGCTGCGTAAGCTGCGACGGGCTTTCCCATGAAGGCCATCGCGGCCCACGCCGCTCCTGCGGATACCGCCCGGCGCCGGCCAGCAACGCCAAGAATTCAGTCGGCGCGCGCGCCCTGAGCCGCCGCCTCGGCCGCGGCTTCGGCCGCCTCCTCGGCCTGGCGGTCGAAGAACGCCATCACGTCGAGCATCACCGGCCAGGTGCCTTCGCGGCTGATCGCCGACACCTTGTACCAGCGGTCCTTCCAGCCCAGCTCGTCGATGATCGCCTGGGCGGCCTCCGCCTGCTCCTCCTCCAGCAGCAGGTCGGCCTTGTTGAGGATCAACCAGCGCGGCTTGTTCAGCAGCTCCGGATCGTGCTTGCCGAGCTCGTGCTCGATCGCCCGCACCTGCTCGGCCGGGCTGACGCCCTCCACACCGCCTTCCATCGGCGCCATGTCGACCAGGTGCAGCAGCAGGCGGGTGCGCTGCAGGTGGCGCAGGAACTGCGCGCCGAGGCCGGCGCCATCGGCCGCACCCTCGATCAGACCCGGGATGTCGGCGATCACGAAGCTGCGGTGCGCCTCGACGCTGACCACGCCCAGATTCGGGTACAGGGTGGTGAACGGATAGTCGGCGACCTTGGGCGTCGCCGCCGAGACCGCGCGGATCAGGGTGCTCTTGCCGGCATTCGGGAAGCCCAGCAGACCGACGTCGGCCAACAGCTTCAGCTCCAGCCTCAGCACCCGCTCCTCACCCGGCAGGCCCGGCAGCGCCTTGCGAGGCGCACGATTGACCGAGCTCTTGAAGTGCATGTTGCCCAGCCCGCCCTTGCCGCCCTTGGCGACCAGCAGGCGGTCGCCGTGACGGGTCATGTCGCCGATGACCTCATCGGTCTCGACGTTGGTGATCACGGTACCGACCGGCACGGTGATGACGGTGTCCTCGCCGGCCTTGCCGTACATCTGCCGGCCCATGCCGTTCTCGCCGCGCTGGGCGCGGAAGCTCTTCTGGTGGCGGAAGTCGACCAGGGTATTGAGGTTCTCGGAGGCCTCCAGCCAGACGCTGCCGCCGTCGCCGCCATCGCCGCCATCGGGGCCGCCGAGCGGGATGAACTTCTCGCGGCGGAAACCGACGCAGCCATTGCCGCCGTTGCCTGCGATGACCTGGATTTCAGCTTCGTCGACGAGTTTCATGGTGGGGAACCGGTTGGGGGCACGTGATTCCTGGCGGGGCGCCCGGCGATTCTAGCCGGCGCCACGACAGCGGCCGCGCGATTTTCGCGGCCTGTAAACGAAAGGCCCCGCCGGAGCGGGGCCTTAGTGGCATCGGCGCGTGGCGCCGGCTGCCGGCGCTTACTCGGCAGCGACGACGCTGACGGTACGGCGCTTCTTCGGGCCCTTGGTCGAGAACTCGACCTTGCCGTCGACCAGCGCGAACAGCGTGTGGTCGCGACCCAGGCCAACGCCGCTGCCCGGATGGAACTGGGTGCCGCGCTGACGGACGATGATGTTGCCGGCCTCGATCGCCTGGCCGCCGTAGATCTTGACGCCCAGGTACTTCGGGTTGGAGTCGCGGCCGTTGCGGGTGGAGCCTACGCCCTTTTTATGTGCCATGACTGCTTCTCCTTACTTGCCGGCGATGCCGGTGATTTCGATTTCGGTGTAATGCTGACGGTGGCCCATCTGCTTGCGGTGGTGCTTGCGGCGACGGAACTTCACGATGCGCACCTTGTCGGCGCGGCCGTGGCCGACGACCTTGGCGGTGACGGTGGCGCCCTTGACCTCGTCGCCGACCTTCACGCCCTCGCCATCGCCCAGCATCAGGACGTTGTCCAGCTTGATCTCGCTGCCGGCTTCGGCTTCGAGCAGCTCGACGCGCAGGGTCTCGCCCTGCATCACGCGGTACTGCTTACCGCCGGTGACTACTACTGCGTACATGACCAGATTCCTCTGTAGTTATTTTGGTCGCTGTTGTCCGGATCGGACAGACAGGAGCGGAATTGTAACCGCCCGCCGTTGCCCATGCAAACACGCCCCCGGACGGGCGCCGCGACGCCGGACCCGAACCAGGACTTTGCCGAGTCTGGCGCCAAGCATGGGCTCGCGAAAAAGCGGGATGGATTGTCAAAAATCGGACACACCCCCCTTGTAAGCGACAACGATTTTCATTTAGGTTCGAGTCATCTGCGGCGACAGGGACCGCGGAAACCGGCAAGGAATGCCGCGCCAGCCCGGTGCCGGCACGCCCCAAACAAGGCACCCCGATTGAGCCAGGACGCTCTCCCCCACCCGATCCGCGTCTGCTCCCGTGTCCGTGAACGCCACGGCCGCGCCCGCGCGTGCTCGTCGATCCCGGCCGTACCTTGCCCCGCCACCGCGCCGACCGGCGCGCGGCGCCACTGCTCCCGTCACCCCGCACCCGCGGCCCGGCCCACCATGCCGGAGTCCGCGGAACGAAGTTGCGCCTGCGTGCCATGACGGCAGGGGCGCGACCGGACCCGACGTGACCAAGGGGATACGTCGGGAAGATGGACTGCAATCGAAGGACTGTTTCCCATGTCAAAATCGAAGAAGACGGGCTCCACTCGCAACAGGAACGTGAGGTGGAGCGCCCTTGCCATCGCCACCGCCATCGTGGTCGCCCCCGCGGCCTATTCCGGCGGCAAGTTGAATGGCTTCAAGCCGCCGAGTTCGGCCGCGGCGGCCACCGCGACCGCCCGGGCGGCCAGCGAATCGGTGGACCGTTTCATCGTCACCTATCGCCAGGATCCGACCCTGCGGGCATCCGCCACCGCCGCATCCCGCGTCCAGGGGTTGGCCACCGCCGCCCGTGACGCCGGCATCGGCATCGAGCCGCTGCGCACGCTGGCGACCGGGGACGCGGTGATCCGCACCGATCGCAAGCTCGACCGTGCGGCCAGCAAGGCGCTGATGATCGCGCTGATGAAGGATCCGAACGTGCTGACGGTCGAGCCCGACCGCAAGCTGACCCGCCAGTTCGTGCCCAACGACCCCGCCTACCCGCAGCAGTGGCACTACCAGTCCGGCAACGGCGGCATCAACGCCGAGGGCGCCTGGGACCTGAGCACCGGCGACGGCGTGGTGGTCGCGGTTCTGGACACCGGCAGCACTCCGCACGTCGACCTGGCCGGCAGCTACGTCGCCGGCTACGACTTCATCGACGACCTCGACACCGCCGTCGACGGCGACGGCCGCGACGCCGACCCGAACGACCCGGGCGACTGGCACAGCGGCGAGTGCAACATCTTCGGCATTCCCGAGGACAGCAGCTGGCACGGCACCCACGTCGCCGGCACCATCGCCGCGGCCACCGACAACGGCATCGGCGTGGCCGGCGTCGCCCACGGCGCCAAGGTGCAGCCGGTGCGCGTGCTCGGCAAGTGCGGCGGCTACATCTCCGATATCGCCGACGCGATCACCTGGGCTTCCGGCGGCACCGTTTCCGGCGTGCCCGACAACGCCACTCCGGCCGAGGTCATCAACCTCAGCCTCGGCGGCGGCGGCGCCTGTTCGGCGGCGATGCAGAGCGCGATCGACGGCGCGGTCGGCCGCGGCACGTCCGTGGTCGTCGCGGCCGGCAACAGCAGCTCCGACGCGTCGGGCTTCACCCCGGCCAACTGCGACAACGTGATCGCGGTGGCGGCCACCGGCCCGGACTACCAGTTCGCCAGCGGCTACTCGAACTTCGGCGACACCGTCGACGTCGCCGCGCCGGGCGGCACCGGCGCCACGCCGGCCGAGGACAACATCCTGTCGACCCTCAACAGCGGTGCGACCACCCAGGAGGACGACGTCTACGCCTGGTATGCCGGCACCTCGATGGCGGCACCGCACGTGGCCGGCACCGTCGCGCTGATGCAGGCGGCGGCACCGATGCCCAAGACCCCGGCCGAGATCGAGGAGATCCTGGTCAACACCGCCTATGCCGCCACCGGCTTCCCGGTCGGCTGCAGCTACAGCAAGAGCTGCGGTTCGGGCGTGATCGACGCCCAGTACGCGGTCTCGGTCGCTTCCGGCGCCGAGCCGCTGCCCGACGCTCCGCCGCCGCCGCCGCCGCCGCCGCCGGCCACCCCGCTGGAGAACGGCGTCACCGTGACCGACATCGAGGTCGAGGCCGACGGCACCGTGCGTTACGAGCTGCAGGTGCCCAACGGCGCTTCCAACCTGCTGTTCGCGATGTACGGCGGCACCGGCGATGCCGACATCTACGTGCGTCACGGCGACGAGCCGACCGATACGGCCTACGACTGCCGCCCGTTCTCGGCCGGCAACAACGAGACCTGCTTCTTCCCGGCGCCGGAAGGCGGCACCTGGTACGTGACGATCAAGGGCTTCAGCAATGCCGCCGGCATCTCGCTGTACCCCAGCTTCGTCGATGCCGGCTGGCCGCGTGCGCTGGAGGCCGAGGCCGCCCAGCTCAACAACCACCGCACCCGCGTGCACCTGCAGTGGACCCACGGCGCCAAGTACGTGGACATCTACCGCAACGGCGCGATCCTGAAGACCGTGCGCAATCGCAGGCTCAGCACCACGGACACCTTCCGGATCATCGGCAGCGGCACGATGAGCTACAAGGTCTGCAACAACGGCACCCAGGAATGCTCCGACCCGGTGTCGATCGACTACGCCTCGCAGAAGCGCAGGTCGAAGCAGTAAGCCGTTCGCGGCACATGCATCGGGGGCCCCGTCCGGGGCTCCCGATCCCGGCGGCCGCTCCCCCGCGGCCGCCTTCCACCGCCACCGACACGGAAACCGCGAATGTCCGCAAGCACGTCCCGCTTTTCTCTCCCCGGCACCCCCTCCCCATTCCACCGGCGACCGGCGCGATGGCTGGCGCTGGTCCCGCTGGCGCTGGCGCTGGCCAGCGGCTGCAGCCGCGAAGCCGCCCCCGTCGCCAACGCGCAGGATGACCCGATGAGCGACGCGGTGTCCGCCGCCGCGCCCGCCGAAGCCGCCTTCGACAGTCGCCTGAGCATCGTCGACAACAACGGCATGCTGCGCTTCGACGGCACCGTCGACAGCGACGCCGCGCGCAAGACCATCACCGAGGCGATCGGCGCCGCCTATGCCTCCGACCGGGTCAGCGGCGGGGTCACCGTCGATGGCAACGCCCGTCCGGCGCCCTGGCTGCACGGCCTGGCGCCGTTCCTGGCCGGGTTCAAGGCGCCTGGCGCGGCGATCAGCTTCCGGGCCGACACGATCGAGCTTTCCGGCCAGGTTGCCGCCGATCAGCGCGGCCGGCTCGAAACCCTGGCCCGCACCCACTTTCCCGGCCTGAGGCTGAGCGGCCTGTTCGCCGGCCAGGACGGCGACGCCGACCCCGCCATTGCCGCGCTGGCGGCCCTGCACCCGCAATCGCCGGCCCACGGCGTCGAATCGGCGCTGAACAAGATGGCGATCGGCTTCGAACAGGGCAGCGCCAAGATCGCCCCGGCCAGCCTCGCGGTGATCGCCCAGGCCGGCCAGACGCTGGCGTCGATGCCGGCCGACCGCCGGGTCGAGATCGCCGGCCACGCCGCGGCCAGCGGCGACCCCGACGCCGACGCATTGCTGTCGCGCCGGCGCGCCGAGGCGGTGAAGGTCCAGCTGATCGTCAATGGCGTCAACCCGGGCATGATCGAGACCCTCGCCAGCGATGGCGGTGCCGCGACCGGCACGCAGGCGGACCAGGTGACATTCAGGGTACTGAACTGAGCACTGCGGCGCCGCGACACCGGCCGTGCGCCGGTCGGCCGCGGCCGCTTCCCTGCTGACACCGTGCTGGCAGCAGCCGGCCCGCTCTGGCGTGGCCGGTATTTGCCCCCATATCGGGCAACCGATACGCTCGTCGGCTTACCGCCGCGAGCCGCCTCCGTAATACGGCGGCGAGCCCCCCACGACCAGCGCAGGGCCCCCACCCCACATGGACACCATCCGCATCCGCGGTGCGCGGACGCACAATCTCAAGAACATCGATCTCGACCTGCCGCGCGACAAGCTGATCGTGATCACCGGCCTGTCGGGTTCGGGCAAGTCCTCGCTCGCGTTCGACACCGTCTACGCGGAGGGCCAGCGCCGTTACGTCGAGTCGCTGTCGGCCTATGCGCGGCAGTTCCTGTCGGTGATGGAGAAGCCCGACGTCGATCATATCGAGGGCCTGTCGCCGGCGATCTCGATCGAACAGAAGTCGACCTCGCACAACCCGCGCTCGACCGTCGGCACGATCACCGAGATCTACGACTACCTGCGCCTGCTGTACGCGCGCGTCGGCACCCCACGCTGCCCCGACCACCACTACCCGCTGGAGGCGCAGACCGTCAGCCAGATGGTCGACCAGGTGATCGCGCTGTCCGCCAGGCCCGACACCGCCGAGCAGCGCTACATGCTGCTGGCGCCGGTGATCCGCGAGCGCAAGGGCGAGCACGCCCAGGTGTTCGAGCAGCTGCGCGCGCAGGGCTACGTGCGCGTGCGCGTCGACGGCGAGGTCCACGAGATCGACGCGGTGCCGACCCTGGCACTGCGCCAGAAGCACACCATCGAGGCGGTGGTCGACCGCTTCCGTCCGCGCGAGGACATGAAGCAGCGCCTGGCCGAGTCGTTCGAGACCGCGCTCAAGCTCGGCGACGGCATGGCCTCGGTAATGTCGCTGGATCAGGCCGACGCCGAACCGCTGCTGTTCTCCTCGCGCTACAGCTGCCCGGTCTGCGACTACGCGCTGCCCGAGCTGGAACCGCGGCTGTTCTCGTTCAACTCGCCGGTCGGCGCCTGCCAGCACTGCGACGGCCTCGGCGTGGCGCAGTTCTTCGACCCGGGGCGGGTGGTGGTGCACCCCGAACTGGCGCTGTCCGCCGGCGCGGTGCGCGGCTGGGACCGCCGCAACGCCTACTACTTCCAGATGATCCAGTCGCTGGCGCGGCACTACGACTTCGACGTCGACGCGCCGTGGCAGGCCCTGTCCGAGGACGTGCGCCAGGCGGTGCTGTACGGCAGCGGCGAGGAACAGATCACCTTCACCTACCTGACCGACGGCGGCAGCCGCAACCAGCGCAAGCACCGCTTCGAGGGCATCATTCCCAACCTCGAACGCCGCTACCGCGAGACCGAGTCGGCGGCGGTGCGCGAGGAACTGTCCAAGTACATCAGCGAGCGCCCCTGCCCCGAGTGCGGCGGCGCCCGTCTCAACCGCGCCGCCCGCAACGTGTTCGTCGACGAACGGCCGTTGCCGGAGATCGTGGTGATGCCGGTCGACGAGGCGCTGGCCTTCTTCCAGGCGATGCACCTGCCCGGCTGGCGCGGCGAGATCGCGGTCAAGATCGTCAAGGAGATCGCCGACCGCCTGCGCTTCCTGGTCGATGTCGGCCTCGACTACCTGACCCTGGAACGCAAGGCCGACTCGCTGTCCGGCGGCGAGGCCCAGCGCATCCGCCTGGCCAGCCAGATCGGCGCCGGCCTGGTCGGGGTGATGTACGTGCTCGACGAGCCCTCCATCGGCCTGCACCAGCGCGACAACGAGCGCCTGCTCGGCACCCTGACCCGACTGCGCGACCTCGGCAACACGGTGATCGTGGTCGAGCACGACGAAGACGCGATCCGCCTGGCCGACCATGTCGTCGACATCGGCCCCGGCGCCGGCGTGCACGGCGGCGAAGTGGTCGCCCAGGGACAGCTGGAGGACGTGCTCAAGGCGCCACGTTCGCTGACCGGCCAGTACCTGAGCGGACGCAAGCGGATCGAGGTGCCGGCCAAGCGCACCAGGCCCAATCCCAAGGCGACCCTGCACCTGCACGGCGCGCGCGGCAACAACCTCAAGAACGTCGACCTCGACATCCCGGCCGGGCTGTTGACCTGCGTCACCGGCGTGTCCGGCTCCGGCAAGTCGACCCTGATCAACGACACCCTGTACGTGATCGCCGCCAACGAGCTCAACGGCGCCTCGCAGACCGCCGCGCCGTACGCCTCGGTCGACAACATCGACCTGTTCGACAAGGTCGTCGACATCGACCAGTCGCCGATCGGCCGCACCCCGCGCTCCAACCCGGCCACCTACACCGGCCTGTTCACCCCGCTGCGCGAGCTGTTCGCGCAGGTGCCGGAGTCGCGTGCGCGCGGCTACGCGGCCGGACGCTTCAGTTTCAACGTCCGCGGCGGCCGCTGCGAGGCCTGCCAGGGCGACGGCCTGATCAAGGTCGAGATGCACTTCCTGCCCGACGTGTACGTGCCCTGCGACGTCTGCGGCGGCAAGCGCTACAACCGCGAGACGCTGGAGATCCTCTACAAGGGCTACTCGATCCACGACGTGCTGGAGATGACCGTCGAGGACGCGCTGGGCCTGTTCGAGAACATCCCGGCGATCGCGCGCAAGCTCGAGACCCTGGTCGATGTCGGCCTGAGCTACATCAAGCTCGGCCAGAGCGCGACCACCCTGTCCGGCGGCGAGGCCCAGCGCGTGAAGCTGTCTAAGGAACTGTCGCGGCGCGATACCGGGCGCACCCTCTACATCCTCGACGAACCGACCACCGGCCTGCATTTCCACGACATCGAGCACCTGCTGAGCGTGCTGCACCGCCTGCGCGACGACGGCAACACGGTGGTGGTGATCGAGCACAACCTCGACGTGATCAAGACCGCCGACTGGATCGTCGACCTCGGCCCCGAGGGCGGCCATCGCGGCGGCACCATACTCGCCACCGGCACGCCCGAGGACATCGCGGCGCTGGAGCATTCGCATACCGGCCGCTTCCTCGCCCCGCTGCTGGGCAAGCCCGCGGCCAGTTCAAAGGGCGGAAAGGCGGGGGCACGCAAGACCGCGCCGCGCAAGACCGCCGCCAAGAAGAGCAAGAAAGCCAACGCATGAGCACCCAGAACAAGGCAGGCGCCACCAGCGACGCCGACACCGGAAGCGCCGCCTCGCCCGAGGCCGGCGACGGCGCCCGCAAGCCGCGCAAGACCGCCGCGCGCAAGCGCACGACCGCGGCGAAGAAACGCCCGGCGAAGAAGAAAACCGCACCAGCACCGGCCCAGGCCGCGGACGGCGGCGATGGCGGCGGCACGGCGGCACCAGCCGCAACGCCGACGCCTGCGGACAGCCCCGCCGAAACGCTGTTGCTGAACACGCCGATGACCGTGCGCTGGCGCGATCTGGATGCGTTCAACCACGTCAACAATTCCAAGTACCTCAGCTACCTGGAAGAGGCCCGCCTGCGCTGGATGCTCGGCGTACCCGGCCAGGGCCTGGACGACGATGTCGCCCCAGTCGTCGCCGCCGCCCATCTGAACTACAAGCGTCCGATCGAGTGGCCGGCCGAGATCGCGATCGAGCTGTTCGTCGAACGCCTGGGCAACACCAGTGTGAGCATCGGCCACCGCATCGCCGCCGCCGCCGATCGCGACACACTCTACTGCGACGGCTACGTGGTGATGGTCTGGATCGATCGCGAGACCGGACAGGCCGCGCCGCTGCCGGAGGCAGTCCGCGAGGCCTGCTCTCCCTGAGTCCTGCCCCGGATTTCGCCCTGGATCCGGCGCCGGCCCTGAAGCGCGCCGGCACGATGGCGGCACGACGGTGCCGCATCGGCCTATGATATCGGCAGGTCGAGAACGGAGTCCGCGATGCGTCACCCCCTGTCACTGCTGGCGGCAGCCTGCCTGCTGGCCGCCTGTTCGCCTTCCGGTCCGGCGCAGGACACCGCGCCCCGGCCTTCGGCCGATGCCGACGCACGCGGCGCCGACAACGGTCGCCCCGACGAAACCGAGGCCGCCCAGGGCACCCGCCTCACCGTCTACAGCGGCGACTACGAGGCCTTGCGCAGCGGCGTTCCCAGCGGTCCCGGCATGCCCGGCTACGCCCTGGTCGAGCGCACCCTGCGCTACAACCTGAGCGTCGGCGGCAACGACATCAGCGCGACCCGGATACCGCCGGCGATGGACGTGGAAGCCGCGGTGCTGCGTCCCGAAAGCGACGGCGTGAGCGTGGGCGGGCAGCGCTATGTCGCGCCGCTGTCGGGCACCGGCGACGTGCTGACCCGGGCGATCGGCCAGCGGATCACCGTCGAGCACACCTCCGGCGGCGCCAAGCAGACCGACAGCGGCATCCTGCTCGCGGTCGGCGATGGCCTCAGCCTGGGGCTCGCCGACGGCCGGGTGAAGGTGATCCGCGACTACGACAACTTCAGCATCATCGCCGGCAACGACACCCTGCCGCGCGAGGCCGCCCTGCACTGGGCGGTCGAGGCCGAGAAGGCCGGCGAGACCGCGTTCGCGCTGAGCTATCCGATGGGCGGCATGGCCTGGCGCGCCGAGTACCGGGCGACGATTGCCCCCGGCGACGACTGCCGCCTGGCCCTGGACGGCGCCGCCCTGGTGGTCAACCGCTCCGGCGTGGCCTTCGACAGCGCGCGCCTGACCCTGGTCGCCGGCGAACCGGCCCGCACCGGCAATGCCGGCGGCGGCGCCAACCGCTACCGCATGGCCCCGCAGGCCGACATGGCGGAGATATCGGCCGCGCCGCCGGCACCGCGTCGTTCCGGCGAGTACCACGCCTACGAGCTGCCGTCGGCGAGCCGGATCGGCAACGGCGCGGTCGAGCGGCTGCCGCTGTTCGCGCCGCGCGCCGCGGTCGCATGCGAGCGCACCTACGTGGTCGGCGACGACGCGCCCGGTTGGGTTCCGCCGTCGCCGCAGCTGTCTCCCGGCTACGGCGGGCGCAGCGGCGAGCTGCCGGTCACCGCCACCGTATCGTTCGACAACAGCAGCGACGCCGGTCTCGGCCAGCCGCTGCCGGCCGGCCGGATGCGCGTGTTCGACGGCGACGACTTCCTCGGCGAATCCGCGCTCGGACATTCGCCCGAGGGACGCGAAGTACGCCTGCGGGTCGGCACCGCGTTCGACCTCAGCGCCGAGCGCAAGGCGACCTCGCTGGAGGTCGACCGCAACGGCCGCCGCATCACCGAGTCGTTCGAGCTGGTCCTCGGCAATGCCGGCGACGACGCGGTGACGATCCGCGCGATCGAATCGATGATGCGATGGAGCGACTGGGAGATCGTCGCCTCCAGCGTACCGGTCGCGGACAAGGACGCGCAGTCGGCCGAGTTCGAGGTGCCGGTGCCGGCCAAGGGCGAAACCACGCTCACCTATACCGTCCGTTACCAGTGGCCGGAGGGCATCCGCCTGTGAGCCCGCACGATCTGGTCGAAAGCCGTCGCCACGGCGACATCGTCGAACTGCAACTGGCGCGCGCGCCGGTCAATGCCCTGAATCCGGCCCTGTGCGGCGCCCTGCACGGCGCGATCGCCGCCGCGGTCGCCTCGCAGGCGCGTGGCATCGTCCTCAGCGGCGGCCCCAAGGTGTTCTCCGCCGGCCTGGACGTGCCGCACCTGCTCTCGCTGGGCGAGGACAAGGCCGCGCTGAAGGCGGCCTGGGAAGCGTTCTTCGGCGCCGCCCGCGCCCTGGTCGAGTGCCCGGTGCCGGTGGTCGCGGCGATCGCCGGACACGCGCCGGCCGGCGGCTGCGTGCTGGCGCTGTGCTGCGATTACCGGGTGATGGCCTCGGGCCCGTACCGGATCGGCCTCAACGAGACCCGGGTCGGCCTGGTCGCGCCGGAAGGCATCCAGCGGCTGATGCGGCGGGTGGTCGGTCCGTACCGCGCCGAGCGCCTGCTGGTCGCCGGCGAGATGATCGAATCCGAACAGGCGCTGGCGTTCGGCCTGGTCGACGAGCTGGTCGGTATCGACGAGGTCGCCCAGCGCGCGCGCAGTTGGCTCGAACAACTGCTCGCGCTGCCCACGGAGGCGATGCTGCAGACGCGGGTGATCGCGCGCGCCGACATGGTCGCGGCGATGCAACCGGAGCTGATCCAGCTCGACCGCTTCATCGACGCCTGGTACGACGCCGGCACCCAGCGCGCGCTCAACGCGCTGGTCGCCAGCCTGCGCAAGTAACCGCCGGTCGGTCGGACGGGAGCGGCACCGGCCGGGACCGGGTGTTCCCACGAAGGCCCCGTCGGCCTGCGCCGCTCCTGCGGGGTGCCTGGCGCCGAGGCTCAGGCGCCGGTGGCGATCGGGCGCGACGGGGCCTCGATCCAACCGCTCCAGGATCCGGTGAACAGGCGCGCGCCCGGCAGTCCGGCGTGCGCCATCGCCAGCAGGTGATGGCAGGCGCTGACGCCGGAGCCGCACATCGCGACCAGCTCCCGCGGCGCGCGGCCATCGAGCAGGCCCTCGAATTCGGCCGCCAGCTCCGCCGGCGGTTTGGACAGCCCATCGCGCAGGTTGTCGGCGAACGGCCGGTTGACCGCACCGGGGACATGGCCACCGACCCGGTCGATCGGCTCGACATCGCCACGGAAGCGTTCCGGCGCGCGCACGTCGACCAGCAAGCCGCCGGCGCGCAGGTGCGCCTGCACCTGCGGCGCGTCGAGCAACAGACCCGCGTCGAAGTCGCCCGGATACGGTGCCGCCGCGCTCGCCGTCGGCGCCGGCGGTTCGCGATCGATCGGCAGCCCCTGGGCCAACCAGTGTTGCCAGCCGCCATCGAGCACCGCGACCTTCTCGTGTCCGAGCGCGCGCAGCAGGAACCACAGCCGTGCCGCCGCCAGCGCGCCGCCGGCCGCATCGTAGACCGCGACCCGGTGCGCCGGCGTCACTCCCCAGGCCCGCAGACGCGCGGCGAATTCCGCCGCACGCGGCCACGGATGACGGCCCTGCCCATGCAGCGCGGCTTCGGCACCCGACTCCGCCGGCGCGGACAGGTCGCGATCCAGGTGCGCATAACGCGCCCCCGGAATCCGGGCCTGGCGCCAGCCCGCCTCGCCGGCCCCCGGGTCGGCCAGCTCGAAGCGGGCATCGATCACCGCCAAGTCGTCGTCGCCCAGCGCGCGGGCCAGCCGTTCGGCGCCGATCCAGGTGTTCCAGGCTTCGGTCAGGGCGGGCGTCTGCATCGTCATCGACCTCGCAAGCGTGCCTGCGCGAGGCGCTCGCGCAGATTGAACAGCATCGAGGCGGTCGCGCCCCAGATGCGCTGCGCGGGGTAGCGGAATTCCAGCACCTCGCGGCTGCGGCCACGATAACGCAGGATCTGACGGGTCAGATTGCCCGGGTCCATCAGATATTCCAGCGGCACCTCGAACACCTCCTCGACCTCCGAGGGATCGGGACGCGGCACGAAGTCGCCGGACACGCTGGCCACCAGCGGGGTGACCCGGAAACCGGTGATCGTCGACAGTGGATCGAGGAAGCCCAGGGGACGTACCGCGGCGCGCTCCAGGCCGACCTCCTCGTGCGCCTCGCGCAGCGCCGCGGCGACGATGTCGACGTCGTCGGGCTCGATCCGGCCACCAGGAAAACTGACCTGGCCGCCGTGCTGGCGCAGGCCTGCATTGCGCCGGGTCAGCAGCACACCGGTGCTCTCGCCGCGCGGCACCAGCCCGACCAGGACCGCGGCCTCGGCCGGTCGCACGCCCGGTTCCAGCAGGTCGCGGATCTCGTCGGCGTTCCAGCCGGGCCCGAGCGGCGGATCGGCCAGCGGATGCAGCGCGCAGGCCAGCTCCGGCCAGTCTACGGGCCAGGGCCCGGGCGCGCCGCCGCTCACCGGCGGCCCGATTCCCGCTCGGGCAGCACGGTTTCCATCATCCTCAGCCGTTCGTCATCGTTCATCTGCGACCAGCGCGCGATCTCGGCGGAAGTCCGGTGGCAGCCTTCGCAGTAACCGTTCTCATCGAGGCTGCAGACGCCGATGCAGGGGCTGAGTACGGCGCGGAAGGGGTAGTTCATCTCGGTGTTGCTCGGACCTGGACGGCAGCGGCACGGCGCATTGTCTCGCCGCACCGGGCCCGCTGCCGGGAAGCACTGCGCAATTCGCGGCCCGCGAACCGGTTGCCGGCACCGACGAGGCCGGAATGCGGCACAGCGCTGTGCCGGCGCGATCCGCCGGCCGGCTCCCGCACGGGCCCCGGAAAAAGAAGGCGGCCGCTTCGAGCGGCCGCCTGCGGTATTACTTGACGCTGACCAGCTTGATCTCGAACTGCACGGCGACGTTCGGCGGGAACGGCGTGCGCGGATCGGCGCCGTAGGCCTTCTCCGGCGGCAGGGTGACTTCCCACTTGGCGCCGGCCGGCATCTGCAGCAGGACCTCGCGCATCGCCGGCATCTCGATCTCGCTGACCTTGATCTCCGGGATGTCCTGCGCGGCGCGCGCCGGCTGCGGACGCTCGCCCCAGGCGAACGGACCGGCGACCTGCAACGCGACGGTGCTGCCCTGGGTGGGCTTGCCGCCGTTGCCGGCCTCGATCACGCGGTACTGGATACCGCCGGCCAGCGCCTGAACGCCCGGCTTGGCGCGATTCTGGGCGAGGAAGGTGTCGCTCTTGGACTTGTTGGTCGCGGCGGCGCGGTCCCAGTCGGCCTTGGCCTTCTCGGCCTGGCGCTTCTGCATGTTCTGGACCGCGGTGCGCAGCTCTTCGACCGCGACGGCCGGCTGCTGCTTCGCGTAGCCGTCCTGCAGACCCTTGATGATGGTGTTCAGGTCGACGGCTTCACCGCTCTCGATCGCATTGCGGCCCAGGTCGTAGCCCAGCGCGTAGCTCAGCTTGCCCTTCTCGGAAGACATGTCCTGGGCGGCGACGCTGCCGGCGGCCAGAACACCAGTGGCCAGGACCAGGGCGGTCGTCGCGACCGCGAGAAAACGCAACTTCATTCGGTAAAACCTCCGGTGTGTGGCACGGAACCGGGCGGGTCGTCGCAATTCGCATGACGACCGCTCAAGTACCGGTCATGGGGCCCTCGAGGCCGCACAGGGCCCGTTCGGACGCGCTAGGATACCGGCGCAACGGCTTAACCGCCACTGACGCCATCGGCTGTGACCAGACAAGGCCGATCAAGTTCCCGGCCGAATCCGGAATATTGCCCGGATCGCGTACCCGGGCCGCTTCGGCGAGGATCGGAGCACTGGCGTCCGCCACCCACTCCACATCCATACGAGACACCTGTCCATATGTCCGACTCCCCATTGCTGAGCCGCCGCGAGGGCGACGTCCTCGTGATCACCGTCAACCGACCGGACAAGCTGAACGCGCTCAATGCCGCGACCCTGGACGCGCTGGACGCGGCCTTCGCCGAGGCCGCCGGCGACGACGGAGTCCGCGCGGTGATCCTGACCGGCGCCGGCCCCAAGGCTTTCGTCGCCGGTGCCGACATCGCCGAGATGAACACCCTGAGCCCGGTTCAGGGGCGCGACTTCTCCCTGCGCGGGCAACGGATGATGCGCCGGGTCGAGAAGATGCCCAAGCCGGTGATCGCGATGATCAACGGCTTCGCGCTCGGCGGTGGCCTGGAGCTGGCGATGTGCTGCCATCTGCGCATCGCCGCCGACACCGCCAAGGTCGGGCAGCCGGAGATCAATCTCGGCCTGATTCCCGGATTCGGCGGTACCCAGCGCCTGCTGCGGCTGGCCGGTCGCGCCGCGACCCTGGAGCTGTGCATGGTCGGCGCCCCGATCGATGCGACCCGGGCGGCGGCCCTGGGCATCGTCAACCGGGTGGTCGCGGCGGCCGAACTGGAGGCCGAAACGCTGAAGCTGGCGACCCAGCTGGCCGGGGCGGCACCGTTGGCGCTGCGCGGCGTCATCGACTGCGTCAACGTCGGCGGCGAGTGCGGCATCGAGGAAGGGCTGGAGTACGAGACCGCGCAGTTCGGCCTGATGTTCTCCACCGACGACATGCGTGAGGGCACCACCGCCTTCCTGGAGCGCCGCAAGCCGGCGTTCAAGGGCTCATGAGCGGGCCCTGCCGCCTGTGCGGCTGCAAGGATGCCAGTGGCGCGAAACAGCACGCGATGCTGGACGCGCTGGCCGCCGACGACGTCGATCGCGCGATCGATCTCGGCCTGATGGCGGCAGAACCCTGCCCCTGCTGCAAGCCCACCTGCCACCTGCCCCTGGTCCAGGCCCGGGCCGCGCTCAAGCACGCTCACGACGCCCGCGACCGCTATCGCGAGCGAATGGCCCGTCTGCAGCGGCTGGCCGATGAGCGCGAGGCCGCCCGCGCGACCACGCAGGAAGCGACCGCGGTCAATCCCGATGGCGGCGACCACCTGCG
>NZ_VICD02000098.1 GCF_006546735.2 Marilutibacter maris | reverse complement strand
CGCCGCCACCGGCCGCGACCGCCACTGGCATCGCTGGCGGCGGCGCATGCGGCGGCAGTCGCAGCAATACACCGCACTCCAGGACGGCGGCCTCGATCCGCCGCGGGGACAGAGCGCCGGGTCGGCAGCCGGGGTCGACAAGGACACCGCGGTCCTGCTCGGCGTCGCCCAGGACCTGAGCCTGCTGCTGGACCATTGCGACCGCGGCGGCGGCTTCGGCAAGGCCGACCGCACCGCGCTGGCGGCGTTCGCCCAGGCTGAACTGGCGAGCCTGCGCGAGCGTCTGCGCGCCTGCGCGTGATCACCGTCACCCCGCGCCTGCGCCGCAGGTGAACGCTTCCATCAGGATGCGGCGCACAATCGCCCCATACCGGCGCGAACGGTAGTGCGCCGGTGGCATGATGATGGACGGGGCGCCCGACCTGCCGTCGCCGAACCGTGCCGCGCGGGTGCCGCCCTGCCAGCCTGTCCGTACCGCGGACGGAACCGCATTCACGGTCCACGGAGTTCGCAATGCCCCTCGCTTCGATCCCGACACCCCTGCTCGACTTTCTCGCCGGCGGCCTGCTGCAGGCCGGCTTCGGCGCGCTGCTGATCTGGTTCCTGGTCGCGACCCAGCTGACGATCTTCTCGGTGACCCTGTACCTGCACCGTTCGATGGCCCACCGGTCGGTCGACTTCCACCCGGTGCTGGCGCACTTCTTCCGCTTCTGGACCTGGCTGACGACCTCGATGATCACCCGCGAGTGGGCCGCGATCCACCGCAAGCACCACGCCAAGTGCGAGACCGAGGAGGACCCGCACAGTCCTCAGATCAAGGGCATCAAGACGGTGTTCTGGCGCGGTGTGGAGCTGTACCGCGAGGCGCGGGGCGACCGCGAGTCGATCGAGAAGTACGGCAAGGGTTGCCCGGACGACTGGATCGAGCGCCACCTCTACACCCCGCACGCGACCCTCGGCCCGACCCTGCTGCTGTTCATCAGCTTCGCCCTGTTCGGCTTTGCCGGGGTGGCGATCTGGGCGCTGCAGATGGCCTGGATCCCGTTCTGGGCCGCCGGCGTGGTCAACGGCCTGGGCCACTGGTGGGGCTACCGCAACTTCGAGAGCGCCGACACCTCGACCAACCTGACCCCGTGGGGCGTGTGGATCGGCGGCGAGGAGCTGCACAACAACCACCACGCCTTCCCCAGCTCGGCCAAGTTCGCGCTGCGCAAGTGGGAGTTCGACATCGGCTGGGCGACGATCCGCGCGATGGAGAAGCTGCGCCTGGCCAAGGTGCTGCGGGTCGCGCCGACCCTGGACGTGCGCCCGAACATCGCGATGCCCGACGGCGAGACCCTGCGCGCCCTGCTGGCGATCCGCTTCCAGGCGATGACCGACTACTACCGCAACGTCACCCTGCCCGCGCTGCGCGACAACCGCGACCGGCTGCCGCGCGCGTTGCGCAAGGGCCTGGCCGACGACGGCCGCTGGCTGGACGATGCCAAGCGCGCGCGGCTGCAGGCCTGGCTGGCGGAACGGCCGAAGATGGCGACCCTCGCCGAGTACCGCCAGCGCCTGGCGCAGGTGCTCGACGACCGTTCGCACGACGCCCAGGCGACCCTGCAGCGGCTGCAGGCCTGGTGCGCCGAGGCCGAGGCCAGCGGCATCCATGCGCTGGAGGCGTTCTCCGCGCGGCTGAAGGGCTACGCGCTGGCACCGGCCCGCGGCTGACCCCCCGCCCCTTCGCCAGACCGGAAAGCCCGCGTCCGACGCGGGCTTTTTTTCATCGACGGACGCGACGACTCCGATCGCCTCCCCGCACCGCCGCCCCACCGATTCGGGTAGCCTGCCGCCATGCGATCGACCTCTTCCCCCCTCCTCCTCGACGCCGTGCCGCGCGCGCTCACCGTGCCGGTGGCGGCGCTGCTGCTGACCTGCACCGCCGCCGCGGCGACGGCCCAGGTGCAGGCCACCGGCGACTACCTGTCGCGCATGGACGAGGACCAGGACGGCCGCGTGTCGCTGGCCGAGTACCAGAACTGGATGAGCTATGCGTTCGAGCACATGGACCGCAACGGCGACGGCATCCTGAGCGCCGACGAACTGCCCGGCGGTCGTGGCGAGCCGGTCAGCCTGGACGAACACCGGACCAAGCTGGCGCGGACCTTCCTGCGCCAGGATCAGGACAAGGACGGCTTCCTAGACGCCCGAGAGCTGGCCGCGCCGCCGCTGTAGCCGCGGCCAGGGCGGGCAGTGTCTCTGTCCTTGCCCCTCACTGTCGCTCCTTGGCTTTGGCTTTGGCTTTGGCTTTGATCTTGATCCATGGCGACTTAAAGCCCGCCGCGCACCGGAGCCGGAAGGCGCCGTAGAGGTGCCCTTGTCCGAGCGCCGCTGGCGGCGCGAGTTTGGGCACCGTGCGCCTTCCGGCGAGGAGCACAGGGGACCGTGGTGGCATGCCACCACGGCGGGTGTCAGGAGCCGGCGGTTTTGGTTCCTTTTGACAAGACAAAAGGAACCCGCCCGAAGGGCGGAAGCCTTTGACTCGCGAAAGCCAGCCAATACGCCTGATGGCAACGCAATGCTCAAGACAGGCCGCCGACGCGGTTCAACTGCATGAAGAACCGGGCGCAGGCGACAGCGCGCGCGACCAAAGAAAAGGGCACGCCATCGGGGGGATGGCATGCCCTGGAGAGAGCACGAAGCTCCAGTCAAACGCTCACGCTCAGTGCGCGGACGCCTCGCCCGCGCCGCGCGGCACCCGGATCTCGTCGACCAGATCCTGCACGTGCTGCGGCGGTGGCGGGGTCATCCGCGAGATCACGATCGTCACCGCGAAGTTCAGCAGCATGCCGACCACGCCGATGCCTTCCGGCGATATCCCGAACAGCCAGTTGGCCGGGATGTTCTCCGCCATCGGCGCCATGAACACGCCCTTGAACCAGACGATGTAGCCGACGGTGAACACCAGGCCGACCAGCATGCCGGTGACCGCGCCTTGCATGTTGGTGCGCTTGTCGAAGATGCCCAGCACGATCGCCGGGAAGAACGAGGCCGCGGCCAGGCCGAACGCGAACGCCACCACCTCGGCGACGAAGCCCGGTGGATAGATGCCCAGCAGACCGGCGACGACGATCGCCAACGCCGCCGCGATGCGCGCGTACATCAACTCCTGTTTCTCGGTGATGTCGGGCATCACCACCTTCTTCAACAGGTCGTGCGATATCGCCGCCGATATCACCAGCAACAGGCCGGCGGCGGTGCTGAGCGCGGCGGCCAGGCCGCCGGCGGCGACCAGGGCGATCACCCACGCCGGCAGGCGCGCGATCTCCGGATTGGCCAGCACCATGATGTCGCGGTCGATGGTCATCTCGTTGCGGTCGTCCTTGGCGTAGAACATCCGGCCGTCGTTGTTCTTGTCCTCCCACTTGATCAGGCCGGTCTTCTCCCAGTTCGCGATCCAGGTCGGCGCGGTCGCGTACTCGGTGCCCTGCATGTCCGGACCGTTGATGGTCTGGATCATGTTGACGCGGGCGAAGCTCGCCACCGCCGGCGCGGTGGTGTAGAGCAGGGCGATGAACAGCAGCGCCCAGCCCGCCGAGCGACGCGCGTCGCGGACCTTGGGCACGGTGAAGAAGCGCACGATCACGTGCGGCAGGCCGGCGGTGCCGACCATCAGCGCGAGGGTGATGCAGAACACGTCGATCGTCGATTTGCTCCCGTCCGTATAGGGCGCGAAGCCCAACTCGGTACTGAGCCCGTCGAGCTTGTCGAGCAGGTACATGCCGCTGCCGTCGGCAAGCTGGCTGCCGAAGCCGATCTGCGGGATCACCTGGCCGGTCATCAGCATCGAGATGAAGATCGCCGGCACCATGAACGCGAAGATCAGCACGCAGTACTGCGCGACCTGGGTGTAGGTGATGCCCTTCATGCCGCCGAGCACGGCGTAGAAGAACACGATCGCCATGCCGATGATCACGCCGGTGGTGATGTCGACCTCGAGGAAGCGGCTGAACACGATGCCGACGCCGCGCATCTGCCCCGCCACATAGGTGAACGACACGAAGATCGCGCAGATCACCGCCACCAGGCGGGCGATGTCGGAGTAGTAGCGGTCACCGACGAAGTCGGGCACGGTGAACTTGCCGAACTTGCGCAGGTACGGCGCCAGCAGCAATGCCAGCAGCACGTAGCCGCCGGTCCAGCCCATCAGATACACCGAGCCGTCGTAGCCGGCGAAGCTGATGATGCCGGCCATCGAGATGAACGACGCCGCGCTCATCCAGTCGGCCGCCGTCGCCATGCCGTTCATCACCGGGTGGACGCCGCCTCCGGCGACGTAGAACTCGCGCGTGCTCGCCACCCGCGACCAGATCGCGATGCCGATGTAGAGCGCGAAGGTGATGCCGACCAGCAGGTAGGTCCAGGTTTGTACTGACATGACGACCCCCTCAGTCTTCGTGCAGGTCGAGCGCGCGCTCGAGTCGGTTCATTCGCCATGCGTAGTAGAAGATCAGCACGACGAACACGTAGATCGAGCCTTGCTGGGCGAAGAAGAAGCCCAGCTTGAAACCGCCGATCCGAATTGCATTGAGCGCATCCACGAACAGGATGCCCGCGCCGAACGACACCGCGGCCCAGATGACGAGAAGGATCGTCATCAACCGCAGGTTCGCCCGCCAGTACTGCGCGGCATTGATGTGCTTGCCTGACATGGTGATCGCCTCCTCGCTCAGAAGCTGTATTTGACGGTGGTGTGGAAACGCTTGAGGTCGCCTTCGCGATCGTCCTCGAGCGAACGCTCGCCGTAGCTGAGCTCGGCGCCGATATCCAGTTTCGGGAACGGCGAATAGATCAGGTTGGCGCGCAGCGACTGCGAGCGCTCGGTCACGCCATAGCCGGTCAGGGCGACGTCGTTGTCGTAGTGCGCGGCCGAGTAGATCAGGTTGCCGCGCAGCTTGGGACCGAACACGTGACGCCAGCCGGCGAACATGCCGTAGCCGGTGATCGCGTCGATGTCGCCGTTGGCGTCGGCGACGACGTCGGTGCCCATGCCGAAGGCCATGTAGCGCCCCAGACCGCTGCCGGCGTTGACCATGTAGCGGATGTCGTCGCGATCGCCGAGGTTGAACTTGCCGGCCACGCTGACCGCGCCGCCGGTGGCGGTCTCGTCGCCGTCCTTGAACTGGCGCAACAGGCCGGCCACGCTGAAGTGACCCCAGTCGCCCTTGGTGCTCCAGCGGCCGGTGACGTCGGGCATCACGTTGTCGCCGGAGGTATGGCGGCCGGCGCCCTGGTAGTCGGTGACCAGGGTCTGCGGGTTCTCGAGCGAGAACGACCACGGTCCGTTGGTGTAGCGGACCTGGGCCTGGCGCACGAAGATGGTGCCGTCGGTGACGCCGAGGAAGTCGACCGTGTCCGGCAGCGAACCCAGATCCTGGAAGTTGGTCCAGGTCTGGCCGGCCAGCCAGTTGTTCCAGGTCACGTAGGCATGGCGGATGGTGATGCCGTGGGTGTTGGTCGACAGCTCGTTGCCTAGGTTGCCGCTGCCGCCGCCGAACAGGTCGGCCTCGATGTAGCCGCGGAACTTGTCGCCGTCGTCGTTGCTGTAGTCGGCGGCGAACCAGAAGCGCGAGAACTGCGCGCCGAAGTCGGTGTACGGATCGACATCGGGTTCGGCGCCGTTGGCGGCGACCGGAATCGTGCTGGGCACGTAGAACATGCGACCGGCCGAGCCTTCCGCGATCTGGCCGTCGCTGGTGTCGGTGACCATCGTGTCGAGCTTGATGAAGCCGCCGTAGGAGAAGCGCCCGCCGGGCGTGCCGGTCAGGATCGGCGTCGACTGCACGGTGGGCGTGTCGCTGGCCGCGGCGACGGCCGGTGCCGGTGCCGGCGGCGCGGTCTGCTGGGTGCTCTGTTGCTCGACCAGCTGCTGGACCATCTTTTCGAGCTCGGCGACGCGGGCTTCCAGTTCGATCTCTTTCGCGGTCTGGGCATGGACAAGGCCGGGCAGCGCCAGTGCCATCGCCAGCGCGGCCACCAGCGGCCGCTTGCGCGCAATGCGTTTGGACATGATTCCCTCCCAAGGAATGCCGTGGCCAGGCACGGTCAGCCGGAGCCTGCGCGCACCGATTCGGGGCGAACCATTCGCCATTGGTCGAAAATCGCCGCGATGCCGGGATTGCGCGGCACTTTTTCGACCATGGTCTAAGCCCGGCGATACCGGATGCGCGGATCGATGGGGCAAACTTGGGGTCCCATCGGTCCCTTTCGTTGCGTTGCAGCACGTCCATGCGACGAACGGGCAAGCAAACGGCCGACATCGGCGCCCGCGCCACGGCCCCCGCAACCGCCACCTGGCCAGCCATCAGTGGAGCGTCCCATGAACCACCCCAACGCCCTCTACCCCGTTCCCGGGCAGTTCGCCGCCGGCGCCCGCATCGGCCGCGACGAGTACGCGCGCATGTACGCCGAGTCGGTGTCCGACCCGGATGCGTTCTGGGGGCGCGTCGGCGAGCGCCTGGACTGGTTCAAGGCGCCCACCCGGATCAAGGACGTCAGCTTCGCGCTGGAGGACTTCCATATCCGCTGGTACGCCGACGGCGAGCTCAACGCCAGCGTCAACTGCCTGGACCGGCACCTCGAAGCCCGCGGCGACAAGACCGCGCTGATCTTCGAGCCCGACAATCCGGACAGTCCCGCCGAGCACGTCAGCTATCGCGACCTGCATGCGCGCGTGTGCCGGCTCGCCAATGCGCTGCGCGGCCTGGGCGTGCGCAAGGGCGACCGGATCACGATCTACCTGCCGATGATCGTCGAGGCGGTGGTCGCGATGCTGGCCTGCGCACGCGTCGGCGCCATCCACTCGGTGGTGTTCGGCGGCTTCGCGCCGAATTCGATCGCCGACCGCGTCGCCGACTGCGGCAGCAAGCTGATCATCACCGCCGACGAGGGCCTGCGCGGCAGCAAGAAGATCCCGCTCAAGGCCAATGTCGACGCGGCGTTGAAGCTGCCGGGCACGAATTCGGTCGAGACCGTGCTGGTGGTCCGCCACACCCATGGTGCGGTCGACATGCAGATGCCGCGCGACCGCTGGTACGACGCGGTGGTCGAGGGCCAGTCCGACACCTGCGAGCCGGAGCGGATGAACGCCGAGGACCCGCTGTTCATCCTCTACACCTCCGGCAGCACCGGCAAGCCCAAGGGCGTGCTGCATACCACCGGCGGCTACCTGGCCTACGCCAGCTACACCCACGAGTGCGTGTTCGACCTGCGCGAGAACGACATCTACTGGTGCACCGCCGACGTCGGCTGGGTGACCGGCCACAGCTACATCGTCTACGGACCGCTCGCCAACGGCGCCACCGCGCTGGTGTTCGAGGGCGTGCCCAACTACCCGGACGTGTCGCGCTTCTGGGAAGTGATCGACAAGCACCAGGTCACCCTGTTCTACACCGCGCCGACCGCGATCCGCGCCTTGATGCGCGATGGCGACGCGCCGGTGAAGAAGACCTCGCGCGCCTCGTTGCGCCTGCTCGGCACGGTCGGCGAACCGATCAACCCGGAGGCCTGGCGCTGGTACCACGAGGTGGTCGGCGACAGCCGCTGCCCGATCGTCGATACCTGGTGGCAGACCGAGACCGGCGGCATCCTGATCACCCCGCTGCCCGGCGCGACCGACCTCAAGCCCGGCTCGGCGACCCGGCCGTTCTTCGGCGTGCAGCCGGCCCTGGTCGACGCCGGCGGCGGGTTCCTGGAGGGCGAGGCCGAGGGCAACCTGGTCCTGCTCGACTCCTGGCCGGGGCAGATGCGCACGGTCTACGGCGACCACCAGCGCTTCATCGACACCTATTTCAAGACCTACCCGGGCATGTACTTCACCGGCGACGGTTGCCGCCGCGACGCCGACGGCTACTACTGGATCACCGGCCGCGTCGACGACGTGATCAACGTCAGCGGCCACCGCATCGGCACCGCCGAGGTCGAGAGCGCGCTGGTCAGCCATCCGAAGGTCGCCGAGGCGGCGGTGGTCGGCTTCCCGCACGACGTGAAGGGCCAGGGCATCTACGCCTACGTGACCCTGATCGCCGGCGAGGCCAGCAGCGACGCGTTGCGCAAGGAACTGGTCGCGCACGTGCGCAAGGAGATCGGCCCGATCGCCACCCCCGACCACCTGCAATGGGCGCCGGGGCTGCCGAAGACGCGCTCGGGCAAGATCATGCGCCGGATCCTGCGCAAGATTGCCGAGAACGCGCCCGACCAGCTCGGCGACACCTCGACCCTCGCCGACCCGACCGTGGTCGATTCGCTGGTCAAGGAGCGACGCGTGCCCTGACCGATGCGCGCTTCCCGGCGGGCCGGCGACGCGACATCCGCCATGCCCGCCTTGCTGTAGGCTCGACCCAGAACCCCCACGCTCCCTGCCCCCGGGCAGGGAACCGGCCCCACGGAATCCGGATGCCGCCCGCCCCCAGCCATACCGTCATCGTCGCCGACGATCACCCCCTGTTCCGCGAAGCCCTGCGCGGTGCGGTCGCCCGCGTGCTGCCCGAGGCCCGCCTGCGCGAGGCCGACGGCGTCGAGTCGTTGTACGCCCTGGTCGAGAGCGAGCCCGACGCCGACCTGCTGCTGCTCGATCTCAACATGCCCGGCGCGCAGGGCTTCAGCGCCCTGGTCCATCTGCGTGCGCTGCACCCGCAACTGCCGATCGTGGTCGTCTCCGCGCGCGAGGAGCCGGCGGTGATGCGGCGCGCGCTCGACCACGGCGCGGTCGGCTTCATTCCCAAGTCGGCCGATGCGACCACCCTCGGCCAGGCGATCACCAGCGTGCTCGACGGCGACCGCTGGGCGCCGGCCGCGGCGCTGTCGGCCCCGGCCGCCGACGAGGCCGAGCACGACGCCGCGCTGCGCGTGCGCGACCTCACCCCGCAGCAGTTCCGGGTCCTGCAGATGCTCGGCGCCGGCCTGCTCAACAAGCAGATCGCCTACGACCTGGGCGTGTCCGAGGCCACCATCAAGGCCCATGTCACCGCGATCCTGCGCAAGCTGGGCGCCAACAACCGCACCCAGGCGGTGTTGATCGCCGGCCGCCTCGCGGTCGATCCGGGTGCGATCGTGCCGCCGCCGGAAGAGCTGGACTGAGCGACCCGCCGATGCCGGCGCGCGTGGCCGGCGCGTGCGCCGCTTCCGCAACGCCCCCGCGATCTGCTCCAATCGGGGCATGAGCGCTTCCCCGAGCCGCAACCGCGACCCGTCCCCGCCCGGCATCCACCTGGCGACGTCCCTGGCCTGGGCCAAGGGCGCCTACACCGTGTCGATCGCGTTCGGCAGCGGCGGCCGCGCCGCCAACCTGGTCCTGGACAGCGGCAGCAGCACCCTGGTGGTGCTGCCGCACGCCTACGACCCCGACGACGACGCGCATCTGCAAGGCACCTCATGGGCGCAGCAGGTCCGCTACGGCCAGGGCAGCTGGACCGGGCCGGTGGTGCGGACCCGGCTGGCATTCGGACACGGCGCGCACGCCTGCGACGTCGACGCCGCCGAGGTCTCGGTGATCGAAGCCGCCGCGCAGGATTTCCGCGACGCCGACGGCATCTTCGGGCTGGCCTATTCCGGGCTCGATACCGCCCACGACATGGGTGCGGTGCTCAGCGCGCGCGGCGCCGACCCGGCGCTGACCTGGCCATGGCCGTTCGCGGTGGACGACGACGACCTCGACACCTTCGCCCGCCTGCTGCGTCAGCAACCCCAGGTCACGCTGCTACCGCTGTTCTCGCAACTGGCGCAACAGGGGCGGGTCCAGGACCGCTTCGGCATGCTGGTGCGCCGCGCCCTGGTGCACGTGCTCGACGACAGCGCCGACGATCCGACCCTGGACACGGATCCGCTCAACCGCGGGATCATGGTCCTTGGCGGCGGCGAGGACGCGCCGTCGCTGCATACCGGCGACTTCCAGGACGTGCGCATCGTCCACGACCTCTACTACAACGCCAACCTGGTCGCGGTGCAGGTCGGCGAGCGCCCGCGCATCGCGGTGCCGCCGCTGGACCCGCAGTACGCCAACCGCGCCGCCAGCAACGCCATCCTCGACACCGGCAGCAGCTTCCTGGTGCTGGAGACCGGCACCCACGACGCGATCATGGCCGACCTGGCCGCGATCGACCCGCGCCTGCCCGCGCTCGCCGAGAAGTTCTGGAACACCTTCAAGGCCAGCCAGCACGGTGTCGCCAACGGCGAAGTCGATGCACTGGACTGGCCCGAGCTGACCTTCTACCTGGAAGGCGACGACGGCGGCGAGGTCGCCCTGACCTGCGCCCCCGACCACTACTGGCCACGCAACGCGATGTACGCCGGCGAATCGTTCTTCCTGCTGATGCCGCAGCTGCCCGGCTGGCCGAACGAGTCGATCCTCGGCCTGCCGCTGATGGCCGACCGCTACTGCCTGTTCGACCGCAGCGCCGACGGCGGCCTGGGCCGGGTCCGGATCGCACCGGCGCATCCCTTGCCGACCGCCGGATGACCGCCGCGGCATGAGCGCGCAGGTGCTGGAAACCGGACGTTTCAGACTGCGCCCGCTATCCCGGCCGGACCCCGCGGACCGCGCCCTGTACTGCGCGCTGTACAGCAGCGCGGCGGTGATGGCGCGGATCATGCCGCCATTGTCGCCGGCCGCCGCCGAACGCCTGTACGCGCGCGCGATCGACTGGGCCCGCAGCGACACCCCCGGCCACCGTTTCTGGATCATCGACGCCCGCGACGACGACGCCCCGATCGGGGTCGCCGGCTATCTGCGCAACGGCGCCGAAGCGGAGATCGGCGTGCTCCTGGTCGAACCGTGGTGGAACCGCGGCGTCTCCAGCGAAACCTTCGTGCCGCTGATCGCCCACGGCTTCGAACGGATGGGGCTGTCGCTGATCTGCGCCGAGCGCCCCGACGACGACCATGCGCGGGTGATCGACCGCCTGCTGGGCCGGTTCGGCTTCGTCCGCGCGCCTGAACGGGCCAGCGCCGTCGGCCAGTGCCGCTGGGAGCTGCCCCGTTCAGCCTGGAGCACCCGTCGCGACGGCGTCTGAATCATTTTGCAAAGTCTGTCCTTACGGGTATTGTCCTGTCTGCACTGAGGGGAGCGTAGGGGACATGACGGTGCCGGCCGAGAAGCTGTCGGGCAGGCTTGCCTGTGTCGGATTGGGGATGATGCTCGGGGCCCATATCGGCCCGCGGGCGCGCAGCCATGTCGAACAGGCCGACGTCGTGTTCGCCGCGGTCTCCGACCCGCTGGTCGAAGAATGGCTGCGGCAGATGAACCCGAACGTGCGCAGCCTGCAACCGTTCTACGCCGCCGGCAAACCGCGCCACGACACCTACCGGCAGATGGTCGAGGCGATGCTCGACGAGGTCCGCGCCGGCAGGCACGTGTGCGGCGCCTTCTACGGCCACCCGGGCGTGTTCGCCAAGGCGCCGCACGACGCCATCGCCCAGGCCCGCGCCGAGGGCTTCCACGCGCACATGGAGCCGGGCATTTCCGCCGAGGACTGCCTGTACGCCGACCTCGGCATCGACCCGGGCCGGACCGGCTGCCAGCACTACGAGGCCAGCCAGCTGCTGTTCTACCGCCGCCGGCTCGACCCCACCGCCTGGCTGGTGCTGTGGCAGGTCGGCATCGTCGGCGACCGCAGCTACCGCCGCTTCGCCACCGGCCCGGCGCATCGTCGGCTGCTGCTCGAACGCCTGCTGCAGGACTACCCCGGCGACCACGAGGTCATCGCCTACGAGGCGGCGACCCTGCCGATCGCCCAGCCACGGATGCAACGCCTGCAACTGCGGGAACTGCCCGAAGTACCGTTGCACATGCACACCACCCTCGTCGTGCCCCCGGCCCGCGCGATGGAGCCCGACACCGCGATGCAGGCGCGTATCGCCGAGCTCGAGCGGTCCGGAGAGGTCGAACCCCCTTTGCCGTACACACCACCACTGGAAGAAGGAGTCGCGTGATGTCGAATGTCGTGAAGTTCCTGGAGGCGCTTGGCCAGAACCCTGAGATCGTGAGCGAGGCCGAGTTCGCCGCCGCCGTGGCCGCCGCTCCGGTGGAGGGCGAGGTCAGGGAGGCGCTCGCCGCCCGCGACGCGGCCAGGGTGAACGCACTCATGGGCCACACCTGCACCGTGCTCTCGCTGCTGGTGCCGGCCGAGGAGGAGCAGCCGCAGGAAGACGAGACCGAGCGCGAAGCTCCGGACGAGGGCGAGACCGAAGCCCGCGCCGCCTGATTCGATCAGGCCATGGCAGGGTGCCCGCGCACCCTGCCGCCGGACCCGCGACGCAACGATGAAACCCGCGCTCCACACCCTGGTACTGGCACTCGCCCTGGCGACGGCGGGCGCGCCGCTGCGTGCGCAATCGCCCCCTGCGGCGGCCGAGCTGCTCGAGCAGGCCGATGCCGTCCGCAGCACCGACCCGGCCCGCTTTGGCGCGGCGCTCGACGAGGTGGACAAGCGCGCGGGCGAGCTCAGCGAACCGCAGCGGCAACATCTGCGCCTGCTGCAGGCCTACCGGCTCGGTTACGGCGGCCAGTACCCGGCCGCAATCGGACTGGCCCAGGACGTGTTCCAGAGCGCGGCCGACGGACCGGTCAAGTTCCGCGCCGGCCTGTTGCTGGCCAACAGCGCGGCGACGACCCGCGACTTCTCGCTCGCGCTGAAATCGCTGGAGAACACGATCGCCCTCCCGAGCGAGGGCATACCGCAGGAGCTGATCGAACAGGCGCAGTTGGTCGCCGGTATCATCTACAACCAGCTGGGCCAGCACGAGAAGACGCTGCAGTTCGCGACATCCGTGCAGCAGATGGAAGCCTCCGAGCGCAGTCGCTGCTTCGCCAGCCAGCTCCAGTACGAAGCGCTGGCCAACCTGCAACCGGAAAGGTCCGGCGAACGCATCCCGCGCATCCGCGAGGCCATCGCCGCCTGCGAGGCCATCGGCGAGGCCGTGGCCTCCAACCTGATGCGCATCAACCTCGCCCGCAGCATGGCGGCCCAGGGCGACAAGTCCGGCGCGATCGCCACGCTCCAGGCGCATACCGAAGAGGTCGAGAAGACCCGTTATCCGCGCCTGGTCGCCGAGTTCCACTCGACGCTGGCCGCCTACCTGATCGACGAGGAAAGGCTCGACGCCGCCGCCACGCACGCAAGGGCGGCACTGGAAGCCAGCCGCGCCAACACCCATTCGCTGCCGCGGGTATCGGCCTACCGGATCCTGTACGAAATCGCGCTGGCCCGGCACGACATTCCCCAGGCGCTCGACAACTACCGTCACTACGCCGAGGCCGACAAGGCCTATCTCGACGATGTGAAGGTGCGCGAGCTGGCGGTGCAGCAGATCCGCAACGAGGTCCAGCAGAAGGACCAGGCGATCGCGCTGCTGAGCAAGCAGAACGAGGTGCTCAAGCTCGAACAGCAGGTCGCCCACACCTCCGCGCAGAACACCCGGCTGTTGCTGTTGCTGCTCGGCGTGGTGCTGGCCGGCATCGGCTACTGGGCGTACAAGATCAAGCGCGTGCAGATGGCGTTCCGCCGCCAGGCGCAGACCGACGGGCTGACCGGAATCAGCAATCGCCGCCACTTCCGCGACGCCGCCGATGCGCAGCTCAAGCGTTGCGGCGAATCCGGGCGGGAAGCGGCCCTGGTCCTGCTGGACCTGGACAACTTCAAGCTCATCAACGACCGCCACGGCCATGCCGCCGGCGACTGGGTGCTCAAGCAGGTCGCCGAGGCCTGCAAGGCGGTGTGCCGGGACGGCGACCTGTGCGGGCGCCTGGGCGGCGAGGAGTTCGGCATCCTGTCCTGCGGCGGCGACGCCGATGCCGCGCGACGCATCGCCGACCGTTGCCGCGAACGGCTGGCCGCGATCGACGCCAGCCAGGTCGGCCACGACCAGCGGATCACCGCCAGCTTCGGCTGCACGACCTCGCGGCGCTCGGGCTACGTCTTCGAGACCATGTTCACCGACGCCGACACCGCGATGTACCGGGCCAAGGGCAGCGGCCGCGACCGCGTCGTGCTCCACGCCGACGACGCCACGCCGACGCCGACGCCCGCGGTCCACGGACGGCTCGAGACCAGCCCGGGCTGAGGCGGCCGCCCACGGGGCCGCAGGCGCGCCGGCTCAGGCGCGGTGGTTCTGTCGTTGCGCGGCCAGGAACGCGCGCATGGTCGCCGGCTTGACCGGCTTGGTCAGCACCCGGCAGCCGTGCTCGCGCGCGGCGTGCTTGAGCGCGTCCGAGCCGTCGCCGGTCAACAGCGCGGCCGGGAACGAGGCCCCCAGCCGCGCGCGCAGCGCATCGATCACCCCCAGGCCGTCGAGGCGGTCGTGCAGGTGGTAGTCGACCAGGGCGACGTCCGGCGGCGGTCCGGCGCCGGCCGCCGCCAACGCGCCATCGGTATCGGTCGCGGTCAGCACGACCGCGCCCCAGCGCTGCAGCAGGGTGCGCATGCCGTCGAGGATCTCGCGGTCGTTGTCCACGCACAGCACGCGCAGGCCGGCCAGGGTGTCGGTATCGGTGATCGACAACGGCGCGACACTGGCCGCCGAGGCCTCCTCGACCGGCGCCGCCTCGGCGGCCGGGGCACCGAACGGCACGGTGATCGAGAACACGCTGCCGGCGCCGACCCGCGAGCGCACCCGCAGCGGGTGGTTCAGGGTGCGCGCGATGCGCTGGCAGATCGACAGGCCCAGGCCGAGCCCGCGCTCGCCGCCGGTGGTCGGGCCCTCGAAGCGGCGGAACTCGTCGAAGATCTGCGCCAGGTGATGCTCTGAGATGCCCGGCCCGGTGTCCCAGACCTGCAGTTCGACCGCGCCATCGCGCAGCCGCGCGGCGATCAGCACACCGCCGCTGCGGGTGTAGCGCAGCGCGTTGGCGAGGAAGTTCTGCAGCGCGCGGCGCAGCAGGCGGCGGTCGCTGCGCACCCGCCGCGGACGCTCCGGCGCACGCACGCGCAGTCGCAGGCCGCGCTCGGCGGCGATCGGCGCGTACTGGGCGACCAGTTCGCGCAGCAGTTCGTTGACGTCGAAGTCGACGATCTCCGGACGCAGCGCGCCGGCGTCCAGGCGCGAGATGTCGAGCAGGCCGTCGAGCAGGTCCTCGGCCGCGCGCAGGGCGGCATCGACGCGCTCGGCCAGCCGGGTCTGCTCGTCGCCGTCGCGGCTGTCCCGAAGCGCGGTGGTGAACAGCCGCGCCGCATTGAGCGGCTGCAGGACGTCGTGGCTGACCGCGGCCAGGAACCGGGTCCGCGACTGCTGCGCCGCCTCGGCCTCGCGGGTGCGCTGCTCGACGCGCTGCTCCAGGTTCTCGTTGATCTCGCGCAGGGCCTGCTCGGCGCGCTTGTAGTCGGTGACGTCGCTGTAGCTGGTGACGTAGCCGCCGCCGGGCAGCGGACGGCCGCGCATCTCCACCACCTGGCCGCTGGCGCGCACCCGCTCGAACACGTACGGGGTGCCGGCGCGCAGGTGGGCGATGCGGCGGCGGACCTGGTCGTTGACGTCGCCCGGGCCCATCTCGCCGCGCTCGGCATTCCAGCGGATCAGGTCGCTGACCGGGCGGCCGACGTAGAGCATGCCGTCGGGGTAGTCGAACAGCTCCTGGTAGCGACGGTTCCAGGCGACCAGGCGCAGGTCGACGTCGACCACGCTGACGCCCTGGCTGATGTTCTCCAGCGTGGTCGACAGGATCTGGCGGTTGAAGCGCAGCTCCTGGCTGGCCTCGTCGAGCAGGGCCACCACTTCGCCCAGCTCCATGCCCGAGCCGCGCAACGCGCTGGTCAGGGTCAGGCGCGCCGAGGCCGCGCCGATCGCCGAGGCCAGCAGGCGCTCGGTGAACTGGGTCAGGGCGCGGTCGGCCGGCTGGCCGGGCTGCCACGGCTGTCCCTGCTGCGCGGCATGGGCCTGGAACGCGCGCCGCGCGTGGCGCTCGCCGACGATGCGTTCGGCCAGGGTCAACAGCTCGCCGGCGCGCACGTTGCCGGTCCAGCCGCCCGGGCCCAACGCCGGACGCTGGGCGTAGGGGTCCAGGAACGGCGTCGCCAGCAGTTGCTCCTGCAAGCGCGGACGCTTGCGCATCGACATGAACACGAACACGCCGATGTTGAACAGCAGCGACCAGAACACGCCATGGGTCAGCGGGTCCCAGCCCTGCAGGCCGAACAGCTGCTGCGGGCGCAACCAGTCCAGCCCCAGCGGGCCGCGCTCGACCCAGCCATCGTCGAACCAGCCGCCGCCCGCCAGCGCCGGCAGCAACAGGGTGTAGGCCCACAGCAGCGCACCGGCGACCAAGCCGCTGGAGGCGCCGATCCGGCTGGCACCGCGCCAGTACAGGCCGCCGATCAGGGCCGGTGCGAACTGGGCGACCGCGGCGAACGCCAACAGGCCGTGCTGGGCCAGACCGCCGTCGCCCTCGCCCCGCAGCAGGTCGCCGCGGTGGTAGGCGTAGGCGAGCATCGCCAGCATCACGATGGTGATCCGGCGTACCCACACCACCTGGCGATCGATCGCCGGGGTCTGCTGCAGGGTGCCGGCGCGCAACAGCAGCGGCATCACCAGATCGTTGCTGACCATCGTCGCCAGGGCGACGCTGGCGACGATCACCATGCCGGTCGCCGCGGAGAAGCCGCCGACATAGACCATCAGCGCGAGCATGTCGCGGTCCAGCGCCAACGGCAGCGCCAGCACGTAGCTGTCCGGGGACACCGCGTCGCCCGACAGCACCGCCTGCCCGGCCAGGGTGATCGGCACCACCAGCACGCTGATCAGCATCAGGTAGCCGCCAAACAGCCAGCGCGCGGTGCGCACATCGGCCGGGTTCTGGCACTCGACCACGGCGACGTGGAACTGGCGCGGCAGGCACAGGATCGCGGTGAACGCGAGCAGGGTCTGGGCGACGAAGGCGGTCGGCAGGCCCGGGGCGAGCACGACGTCGGCGGCCTGCACGATGCGCTGGCCGAGATGCCCGTTGCCGGGCAGGTGGGCGAGCGCGAACACGCCGATGGCGACGAAGGCGACCAGCTTGACCACCGACTCCAGCGCCACCGCCAGCACCATGCCGCGGTGGTGCTCGGTGGCGTCGATCTGGCGAGTGCCGAACAGGATCGCGAACACCGCCAGCAGCAGCGCGGTGTAGAACGCCGGATCCGACAGCGGCGGCGCGTTGGCGGGCAGCCCGGCGAGCACGTCCACGCTCATCGCCACCGCCTTGAACTGCAGGGCCACGTAGGGCACCGCCGCGACCAGCGCCAGCAGCGCGACCAGCGCCGCCAGCCCGGGCGCGCGGCCGTAGCGCGAGGACAGGAAGTCGGCGATCGAGACGATCCGGTTCTCGCCGGAGATCAGTACCAGCCGTTCCAAGAACCGCCATCCGAACAGCAGCAGCAGCAGCGGCCCCAGGTAGATCGGCAGGAAGCCCATGCCGGTGCGCGCGGCGGTGCCGACCGCGCCGTAGAAGGTCCACGACGAGCAATACACCGCCAGCGCCAACGAATAGACCGCCGGACGCAGCCAGCGGTGGCGCGACATCATCGCATCGCTGCGCTGGTCGCCGGCATAGGCCACGGCGAACAGCAGGGCCACGTAGCCCAGCGAAACCAGCAGCAGCACCCAGCCCGGAATCACGCCTGCGATGTTCTCCTCCGCGACAGCACCGGGAGTGTAGCCGGGCCGGGGGCCGCAGGTCTTTCGTAGGGGCGGCGTGAGCCACGGATTCCGGGCTGCGCGCCCTCTGGAGAAGACCCTTTGCTTCCGTAGGAGCGGCGTGAGCCGCGATGAGGCTCTACCAGGAAAGCCCCCGGTCGCGGCTTACGCAGCTCCTACGGCATGGAGGCGTGACCCATCCCCTGACCCAGGGGACTGAAGGGACAAGGCTGACGCGCTCTTCGTAGGAGCGGCGTGAGCCGCGATGAGGCTCTACCAGGAAGGCCCCGGTCGCAGCTTACGCAGCTCCTACAGCATGGAGGCGTGACCCATCCCCTGACCCAGGGGGCGGGAGGGACAAGGCTGACGCGCTCTTCGTAGGAGCGGCGTGAGCC
>NZ_VICD02000097.1 GCF_006546735.2 Marilutibacter maris | reverse complement strand
GGCGACGCACACCTGCCGCCAGCGCGTCGCGGGCCATCTCCAGCATCAGCAGCGGCGCCGCCGGGTCGGCCGCGGTCAATGCCCGCTTGGCCGCGTCGATCGCATCGCTGGCCAGATCGGCTTCGCTGCCGAGCTGGCCGCGCAGCATGCGCTGGTGATGGTCGAGCTGCCGTTCCACGTGCGGGTCCAGGCCGCCGCCGGCGTGGCGGCGGATCAGCGACAGGGTGATCTCGGTGCGCAGGTAGGTCTCGCGCAGCCGCGCCCGGCCTTCGTTGTCGTAAGTGTCGTTCATGACCTGATGCTGTCCGTCGGCGGTTGCAGGGGATGAGACGGCCCGGCCGGGCAGGCGCGCAGTCTGGGATGCGCAGATGACAGCCGTGCGCCCCGGCGGCGGACATGCGGATGACGTTCGCGACCGGTTCATCGACGTCGACGCGGCGTGTGCGCGGCGGTGGCCATTGCTGCCATCAGGCTGGCAGCAGCACCGGCGCAGGCTGTCATGGTGCGATCGGCACGGTGCGGGAGCAGGGTCATGGCGGGCGTGGGCACGACGGGCTGGGAAGCCTTCATGCAGGGATTGAACGCGGCGGCGCTGGACATGGCCGGGGGCGCCCACGCACTGGTGCCCGCGGGCGAGTGGCCCTGGCGGGGCGGACCGCGGCGGCCGGGCCTTCCCTGCGCCGCGGACGGCTCGCCGGTCAACGCCGGCGGTGTCGCCGGAATCGTCAGGAGCGCCGGATGAGCGGGCCCACGTTCGCATCGATGACCACGCCGTCCGTGGCCGTCGCCGGGCATTGGGCCGATGCCGTGGTCGAGCTGCGCCAGTACACCCTGCATCCGGGCACGCGCGACACCCTGGTCGGGCTGTTCGAGCGCGAGTTCGTCGAGTCGCAGGAGGCGGTCGGCATGCATGTGATCGGCCAGTTCCACGACCTCGACCGTGCCGACCGCTTCGTCTGGCTGCGCGGCTTCGCGTCGATGCGGGTCCGCGAACGCGCGCTGGGCGCGTTCTATGGCGGTCCGGTCTGGCAGCGCCATCGCGACGCCGCCAACGCGACCATGATCGATTCCGACGACGTGCTGCTGCTGCGCCCGGTGGCGGCGGGTTCGGGCTTCGCGGCCGCGGACCCGCGTCCGGCCGATGCCGGTGCCGGCATGGCCGACGGGTCGCTGGTGGCTGGCATCTGCCGGCTCGCGCGCCCGGCCGACCAGGGGTTCGCCGCCGTGTTCGAGGCGCGGCTCGCGCCGTTGCTGGCGCGCCACGGCGCCTCGCTGCGCGCGCGCTACATGACCGAAGCGGCCATCAACACCTTTCCGCGCCTGCCGGTGCGCGAGGGCGAGCAGGCGTTCGTCTGGTTCGCCGGTTTCGCCAGCGACGCCGCCCGGATCGGGCACCTGGACGCACTCGCCCGCGATCGGCAGTGGCGGGCCGCGCTCGACGACGCGCGCGCCACCGGGCTGCTGGCGCCGCCGGACTGGCTGCAGCTGCGCGCCACCCCGCGATCGGAGCAACGCTGATGACCGCCACCGCTTTTCCCGTCCTCCCGTATGCCGCGATTGAGCCGGCCTCATCTGCCTGCGAAGATGCCGCATGCGCCGCGCCGACCGCCTGTTCCTGTTGATCCATGCCCTGCGTGGCCGCCGCAATGCCATCACCGCCCAACGTCTCGCCGAGACGCTCGAGGTCTCGCTGCGCACGGTCTACCGCGATGTCGCCGACCTGCAGCGCTCGGGCGTGCCGATCGAGGGCGAGGCCGGCGTCGGTTATCTGCTGCGCAAGGGTTCGGACATCCCGCCGCTGATGTTCACGCCCGACGAGCTCGAAGCCCTGGTGGTCGGTTCGCGCTTCGTCCGCGCCTTCGGCGGCGAGCGGCTGGGTCGCGGCGCGACCACCGCGCTGCTGAAGATCGAGGCGGTGCTGCCGCCCGAGCTGCGCGCCAGCAGCGAGCGCTCGCGGATCTTCGCGCCCGAGGTCGAGCGGCTGGAAACCAGCGGCATCATCGACGCGTTGCACGATGCGGTGACCGCGCGCCAGGTGCTGCGGATCGACTACCGCGACGAGAGCGGCCGCGGCAGCGCGCGCGAGGTCGAGCCGCTGTGCCTGGCGTTCTGGGGCGGCAGCTGGACCCTGGGCGCCTGGTGCCGGTTGCGCAGCGACTTCCGCAGCTTCCGTCCCGACCGCATCGTCGAGTACAGCGGCACCGGCGAGATCTTCGCCGACGAGCGGTCGCGCGGCCTGCAGGCCTATCTCGACGCGATGGGCGTCAGCCCCGCCTGAGACCGCCGCCGCGGACCCGCGGCGGCGCGATTGCAACCAAGCGCCCGTTCCGCGCATCCCCTGTTTGGTCGCGCCAGCCCCCGGTTCGTCGCCTGCCCCCTTCCGGCGCGCGGTGTGCTGGCTATGCTCGGCCCATCGCCCACCCCGACCGCCTGCCGCCATGACCCTGCAGATCGTCTTCATCGCCCGTCGCCTGCTCGCCTGGGGCCTGCTGTTGCTGCTGGCGGCGATGGTCTGGGACTCGCTGCCGCTGCCGAACGTCATGCCGTTCTTCTTCCTGTTCGTGGTCGCGGCGGCGTTCGTGGTCACGCTGGGTTTCTCGCACCTGCGGCGGGTGCGGATGATCGCCGGGCACCTGGACGCCTCCACCGTCTCCAACCGCCAGCGTCGCCAGGTCGAGATTCCGCTCGATGCCGAGGAAGCGTTCGCGGTGGTGGACGCGGCGATCCGCGACCTGCCCAACGTGGAAGGCGTGGAAAGCGCGCGCGACAGCCTGCAGCTGCGCGCCCGTGCCGGCGGCGCGGCCCCGCAGGACGGCGACTGGACGGTGCGGCTTGGCCGCTTCTTCAACGACCTGTTCCGCACCCGCCGCAACCGCATCCTCGCCACCATCGCCCCCGGCGATGCGATCAGCAGCGCGACCGTGATCTGCGAGCCGGAGAGCGACGCCTGGAACGACTGGTTCCGGGTCGACGACGGCACCAACCTGGAAAACGTGGAAGCCATCACCCGAGCCATCACCCGTCGTGTCTCCGAGCGCCGCCGCAGCGAACAGGCCGCCGCCCGCCAGACTGCGACCGAAAAGGAGTTGACCGTGGCCAAGCTGAGCCTGCTGCACGCGCAGGTCGAACCGCACTTCCTCTACAACACCCTGGCCAGCGCGCAGGTGCTGACCCGGCACGATCCGCAGCGCGCGGACCTGATGCTCGGTCACCTGATCGAATACCTGCGGCGCTCGCTGCCGCGCACCGACGAGGCGGTCTCGACCCTGGGCGCGGAGCTGGAACGCTCGCAGGCCTACCTGGAGATCCTGAAGCTGCGCATGGGCCCGCGCCTGCAGGTGCAGCTGGACGTGCCCGACGATCTGCGCGCGACCCCGCTGCCGCCGATGATGCTGCAGACCCTGGTCGAGAACGCGATCAAGCACGGCCTGGAGCCCAAGCCCGGCGGCGGCACCGTGTGGCTGCTGGCGCGCGCCAGCGAGCGCAAGCTGGCGGTCACCGTCGCCGACGACGGCATCGGCTTCGGCGGCGAGGACGGCGGCCGGAAGACCGCCGGCACCGGGATCGGCCTGAAGAACGTGCGCGAGCGCCTGCGCCTGGTCTACGGCGACAGCGCCCTGTTGTCGGTGGTGGCCAACTTCCCGCAGG
>NZ_VICD02000096.1 GCF_006546735.2 Marilutibacter maris | reverse complement strand
CAGCCGGATATCGTTCCCCCCTGAGTCAGGGGGCGATTCGCATCGCAGATGCGAATGGGGGTGTGGCAGCGCAACGGTGGGGCCCAAGGTTTGCGCAGCAAACTTTGGGGATTCCCGGGCGCAGCCCGGGGATCGCGGCTCGCGCCGCTCCTGCGGCCGCGCCTCAGCGCGGCGCGTAGCGCAGGGTCAGGAACCACTCGCGGCCCGGCCGGTTGTACCAGTCGACGGTCTGGTAGTCGCGGTCGAACAGGTTGGCGACGCGGGCCTGCACGGTCCAGTCGGGGTGGACGGCGTACTCGGCGCGCAGATCGAAGCTGGCATGGCCGCCGACCCGCACGCTGTTGGCGACATCGTCGTAGCGGCCGCCCTCGGCCACACCGGTCACGCCCAGGCGCAGGTCGCCGAAGGCACGATCGAGATCGATGCGCGCGCTGCGACGGGCACGGCGCGGCAGCTCGTTGCCGGCATGGAAGCCCTTGCGGTTCTCGCTGTCGACGAAGCTGGCGCTGGCATCGACGCTCCAGCCCCACAGCTCGGTGTCCAGGCCGATCTCGGCGCCGCGCAGGCGCGCCTGGTCGATGTTGTTGGGCATGAACAGTGCGGCGTCGTAGGCGATCAGATCGTCGACGCGGGTGCTGAAGGCGTCGATCCGCCAGTCGAGGGCGTCGCCGTCGTAGGCCAAGCCGAGCTCCCAGCTGCGCGATTCCTCCGGACGCAGATTCGGGTTGTTGAAGAACGGGTAGTACAGCTCATTGAAGGTCGGCGCCTTGAATGCGCTGCCGTAGCCGGCGGTCAGCCGCCAGTTCCCGCCGAAGCCCAGGCCCCAGGCGACGCTGCCGGTGGTATGGCCGTCGAACTGCTCGTTGTCGTCGCGGCGCAGGCTGGCCTCGAACGACTGCCGGCCGAGGCTGCCCGCGGCGAACTGGCCGCGGTACTGCACGAAGGCGGCGCGGTTGTCGCGCGAGGTCTCATCGTAGGCGGTGTTGCTGTCGACGCGGTCGCGCAGCCAGTCCAGGCCGACGCTGAACAGATGGTCGCCGGCGAACCTGAAGTCGCCCTGCAGGGTGGCGCTGTCGCGGTCGGTGTCGAAGTAGCCGACATCGATGCCATCCATGTAATTGTCGGAGGCGTCGGTGTTGCGGCCCAGGTTCAGGCTGACGGTGGCGACCTCGTTGGGGGTCCAGCGCGCGTTGGCGCCAAGTACCTGCTGAGTCACCTTGGACAGGTTCTGGAAGCTGCCGTCGTACTCGTTGCGGCCCTCGGCGCGCAGCGCATGCGCCCCGAACGCGAAGGTGTCGCCGACGTCGTAGCCGGCGCGCGCCGACAGCGAGCGGTTGCGGTAGCCGTCGCGGTCGGGCTCGTCGGTGAAGCAGCCGGCACCGAAGTCGAACGGGATCGACGGATCCGGGCCGCGGCCGCTGCAGGCGTCGAAGCCCTCGGTGTTGGTGTAGGCGGTGTCGATGCCGAACCAGGCGCCGCCGCTGCGGCCGCCGATACCGGAGCTGCCTTCGGCGTAGTCGTTGCTGCCGACGGTGGCGCTGGCCCGCAGGTTCAGGCCTTCCCGGTCGCGCCGGGTGAAGATCTGGATCACGCCGCCGATCGCCTCGCTGCCGTACAGGCTCGAGCGCGGGCCGCGCACCACTTCGATGCGTTCGATCAGCGCCAGCGGCAGGTCCTGGAACGAGGCCAGGCCCGAGGTCGCCGAACCGATGCGGACGCCGTCGACCAGCACCAGCACGTGGTCGGATTCGCTGCCGCGCAGGAACAGGGTGCTGAGCTTGCCGGTGCCGCCCTGGTTGGCGATCGAGATGCCGGCGCGACCGCGCAGCAGGTCGGTCAGGTCGCGGGCCTGGCTGCGCTCGATGGTGGCGCGATCGATCACCTCGACCGGGACCAGGGTGTCGTCGACGCTGACCGCGGTGCGGTTGGCGGTGACCACGACTTCATCCAGTTCGGTCGCCTGCTGGGCGTGGACCTGCGGCGCGGCGGATGCGGCCAGGACGGCGGCGACGGCCAGGGTCGGGGATTTGGGGTGCATCGGCTCTCTCCAGCACGCAGGGGGCGCCTGCGCATCGCGTTACGGGGCGCGCGGAAGGAAAGGGCCTCGACCGCCGGCCAGGGCCGGCATCGCCGCCGCGACGCCCTCCGCATCGCAATCAGTCATGGTGTCGCGCGATCGGCGCGACCCAGGCGACGAGGCCGGTCTCCGGACTTGCGGCTGGACCCGGACCGTGCGGTCCGGAATCCCGGCGCCGACGCCTTCCCGTGCGATGCACAGTGGCCGATGTCGGAGCCTTGGCGCGCTTACCGTTGCGGGGGCAGTGCCGGACTGCTGCATGCCGGCCGGGCCTCGTTGGCGAGGTCCGACCGTGGCAGGTCACCGGCTTCCCGTTTCAACCCGTTCGCGCACGTGGCGCGAACGGGTCACCTCGAAGCGCGCGCAGTGTACGCCAAAAGGCCGGAAGTGAGGGGGAAAGAGGAGAAGTGAGGGGGGAGAGGCGAGGAGCGAGAGAAGAGCGGGATCTCCGCCCCGCGGCCTGGATTCCTGCCGGGGGGCTTTCCGTGCTTCCGAGGGTCCGGTTGGAGCGGCGTGGGCCGCGATGGGGCCTTCCCGGGGAAGGCCATCAAGTCGCACGCCGCTGTCAAGGCTCTGCGTCGTTGCCGTCGCTGCCTTCGTTGCCTTCGTCGGGCTCGGTGGGTGGGAGTTCGACCGTGTCGGCGGTCAGCACCGTGGTCCGCACTGGCGCGGCGGCCGGCTTGTAGCGCGGCGGCGGCAACTGCTCGATCGCGGCCTCGGCCTCGGCGACCAGCTGTTGCCGGCGCGCGTCCGGCACTTCCTGCCAGTGGCAGTCGCACAACGCGCCCTCGATCGCGTAGAGCAGGTTCATGGTCGGCTTGAAGCCGGCCCGCTTGATCCGCATGAACGCTTCGACCGGACCGGCCGCCTCCAGGTCTTCGCGGCTGTGCAGGCCGACCTGGCGCAGCCAGGCCGCGCTCTTGGGACCGATGTTGCGCAGTTTCGGCAGGCTCATCCGTGGGACTCCGGCTCCAGGGCGTCGGTATACAGTCGCGCCAGCGCTTCGATACCGGCCTGGTCATCGGCCTCGAAACGGCCCCGCAGCGGGCTGTCGATGTCGAGTACGCCGAGCAGGTCGCCGTTGCGCGCGAACAGGGGCACGACCAGCTCCGAGCGCGAGGCCGCGTCGCAGGCGATATGGCCGGGAAAGGCGTCGACGTCGTCGACCCGCTGGGTCTGGCCGGTCTGCGCGGCGGTGCCGCACACGCCCTTGCCGACCGCGATGCGCACGCAGGCCGGCAGGCCCTGGAACGGCCCGACCACCAGCTCGTTGCCATCGAAGAAGTAGAAGCCGACCCAGTTCAGGTCCGGCAGGCTGTTGAACACCAGTGCCGCCAGGTTGGCGGCATTGGCGATGCGGTCGTGCTCGCCATGGAGCAGACCGCGGGCCTGGTCGGCCAGCTGGGCGTACTGTTCCGGCTTGTTGCCGGTCAGGGTGGTAGCGGCGAACATTCCCGGAGTTTAGCAGCGCGCCGCGCTGTGTTCAGGATCAGCATGACCGCCCAAGAACATCGCTTCGAGACCGCCCCGTCCGCCGCCACCGCCATCGGCGTCTTCGTCACCGGCACCGATACCGGTATCGGCAAGTCGGTCGCCAGCGCCTGCCTGCTGCATGCGCTGCGGGCGCAAGGCCTGCGCGCGAGCGGGATGAAGCCGGTCGCCAGCGGCTGCGAACCCAGCCCCGACGGCTGGCGCAACGAGGACGCGTTGCTGCTGCAGGCGGCCAGCGACCCGCGGCCGCCCTACGCGGAGGTCAATCCGTACGCGTTGCCGGCGCCATTGGCGCCGGAGCTGGCCGCGGCCGATGCCGGGGTCGAACTGGAACTGGAGGCGATCGCCGCCGCCTATGCGCGCCTGGCCGCGGCCGCCGATCGGGTCGTGGTCGAGGGGGTCGGCGGCTGGGCGGCGCCGTTGTCGGCGAGCCTGGACCAGGTCGACCTGGTCCGCGCGCTGGACCTGCCGGTGGTGCTGGTGGTCGGGTTGAGGCTGGGCTGCATCAATCATGCGCGGCTGAGCGCGCGCGCGATCGCCGCCGACGGCCGTCGCCTGGCCGGATGGATCGCCAACGACATCGACCCGGACATGCGGCGCGCCGACGACAACTTCCGGCTGCTGCAGGCGCGCCTGCCGGCGCCGTGCCTGGGACGGGTGCCGCATCTGCGCGACCTGGCGGCGTTGTCGACGGTGGCGCTGGACGTCTCGCCCCTGCTGGCGCCCGCCTGACATCGGCAGGGCGCGACCTCAGGCGCCCACAAAAAAGCCCGGGCCGCGCCCCGCCATTGCCGGCGGCGACGCGGCCCGGGCGGTCATGCCGCTCAGCCCTGCTGCGGTGCCGGATTCAGCGCCGGGGCCTTCTCTTCCCCGTCGGCATGCTGCGCCGAGTGATCACGTGCCAGGTACAGATAGAACGCCGGCAGCACGAACAGGGTGAACAGCGTGCCGATGCTCATGCCCGAGACGATCACGGTGCCCATCGAGAAGCGCGAGGCCGCGCCCGGGCCGCTGGCCATCAGCAGCGGGATCATCGCGAACACCAGCGCCGCGGTGGTCATCAGCACCGGACGCAGACGGATGCTGGTGGCGTGCTCGATCGCATCGCGCTTGGACATGCCCTGCTCGATCTGCAGCTTGTTGGCGAACTCCACGATCAGGATGCCGTGCTTGGAGATCACCCCGACCAGGGTCACCAGGCCGACCTGGGTGTAGATGTTGATGCTCATCCCCGGGAACGCCTCGATGCCGCTGAAACTCAGGATGTTGGCGACCAGGGCCAGCACGTTGAGCACCAGCAGCGCGCCGCAGATCGCCATCGGCACGGTCAGCAGCATGATCAGGGCGTCGCGGAAACTCTCGAACTGCGCCGACAGCACCAGGAAGATCACGATCAGCGCCAGTCCCATCGTGACCAGCATCGCCGCGCCCTCCTGCTTGAACTGGCGCGACTCGCCGGCGTAGTCGACGCTGTAGCCCTGCGGCAGCACCTCGTTCGCGGCCTCCTCGAGGATGCTCAACGCCTCGCCCTTGCTGACGCCCGGACGCGGCGCGAAGGTGATCGCCACCGCGTTCAACTGCTGGAAGCGCTTGAGCGACTGCGGCTGGGTGCTCTCCTTCAGCGTCACCACGGTCGACAACGGGATCAGTTCGCCGTCGCGGGTGCGGGTGTAGTAGTTCTCAAGGTCGCTGGCGTTGAGGCGATCGCTGCGCTGGACCTGCGGAATCACCCGATAGGAGCGGTTCTGCATCGCGAAGCGGTTGGTGTAGCCGCCCGACAGCAGCGCCGCCATGTCGGCCGCCAGCGTGCGCATCTCGATGCCGAGCGAGGCCGCCTTGTCGCGGTCGATGGCGACCTCGATGCGCGGCTTGTCGATCTTCAGGTCCTTGTCGAGGAAGATGAAGCGCTTGCTCGCGTAGGCCCGCTCCAGGATCGCGTCGGCCAGCTCCGACAACTGGCTCAGCTCGCCGACGCCGCCGATCACGAACTCGCCGCCACCGTCGCCGCCGGCGCTGGGCAGCGAGGGCGGGACCAGGGCGAACACGTTCAGGCCGGTGACCTGGCTGATCTGCGGCTGCAGGGTCTGCTGCAGCACCTGGTTGGTCGAGCGGTCGCGCTCGCTCCACGGCTTGAGCACGAAGCCGGCCATCGCCTGCGGGCTGGCGCCGCCGCCGCTGCCGCCGAAGCCGCCGTTGAACAGGAAGTAGCCGTCGACCTCGGGCACGGTCTTGGAAATCGCGGTGATCTCCTCGGTATAGCGCTCCACGTAGTCGAGGGTCGCGTAGGGGTCGGCGCTGGCGATCGAGAAGATGAAGCCCTCGTCCTCCAGCGGTGCCGGCTCCTTCGGCGCGGTCATGTACAGGAAGACGCAGGAGAGGAAGGTGATCGCACCGAACGCCGCGAGCACCGACTTGGTCTCCAGCGCGCCGTGCAGGCGACGCTGGTAGGCCAGGCGCAGCACTTCGAACTTCTCGTCCAGCCAGTTCTCAAGCTTGCCCTTGGGGTGCTCGGGATCGTGCGGCTTGAGGATCTTCGCGCTCATCATCGGCGACAGGGTCAGCGCGATCACGCCCGACAGCAGCACCGAACCGGCCAGGGTGAAGGCGAACTCGGTGAACAGCACGCCGGTCAGGCCGCCCTGGAAGCCGATCGGCACGTACACCGCGACCAGGGTCGTGGTCATCGCCACCACCGGCCAGGCCAGCTCGCGCGCGCCCTTGAGCGCGGCGGCGTGCGGACTCATGCCCTCCTCGATGTGGCGATGGATGTTCTCCAGCACGATGATCGCGTCGTCGACCACGATGCCGATCGCCAGCACCATCGCCAGCAGGGTCAGCAGGTTGATGGTGAAGCCCATCAGCAGCATCAGGAACAGCGCGCCGACCAGCGACAGCGGCACGGTCACCGCCGGGATCAGCACGCTGCGCAGCGACCCCAGGAACAGGAAGATCACCACGATCACGATGATCACCGCCTCGACGATGGTGCTGACTACCTCGTCGATGGCCTCCTGGATCGACTCGGTGCTGTCGTAGGGGATGGTGCCCTTGATGCCCTGCGGCAGCTGCGGAACGATCTGCTCGTCCCACAGCACGCGCACATCCTTGATCACGTCCAGCGAGTTGGCGTCGGGCGAGACGTAGATGCCGACGAAGGTCGCCGCCTCGCCGTTCATCCGCACCGAGGTGCCGTAGCTCTCGGAACCCAGCACCACGTCGGCGACGTCGCCGAGGCGCACGATCGCGCCGTCCTGCTCGCGGATCACCAGACGGCGGAACTCCTCCGGCGTGCGCAGGTCGGTCTCGGCGGTCATGTCGATCGCGACCATCTGGCCCTTGGTCGAACCCACCGCGGCCAGCACGTTGTTGGACTGCAGCGCATTGGAAACGTCGCTGGCGGTGATCTGCAGCGCGGTCATGCGGTCGGGCTTGAGCCATACCCGCATCGCGAAGGTGCCGGCGCCGAGGATGTCGGCGCGCTGCACGCCCTGCACGGTGACCAGCTTGGGCTGGATCACCCGGGTCAGGTAGTCGGTGATCTGGTTGTTGTTGAGGGTCTCGCTGGCGAACGACAGGTACATCGCCGCGATCTGCTGGCCCTGCTGCAGATCGATCACCGGGTCTTCCGACTCCGGCGGCAGCTGGCCGCGCATCTTGTTGACCTTGGCCGCGATCTGGGTGAGCGCCTCGTTCGGATCCTGGTCCAGGCGGATGTAGGCCTGGATGGTGCTGACCCCGGCCGAGCTGGTCGAGGTCATGTAGTCGATGCCCTCGGCGCTGGCGATCTCGCGTTCCAGCGGGGTGGTGATGAAGCCCTCGATCAGGTCGGCGTCGGCACCGAAGTAGGTGGTGCTGACGTTGATCACGGCATTGCGCAGCTCGGGGTACTGGCGCACGTTCAACTCGCTGTAGGCGCGCAGGCCGAACAGCAGGATGAACAGATTGAGGACGATCGCCAGTACCGGCTTGTTGATGAAGATGTCGGTGAATTTCATCGCTGGGCTTCTCCCTCTCTCCCGCGGGCGGGAGAGGGTTTCGCGTGTGTCCCTGTCCCGCGGGCGGGGGAGGGCTGGTGTGGGGGCGAGGCCCGCGGACGGGCTTCGCAGCGATCAACCGGGTTTGCTCGAGCGTGCCGTCCGGGCTTCGGCGGGCCCGGACGGCGGGTACGTCAGCGGTTCTCGGGAGCCGGCTGCTCGTCGGCGGCCGGCTTCACCTTGTTGTTGACCGTGACTTCGGCATCGTTGCGCAGCTTCAGCAGTCCGCTGGTCGCGACCTCCTCGCCCGGCTCGAGACCGTCGGTGACCGCGATCAGGTCGCCGCGGGTCGCGCCGGTGGTGATGAACCGCTGGCTCACGGTCAGCTTGTCGCCGGTCAGCGGATTGCCCTGCATGTCGGTCTCGCCCTCGGCGCGCGGGGTCTTGCCGATCACGAACACCGCATTGCCGTAGGGATTGAAGCTGACCGCCGTCTGCGGGATGACCACCACGTCGTGCTGGGCGCCGGTCGCGAAGCCGACCTTGGCGAAGCTGCCCGGACGCAGGCTGCGGTCGGGGTTGTCGAAGGTCGCCTGCACCTTGAAGTTGCGGGTGCTGGGGTCGATCTGCGGCTCGATCGCGGTGATCCGGCCCTCGAAGGTCTGCCCCGGCAGGGCGTCCACCGAGGCCTGCACCGTGCCGCCCTCGGCGACCTTGCCCATCTGCTGCTCGGGCAGGGTGAAGTCGAGGTAGATCGGGTCAAGCTGCTGCAGGCTGACGATCGCGGTGCCGGGGGAGACGTACTGGCCGAGGTTGACCTTGCGGATGCCCAGCTCGCCGGAGAACGGCGCGCGGATGGTCTTCTGCGCGATCAGCGCGCGCTGCGCGTCGACCTGCGCCTGCGCGGTGGCGGCGGCGGTGGCGCGCTGCTGGGCCTCGTCCTTGGAGACCAACTGGTCGCGGGACAGCTGCTGCCAGCGGTCGCGCTGGGCGGCGGCCAGGCGGGCGGAGGCTTCCAGCGACTTCAGGGTCGCCTCCTCGTTGGCGGTGTTCAGCCGCACCAGCACCGCGCCGGAGGCGACCGGCTGGCCGGCGGTGAACTCGATCGCGCGGACCACGCCGCCGGACTCGGTGGTGACGTCGGTGCCGTTGACCGCGACGAAGGTGCCCACCGCCTCGCCGGAGTCGTTCCACTGCTCGGTCCGCGCAGCCTGCGAGCTGATCGCGACCGGCGGCTGCGGCATGTTGTCGAAGAACTTGTTGGTCTGCGCGGCAAAGAATCCCTTGACCGCGAAGACGCCACCGAACACGACGATCGCGCCGATCAGCATCAGGATCATGCGCTTGCTCGTGGAGGGGGGGCGCTTGCCTGCGGATTTCGACATGTGAGCCTCGGGCGTTGACGCCGGGTAACGGCGGGGGGAGGAGGAGGGCATGGTCCCGGTCCGATGGAATGGGAACCACTCCCATTAGTTTATTGAACCTGCCGGTCCGGAATTGTGGCAGTTGTCTTCCGGCGGCGGCGCGAGGCCGGCACGCGATGCCCATCCGATGCCCTGTGGGAGCCCCTGATGATGGCCGTCGGCCGCCCTGGCGGGGCGGTCGCCGTCGATGCCGGCCGTGACGGTACGTGGACAGTGCCGGACGTAGGCTCGCCCGATGGGGTCGACCGTTTTGCCCAGCGTGGCCGTATACCAATGTTCATCGCCCGTTGGCCTTGCGGCGGTCCGGGGGCGCGGGGCCAATGCTAAACTGGTCAGTTCAAGAATTACAAATCCTATCCCCGAGCAGTTGCTGCTCTCGATGACGGAATTCGGAGTGTCCATGGTCATGAACCTGCGTCCGGTGGCATTGGCCGCCGTGTTGGCCCTTGTCGTGTCGGCCTGTGGTGGCGACGAGCAGGCCGCCGGCGGTCCGCCGCCTCCCGAGCTCGGCGTGATCGCCGTGCAGCCCGGCAACGTGCCGTTGGAGAAGGACCTGGTCGGACGACTGGCGCCGTTCCGCAGCGCCGACGTGCGCGCCCGGGTGCCCGGCGTGCTGCAGCAGCGCGTCTACGAGGAAGGCACCGACGTGAAGGAAGGGCAGGTGCTGTTCCAGATCGACCCGGCCCAGTTGCAGGCGGCCGTCGGTCAGGCCCAGGCCTCGCTGGCCGCGGCCCAGGCCAACTACGCCAATGCCAAGGTCGCCGCCGACCGCGCGCGCACCCTGGCGCCGCAGAAGTTCGTGTCCCAGGCTGATCTCGACAACGCGCTGGCCGCCGAGCGCAGCGCCAGCGCTTCGGTCAAGCAGGCCGAGGCGGCGTTGCAGAACGCCCGCATCAACCTGGGCTATGCCACCGTGCGCGCGCCGATCGACGGCCGCGCCGGCAAGCAGCAGGTCACCGAGGGCGCCCTGGTCGGCCAGGGCAACGCGACCCTGCTGACCACGGTCGACCAGATCGACCCGCTGTACGTGAACTTCTCGCTGAGCGTGTCCGAGCTCGACCAGGTGCGCCGGGCGATGGTCGACCACAGTGCCGGCGAGGCCCACGTGCAGGTGTTCCTGCCCGACGGCAGCGCCTACGCCCACACCGGCGTGATCGACTTTTCCGGCGACGTGGTCGACCCGGCCACCGGCGCGGTTGCGCTGCGCGCCCGCCTGCCCAACCCGGGCCGGAGCCTGCTGCCGGGCACCTACGTGACCCTGAAGGCGACCATGGGCATGCAGTCGGGCGCGGTGCGGGTGCCGCAGGCGGCGCTGCAGCGCGACGCCCAGGGCGCCTATGTGCTGGTGGTCGGCGCCGACGACACGGTAGTGCGCAAGGATGTCGTCGCCAGCCGCACGATGGGCCGCGACTGGGTGATCGGCGGCGGTCTGGACGCCGGCGACCGGGTGGTCGTGTCCGGGATCCAGCGTGCGCAGCCGGGCCAGCCGG
>NZ_VICD02000095.1 GCF_006546735.2 Marilutibacter maris | reverse complement strand
GGTTCATCCGGGGCTCCTGGGGTGCTGTTTGGGTCGCACCTACAGAATTCCGGGATCGCCCCGGATGAACAACCTACTGAAAGATCACAGCTAGCGGCCCGGCTCGTCGTTCCAGAGCAGCTTGTGCAGTTGCAGCTGGAAGCGCACCGGCAGACGGTCGGCGACGATCCAGTCGGCCAGCGCACTGGCATCGACCTGGCTGAAGCTCGGCGAGAACAGCACGTCGCAACGGGCACTCAGGTCGTGCTCGGCGACGATGCCGCGCGCCCAGTCGTAGTCCTCGCGCGAGCAGATCACGAACTTGACCTGGTCGTGGGCGGTCAGCAGGGCCAGGTTCGACCACAGGTTGCGCCCGACCTCGGCCGAACCGGGGGTCTTGATGTCGAGCACCCGCGACACGCGCGGGTCGACCGCGCCGATGTCCAGCGCGCCGGAGGTCTCCAGCGACACTTCGTAACCGGCGTCGCACAGCCGCTCCAACAGGCCGATGCAGCGCTTCTGCGCCAGCGGCTCGCCGCCGGTCACGCAGACGTGGCGGGCGCCGTGGCCGGCGACCTCGTCGAGGATCGCGTCGATCGTCCGCCATTCGCCGCCATGGAAGGCGTAGGCGGTGTCGCAGTACTGGCAGCGCAGCGGGCAGCCGGTCAGGCGCACGAACACGGTCGGCCAGCCGATGCTGCGCGACTCGCCCTGCAGGGACAGGAATATTTCGGTGATGCGCAACCGGTCCGGCGACGCGGCGGCCGCATCGGCGGTCACGGTACTCATCGGGAAATTCTAGCGGACACCGCCGCCCGGGGCGCGCCGGGCACGGTGTTCAGCGCAGACGGTTCAGCTGGATCGCGCTGAGGCGGTCGGCCGCGGTGCGTGCCGCATCGGTGCCCGGATAGCGCTCGGTCACGCTCGACAGGGTGCGCTCGGCCTCGTCGACCCGCTCCATGCCGTACTGCGACAACCCCAGCTTGAGCAGGGCGCCGGGGGCCTTGTCGTGGGTCGGAAAGCGCTCCAGCAGGGCCTGGAACTGGCCCATCGCCAACGGATAGTTGCCGGTGACGTAGTAGCTCTCGCCGAGCCAGTACAGCGCGTTCGGCGCATAGGCGCCGTTCGGATACTGCTGCAGGAAGGCCTGGAACAGGTTGGCCGACTGCGCGTACTCGCCGGTCTTCAGGGCATCGAACGCGGCGGCGTAGGCGCTGCGCTCGTCGGCGCCCTGGGCCAGGGTGCCGGGATCGCCATAGACCGAGGGCGGCGTGTCCCGGACCGCCGCCGAAGGCGACGGTGCCGGGGTGTCGCCGCTGTCCGCCGGCGCGACCGGAGCGCCCTGCCCGCCTTCCAGGCGGTTCAGGCGTCCATCCAGGTCCAGGTACTGGGCCTTGCCGCTGTCCTGCTGCTGCTTCAACTGGTGGTTCAGCTCCTCGACCTGCGAGCGCAGCGCCTGCACCTCGGTCTTGAGCTGGTTGACCTGGTTGAGCAGATCGACGTTGGCCTGGTTGTCGGCGGCGCGCTGTTCCAGCTGCGCGACCCGGTCGGCCAGGCTCATGCGCTGCGCCGACGCCGGTGCGGCGGCCACGAGGGCCGCCGCGAGCATCGACGTTGCGAGCAGGTGACGCATCGACATCATCGACATCCTGCCGCCTTACTTGGCGGTGTAGACGATCTCGACGCGGCGGTTGCGGGCCCAGCAGTCCTCGTTGGACTCGGTGCAGACCGGACGCTCCTCGCCGTAGCTGACCACGGTCTGCTGGCTGCCCGAGCCACCGTTGGCCTGGATCGCCGAGGACACCGCGTTGCCGCGGCGCTCGCCGAGGCCGACGTTGTAGTCGCGGCTGCCGCGCTCGTCGGCGTTGCCTTCCAGGGTCATGCGCGAGGTCGGACGGTCACGCAGGTACTTGGCGTGGCAGGCGACGATGGCCTGGAACTCCGGACGCAGCGAATCCTGGTCGAAGTCGAAGTAGACCACGCGCTGGCGCAGGCAGGCGTCGGTGTCCAGGTCTTCAGGACCGTAGGCGCCGGAAGCGACCGGCTGGGTCGGCTGCACCGGCGTGGTCGGGGTGGTGTCGGTCGGCGGCACTTCCTTGACCTTCTTGGAGCAGGCCACGGCGGCCGTGCACAGGACGGCGGCGAGAACGGTCTTGCCGATGGTGGCCGGGGTGATGCTGTTCATGGTTGTTCCTCGTCGTTGCGTGGGACAGATTGATTCGCGGAATGGGACTGCGTTCTTGAACGGGTTGGCTCTGGTCTCTTGGACCGGGTCGTACCGACCTGGCGGTTGTTTCCTTCAGTTCATGCATCGGACCCCGTGCACGTCGGGGAAAGCACATTGGCTTCAACGTTTCAGTCGGTACGGCCCCCAGGCCGGTTCACGGACGTCACCGTCGGCCAACACCAGGCGCTGGCGCACCCGGGCATCGGCTGAGACGGCGTACAGCACCCCCCTGCGGCCCTCGCGCGCAGCATAAATGATCATCGCGCCATTGGGGGCAAAGCTCGGCGACTCATCCAGCGAACCCGGCGACAGCGTGCTCCAGCGCGGCGAGCCGAGGCTGCTGTCCATCATCGCGATCCGGTAGGTGTTGCCGCTGCCCTGGGCGGTGACCATCTTCTTGCCGTCGAAGGAGACGTCGGCGCTGGCGTTGTAATTGCCCTGGAAGGTGACCCGGCTGGCGCTGCCGCCGGTCGCCGCGACCTGGTAGATCTGCGGGCGGCCGCCACGGTCGGAGGTGAAATAGACGGTGCTGCCGTCGGCGCTCCAGGTCGGCTCGGTGTCGATGCTGAAGTGGTTGGTCAGCTGGGTCAGCGCGCGGCTGCCCAGGTCCATCACATAGATCTCCGGGTTGCCGGACTTGGACAGGGTCAGGGCCAGCCGGTTGCCGTCCGGCGAGAACGCCGGGGCACCGTTGATGCCGCGGAACTTGGCGACCAGCTCGCGGCCGCCGCTGCCGATGTTCTGGATGTAGATCGAGGAATTGCCGCCCTCGAAGCTGACATAGGCCAGGCGGTTGCCGTCCGGGCTCCACGACAGCGACAGCAGCGGTTCGGAGGAGTTCACCACCGTCTGCGGGTTGTAGCCATCCGAATCGGCGACCACCAGCGCGTACTTGGTGCTGCGGCCGGTGCCGGTCGCGGTCACATAGGCGATGCGGGTGAAGAACGCGCCGCGCACGCCCAGGACCTTCTCGTAGATCGCGTCGGCGATCTGGTGGGCGGCATCGCGCATCGCCGCCGGACGCGCGGTCATCGCGAAGCCGAGCAGCCGCTCCTGGCTGGCGACGTCGAACAGCTCGTACTCGATCCGGTAGCTGCCGCCGCTGCCGTCGACCACCCGGCCGACCACCAGATAGTCCTGGTTGAGCGCGCGCCAGGTCGGATAGTTGACCTCGCTGCCGCGGGTCGGGCGTTCGATCACCCGGTCGGCGGCGAGACTGCGGAACTGGCCGGAACGGTTGAGATCGGCGGCGATCACCGCGGCGACATCGGTCTCCGGCGCGGCGGCGCTGCCCTGGTACGGCATCGGCACCACCGCCACCGGCAGTGCCGCCGCATTGCCGCCGACGATGTCCAGCTCCAGGCCCTGCTGGGCGGAGGCGGCGAACGGCAGCAGTGCCAGCAGCACCGCGAGCATGGGCAGGACGCGTGCTGGATGGGCCCGGCTCAGGAGTCGTTTCATCGGTATTCCCGGAATTGAACGTGGAGTGTTAACAGCTTCGACGTGAACGCTGGCTCAAAGCTGAATGGGCTGGAGAGCGGCCTGTCAGCGGTCGCGGGCCTCGAAGTTCAGGATCAGGGTGCGCTGGAACACCGGCTCGAAGCCGGCGAACGGCAACGGCTGGGCCTTCAGCACCGCCGCCTCGATCGACCGGCGGCCCTGCTCATCGTAGGCGCACGGCGATGACACCTCGGCGCTCATCACCTCGCCACCGGGCAGCTGGCGGATCACCAGCCGGCAGCGCGCGCCCAGCGGCACGGTCTCCGGACGGGTCCACTTGGCCAGGATCGCCTGGGTCAGCGCGGCCTGGTAGCGGGCCAGCAGATCGGTGTCCTGGCCGCCCTGGCCGGCCGGCGCCGCGGCGGCGGCGGTGTCGGAGGCGGTACGCGCCTGGGCATCGGCGATCTGCTTGAGTTTCTGCTCGGCCAGCCGCGCCTCGCGCTGGAGCGCCTCGCGCTGGCGGCGGATCTCGGCCAGCTTGGCCTGGCGCTCGGCCTCGGCCTGCTCGGCGAGGCGGCGCTTGCGCTCGGCCTCCTCCTGGCGCTTGCGCTCGGTCAGGTCGATCTGGTCCTGGCGCTGCTTGGCCTCCTGGACCTGGGTCTCGTCGGTCGGGGTCGGGGTCGGCTGGTCGGTGACCTCGTCCTGGTCGACGGCGTCCGGCTCGGGGATGAACTCCTGCGCGTCCGGCTGCGGCGGGGTCGGCGCGTCCTCGACCAGCGGTGTCGGCAACGGCTGCGGTGGCGGCGCGGTCTCCTCCTCGGCCGGCGGCGGCGGCTCGACCTCCGGCGGGGCCGGCTCGGGGCGATCGCTCAGGGTGCGCTGCATCGCCTGCGACAGCGCGTTGGCATCGACCAGTTCGGCCGAGATCGGCGAGCCCATCGCCTGCACCTGCGGGTTGTTGCGCTGCCAGAACACGCCCAGCAGCAACAGCACCAGCAACAGCAGGTGCAGTCCGATCGCCAGAACGACGGCCAGCGTGGTGTCGGCGCGCGTTTCGCGCATCAGCGGCGATCCTGCGGCTGGCTCATCAGGCCGACGCGCTCGACCCCCGCTTCCTGCAGCAGGACCATCGCGTCCATGACCTTCTGGTAATTGGCCTTGCCGTCACCGGCGACGAACACCGGCACGCTGGGATTCTGGCCGACGATGGCGGCCATCTTGGCCTGCAGCTCGGCCGCGGTCAGCGCCTCGTTGCTGCCGGCCTCCACGGTCAGGAAGTAATTGCCGTCGATGTCGACGCTGACCACGATCGGGTCCTTCTTCTCCTGCATCGACTTGGCGTTGGACTTGGGCAGCTCGATGTCGACGCCCAGGTTGAGCAGCGGCGCGGTGACCATGAAGATGATCAGCAGCACCAGCATCACGTCGATGTAGGGGACGACGTTGATCTCGGCCTTGAGTTTGCGCTTGCGCCTGCGGCGCGCGGCGATGCCGGACATGGGGATCCTCTCGTATTCGGGAAGCGGAACGGCTCGATGCCGCCTTTGGGGTCAGTCCTGGGACTGACGTTCGAGGATCGAGGAGAACTCGTCGGCGAAGGCGTCGTAACGGCCGCCGATGCGCTCGACCTTGGTCGCGAAGCGGTTGTAGGCCCAGACCGCCGGGATCGCCGCGAACAGGCCCATCGCGGTGGCGACCAGCGCCTCGGAGATGCCCGGCGCGACCGTGGCGATCGTCGCTTCCTTCATGTTGGCCAGGCCGTGGAAGGAAATCATGATCCCCCACACGGTGCCGAACAGGCCGATGTACGGCGAGATCGAACCGACGTTGGCGAGGAACTCCAGGTTGTGCTCCAGCCCGTCCAGCTCGCGCGAGGCCGCCACCCGCATGCCGCGCTGGGCGCCTTCCAGCTGGGTCTTGCTGTCGATGCCGCGGCGCTGGCGCTGGCGGCCGAACTCGCGGAAGCCGGCCTCGAAGATCGCCTCCAGGCCGGCGATGTCGCGATGGCGCTCGGTGGTGCCGGAGTACAGCTTGCTCAGCTCGGCGCCGGACCAGAACCGCTCCTCGAACTGGTCGGCCTCGCGCTCGGCGCGGTCGAGCACCCGCTTCTTGCGGAAGATGATGATCCACGACGCGATCGAGGCGAACACCAGCAGCAGCATCACCGCCTGCACCGGCAGGCTGGCGTGCAGGATCAGCTGCAGGATGTTGAGATCGCCTCCGGTCGCAGCGGCGGCCTGCGAGGCGACCTGACCGGCGGCATCGACCGCCTCTTCGGGCAGCGGCTCCACGACGGTGGCCAACAGCGCGCTCGGCAATGGGGTCATGCTTGGTTTCTCCGCGCCCCGCAGGGCTTGCTATCAGTCGTTGTGGGGTCGGCGCGTGGGGTCACGCACCGGTTGTGTCCGCCTCCGGCGCCAGTTCCAGCGCCTTCAGCAGCCCGTACAGCGGCCCGGGGATCGGCCGCGGGCGGAAACTGCCCGCCTCCAGCGCCGCGACGCGCACCTGCGCGGTCAGCAGCAACTCGCCGTCGCGGCGCACCTCCTGTGCGAACACCAGGCTGGCGCGGCGGCACTGGGCCAGCCCCGCCGACACCTGCAGCGCATCGTCCAGCCGCGCCGGCCGCAGGAAGTCCACCGCCATCGCCCGCACCGCGAACACCAGGTCGTGCTCGCTGCGCAGGCGTTCCTGGCCGTGACCGTGCGCCCGCATCCATTCGGTCCGTGCGCGTTCCAGGAACGCCACGTACTGGGCGTGGTAGACCACGCCCCCGGCGTCGGTATCTTCCCAGTAAACCCTGACAGGATGGCTGAACATTGCTTTAAGCACGGGAGAAGAAAGCCGGAACGGGGAACACGGTCATCCGCCGGCCTCGAACAGGTCCTGGCGGTCGCCGCGCGGCTTCAGCCCGACATGCCGGTAGGCCCGCGCCGTCGCCATGCGGCCGCGCGCGGTGCGCACCAGGAAGCCCTGCTGGATCAGGTAGGGCTCGATCACGTCCTCCAGCGTGCCGCGCTCCTCGCTGAGCGCCGCGGCCAGCGACTCGACCCCGACCGGACCGCCGTCGAAGTTCTCGATGATGGTCAGCAGCAGGCGCCGGTCGAGCTCGTCGAAGCCCTGCGCGTCGACCTTCAGCATCGCGGTGGCGGCGTCGGCGACCTCGCGGGTGATCGAACCGCCGGCACGGACCTGGGCGTAGTCGCGTACCCGCCGCAGCAGGCGGTTGGCGATGCGCGGAGTGCCGCGCGAACGGTTGGCGATCTCGGCGGCGCCCTCGGCGGCGCAGTCGATACCGAGGATCTGCGCCGATCGCCGCACGATCCTCGTCAGCTCCTCGGCGTTGTAGAACTCCAGCCGCTGGACGATGCCGAAGCGATCGCGCAGCGGCGCGGTCAGCAGGCCGGCGCGGGTGGTCGCCCCGATCAGGGTGAACGGCGGCAGGTCGAGCTTGATCGAACGCGCGGCCGGGCCCTCGCCGATCATGATGTCGATCTGGAAGTCCTCCATCGCCGGGTACAGCACTTCCTCGACCACCGGCGACAGGCGATGGATCTCGTCGACGAACAGCACGTCGTGCGGCTGCAGGTTGGTCAGCAGCGCGGCCAGGTCGCCGGCCTTCTCGATCACCGGGCCCGAGGTCACCCGCAGGTTGACCCCCAGTTCGTTGGCGATCACGTGACTGAGGGTGGTCTTGCCCAGCCCCGGAGGCCCGAAGATCAGCACGTGGTCGAGCGCCTCGCCGCGGCCCCTGGCGGCCTCGATGTAGATCTTCATCTGCTCGCGCACCGGCGCCTGGCCGAGATACTCGTCCAGCCGCTTGGGGCGGATCGAGGCCTCGACGGCGTCGTCCTCGCGGGTGGCGTCGGCGGCGATGATGCGTTCCTCACTCATCCGCGCATGGTCGCATGAGAGCGCATCCGGAGACAGCCTGTCCGGGCCCGGCCGCCGCCGCGGCTTGGCGCCCGGGCCGGGCCGGCGGCGGC
>NZ_VICD02000094.1 GCF_006546735.2 Marilutibacter maris | reverse complement strand
GGCACGGCGCCCAAACTCGCTGCGCTCAGACATGGGCGCCTCTACGGCCGCCGCCCCCTGCGGTGCGCGGCGGGCTTTAAGTCGCTGAAGGTCAAGGTCAGGGTCAACAGCATCGGTCGCTCTTGACCTTGCTGGCACTCGGACAGCCCGTACCCGGCGCAGACCCGGAGGGCGGCGCGCACGGACGCGCGCCGTTTTTCGGTCACGACAGGATGTCGTGTCGAAAAAACCCCGGAACGCCCACCGCTCACGATTGAGCTCCGTCGGGACGGCCCTTTCTTTTGGTGACTTTTCTTTGGGCCAGCAAAGAAAAGTCACCCGCCGCCCTGGTGGCGGAAGCTCTTGCCTAAAAAAACAAAGGAACCTGAGTTTCTAAAAGGAAACAACACGCTTTCCGGGCCGTTGCGGGCGCGCGCCACGCGCTCACCTCGCAACCCCCGGCCCGGTGCAGCGTGCCCGGCGTTCAAGCCGGCGCGAGCCAGTGGCTCGCAAACGCCTTCCCCGGCCCTCGACGTTCGAGCCGGCGCGAGCCAGTGGCTCGCAAACGCCGGCTCTCACCCCATTCCCCCATTGATGCCGATTACCTGGCCGTTGACATAGCCGGCCGCGTCCGAGCACAGGAACGCCACCAGCGCGGCGACCTCGTCGGCGCGGCCGGCGCGGCCGGCGGGGACCATCTGCCGGATCGCGTCCGGCGGGAAGCTGTCGTCGGCCATCCGGCCCTCTATCACTCCCGGCGCGACCACGTTGGCGGTGATCCCGCGGCTGCCCATTTCCCGCGCCAGCGAGCGGGTCGCGCCGTGCAGCGCGGCCTTGGCCGCGGCGTAGTTGGTCTGGCCGCGGTTGCCCAGCACCGCCGCCACCGACGACACGCTGACCACCCGGCCCCAGCGGGTGCGCGCCATCGGCAGCAGCAGCGGCTGGGTGACGTGGAAGAAACCGTGCAGCGACACATCGATCACCCGCTTCCATTGCGTCTGCGACATGCCCGCCATCGGTGCGTCGTCGTGGATGCCGGCGTTGTTGACCACCACCTGGATCGGCCCGGCCTGCAGCAGGGTCTCGATCGCCGCGTTGCAGGCGTCGGCGTCGGCGACATCGAAGGCGACCGCCTCGGCCTGGCCGCCGTCGGCCCCGATCGCGGCCACCACCGCCTCGGCCTGGGCGCGATTGCGGTTGGCATGGACGATGACGTGGCAGCCGTCGGCGGCGAGGCGACGGCAGATCGCGCTGCCGATGTCGCCGCTGCCGCCGGTGACGAGCGCGCGACGGAGCGCCGGACTGGATGGGGACATGGCGGGCCTGCATGAGCGACGGACGGTGGGCTCCGATTGTCGCCATCGCGCCCGGCGCTGCAAGCGCACCGGTCCCGCCATGTCCCTGCCCTACTGCGGGCTGAAACCCGGCGGGTACGGCGGAGTGCCGTCGACACCGACCTCGTCGCCGGTGATCAGGAAGAACTGTTCGACGATGCTGCCGCCGGTATCGCACCTCAGCGTCTGCCGTGCCTGCATCACCGCCCAGTCGCCGTCGCTGGCGCCGGTGGCATCCACGCCGTCGATCACCACGACCCAGAAATCCAGCACCCGTTCGGCATCGGCCTCGCACCGGATCGACGCCACCTCGGGAAGCGGAACCGTCGCCAGTCCGGACTCGCCATCGCTCTTCTGCCAGGCCTCGAACAGCGGCGACTGCGGCGCCAGCCGATGCAGATCGACCCAGGTGTCGGCCGGCAGATCCGGCCCCGACGCGCGGTCGCTGCGCTGCAGCCAGTGCAGACGGGCGCCCTTGCGGTTCGACACCACCGCCTGCAGCTCGATGACATGACCGAAGCGCCCATTCTCCTGATAGTTCTGCGCTTGCATGAGTTCGATGTAGACCGCCATCCGCGCCGCCTCGCCAGGGTGGGAACACCGTCAGGAACGCCATGTCGACAGGCCTGTGAACCCCCGCCGCGGGCGTCCGCCGCGTCCGCGCCTTGAGCCGGATCAATCGGTGCGGCCGGGCGCCCCGTAGAATGCGCGCCATGGACAATTTCGAACGCGCACGCAGCTATCTGACCGGCCTGCAGGACCGCATCTGCCGGGCCATCGAGACCGCCGACGGACAGGCCCGCTTCCAGGAGGACGCCTGGACCCGGGCGCCGGGCGAGAGCGGCGCGGCGACCCTGGGCGGCGGCGGCCGCACCCGGGTGCTGCGCGACGGCGCGGTATTCGAGCAGGCCGGGATCGGTTTCTCGGACGTCTCCGGCACCCGCCTGCCGCCGTCGGCAACCGCCGCGCGGCCGGAACTGGTCGGCGCCTCGTGGCGCGCGGTCGGCGTCTCGCTGGTGTTCCACCCGCGCAATCCCTACATCCCGACCACCCACGCCAACGTCCGCCATTTCACCGCCGAGCGCGACGGCGAGACCGTCGCCTGGTGGTTCGGCGGCGGCTTCGACCTGACCCCGTTCTACCCGTTCGACGAGGACGTGCTGCACTGGCACCAGGTCGCGCGCCGGGTCTGCGAGCCGTTCGGCGGCCAGCAACGCTACGACGCCCACAAGCGCTGGTGCGACGACTACTTCTTCCTCAAGCACCGCGACGAGACCCGCGGCATCGGCGGGCTGTTCTTCGACGATCTGCACGGCGACTTCAATCGCGAGTTCGATTACCTGCGCGCGGTCGGCGACGGCTTCCTGGAGGCCTATCTGCCGATCGTCGAACGTCGCCGAGAGACCGCCTGGGGCGAACGCGAGCGGCAGTTCCAGCTGTACCGGCGCGGCCGCTATGTCGAGTTCAACCTGGTGTTCGATCGCGGCACCCTGTTCGGGCTGCAGTCGGGCGGACGCACCGAGTCGATCCTGATGAGCATGCCGCCGCTGGCGCGCTGGGAGTACGGCTACCAGCCCGAGCCGGGCAGCGCCGAGGCGCGCCTGGCCGACTACCTGCGGCCGCGCGACTGGCTGGCCGAACTGGGCTGAGCCCGGGCAACTGCGCAGGAGCGGCGTCAGCCGCGACCGGCCCATCCCGTGAAAGCCTCATCGTGGCTCACGCCGCTCCTACGAGATGCGATACAGCACGGACCCAGCCCCCTGAGTCAGGGGGCGATTCGCGCGCAGCGCGAATGGGGGTGTGGCAGCGCAACGGCGGGGCCCATGGTTTGCGCAGCAAACTTTGGGAGATATCCGAGCGCAGCCGGATATCGTTCCCCCCTGAGTCAGGGGGCGATTCGCGCCATCGGCGCGAATGGGGGTGTGGAAGCGCAACGGCGGGGCCCAAGGTTTGCGAAGCAAGCTTTGGGGATTCCCGGGCGCCGCCCGGGAATCGCGGCTTACGCCGCTCCTACAAAAGCGGGGAGCCGCCCGCGGCGGACGTCCCATGCCACTGGACTCCGTAGCCATGCCTTGGGAATGTCTGGAGAAGCGGGCACGCGCGTGCCCGCCTCCTCAGCCGAACAGGCCGACCGGGTATTCGGGCTTCTGCTCGCGTGCCAGCAGCTGGCGCAGGCCGTCCGCCGGGGTGATCTCGCCGTGCAGGACCGCGCGCACCGCGCTGGAGATCGGCAGTTCGATGCCATGGCGCTCGGCCTGGCGCATCACTTCGTCGGCGGTCTGCACCGACTCGACCACCTGGCCGATCTCGCGGACCGCGTCGGCGATGCTCTGGCCGCGCCCCAGTGCGAGGCCAAGGCGGCGGTTGCGCGACAGGTCGCCGGTGCAGGTCAGCACCAGATCGCCGAGGCCGGCCAGGCCCATCAGGGTCTCGGCCTTGCCGCCGATCGCCTGGTTCAGCCGCAGCATCTCGTTGAGGCCACGGGTGATCAGGCCGGCGCGGGCGTTCAGGCCCAGGTCCATGCCGTCGGCGACGCCGGTGGCGACCGCCAGCACGTTCTTCATCGCACCGCCGAGCTCGGCACCGACCATGTCGTCGCCGGTGTAGGCGCGGAACGCCGGTCCGTGCAGGGTGTCGGCGACCTGCTGGGCGAAGCCGGCATCGTCCGAATGCACGGTCAGTGCGGTCGGCAGCCCGGCGACGACCTCCTTCGCGAACGACGGCCCGGTGACCACCGCCAGCGGCACGTCGGCGCCGAGCACTTCCTCGGCGACCTCGTGCAGGAAGCGGCCGCTGCCCGGCTCGAAGCCCTTGGTCGCCCAGGCCACGCCGGCACCGGCGGGGCGGTGCGGCGCCAGCGCGCGCAGGATCTCGGCAAAGGCATGCGAGGGCACCACGACCAGGACCATGCCGGCGCCGCCCAGGGCCCCGGCCAGGTCGGTGGTCGCGACCAGGTTGTCCGGTAGCGGGTGCCCGGGCAGGTAGCGGGTGTTCTCGTGATGCTGGTTGATCGCCGCGACGGCATCGGCGTCGCGCCCCCACAGCACGGTCGGATGACCGTGCCGGGCGGCGAGCGAAGCCAGTGCGGTGCCCCAAGAGCCCGCGCCCAGCACCGTGATGGGTGCCTTGCCGGCACCCGTTGCGTTATCGGCTCCGGTCATGGGCCGGATCAGGCGTTACCGGCGGCCTCGGCGTCGGCCAGACCGTCGCCGTTCTGCTGCTGGCGCTGGCGCAGGCCTTCGGCGTACAGCGCGTCGAAGTTGACCGGCTGCAGGTAGAACGGCGGGAAGCCGCCGGCCTGGATCAGGTCGCTGATCAGCTGGCGGGCATACGGGTACAGGATGCTCGGGCAGTGGCTGCCCAGCAGGCCGTCCAGGGTCTGCGGGTCGAAGCCGGAAACGCCGAACACGCCGGCCTGCTTGACCTCGGCCAGATAGATCGACTTCTCGCCGACGGTGCAGGTCAGGGTGATGCCCAGCACCACCTCGAAGGCGTTCTCGCCCAGACGCTGCACGTTCTGGTTCATGTTCATCTGCAGCTGCGGCTGGGCCTGCTCGTTGAACACGGCCGGTGCGCCCGGTACCTCGAACGAAACGTCCTTGACGTAGATCTTCTCGACCGAGAAGGTCGGGGCGTTCTGCGCGGCGGCGTCGGCCGGCGCGGCGGCGCCGTTGTTCTGCTCTTCGGACATCTCGTTACTCCAGGTAAACGGTTATCGGATCAAGGATTTGAAAGGGCTCTGAGAGCTTCAGGTGCGGGAGTATCGCACGCGACCATGACCGCTCCGGATCGTCCTCGATGGAACGCAACCCGTCGCGACTCCCCCCTGCACAGCTCAGGTTGGGGCGAATGCGGCGTTCGCAAGGCCCGTTGGCCGGCAACCGCGGGTTATGTGACCGCCGGAGCCGCGCCGCGGCGACGGTTCGGCTACTTGCGCCCCTTGACCAGCGGCAGGTCGGCCTGCTGCCAGGCGGCGATGCCGCCGTCGAGCCAGTAGACATGCTCGAAGCCGGCCTTCTTCAACCGCTTGGCCGCCGCGGTCGAGGCCATGCCGTTGCGGCAGACCACCACCACCGGCAACTGCTTCACGTTGGCCAGCAGCTTGCTCTCGGGGTCGAACTGGCTGAGCGCGACCGACTTGCTGCCGGCGATGTGGCCCTTCTCGAAGTCGCTGCTTGAGGACAGGTCGACGACCAGCGCGTTGTCGCGGTTGATCAGCCCGGTCAGCTCGGCCGGGCGCAGCGCCTTGTAGCCACGGAACAGGCGCGCGATCTCGGTGTAGATCAGGGCCACGGTCAGGCCGGCCAGGCCCATGGACAGGTAGGGATGGCGGCCGAAGAAGGCCAGCAGTTCTTCAAGATTCACGGATCACGGCCACGCTGAAAGGGGAACAAGCCAGGAAGGGAACGGCCCCGCGAAATTCGACGCCGCGGGGCGCACGGGGCCGGGGATTGTCGCCCAGCGCCGGCGCCGGCGCAAAAGAACGGGGTCCGGAGCCTATTGCCCCGACCACAGATCCGGCATCGGGCTGGTCACCCACCAGCGCTTGGCTTCCTCGTCCCAGCGCCAGGTTTCCTGGTAGCGCACGGTGCGTTCGGCCAGGGTATGGCGGTTGATCACGCCGATCTCGATGTCGCGCGCCGCGGTGCCGCCGTCGAGGTCGCTCATGCCGCCGATATCGCGGTAATGCGAGATCTGGACCTGCTTGTAGCGCTCCATCTCCAGGTCGGTCATCGGCTTCTCGTCGCGCATGTCCGGGTCGAGCAGGCCCCAGGCGCCCTCGAAGTCGCCCCAGCGGATCGCGCCCGACCAGGCGTACTGGGTGCGGTGCAGCGCATCGGCCTTGGGGCCGAGACTGGCGCAGCCGCCGAGCACGGCGACGACCGCGACCAGGCAGGCGAACAGGACGGGACGGAACAGCGGATTCGTCAGGCGCATCGGTTTCCCCGGCAATTGCGGATACCCGCGCATCGTAGCCGGGAACACGATTCAGCGCCGCAGTATCGCCACGTAGCGTGCGGTGAACTCGGTCGCACTGCCGCCCTCCGGCAGCCGCGCATGCGCGACCACGCCGATCCGCGCCCGGCCGCGACTACGCAGGGTGGCGATGAAGGTGCTCCAGTCGGCGCCGGGCGCGGCTTCGGCCTCCACGTCCAGGTCGGCGAACAACGGCGCCAGGTAGCCGATCTGGCTGTCGGCGACGAACACGTCGGCGTCCAGTCCGGCCGCTTCCACGTGCAGCGATACCAGCCCCCAGGCGGCCAGGGTCATCATCGACGCCAGGCTGCCGCCGAACGCGCAGCCCTTGTCGTTGACGTGGCGCGCCAGCGGCGCATGCAGGCGCAGCCGCTGGCCGTCATAGCCGGCGATCGAAAGGTCCATCACCGCAACCGGCGGCATCGAGTCGTAGTGGGCCTTGAGGCGGACGAGCGCGGCGGCGTCGGGCTGCGACGGGGCGAGCGGCGGAGAAGCGAGCGTGTCCAATGACATTCGGTATCGGGGGCGGCAGCGGAGGGAGGCGGCGGGACGGTCGATCCGCCCGCCGGGCCGGCGCAGGGTACAGACATTGTGTGGCGACGACGACGCTGCGCCGGCGTACGGTCCGGCACATCCCTGTGCCAAGCTGTGCGCCATGTCCGCCACCGCTCCCGCCCGCCGCTGGCACCTGGTTTCGCTGCGCCCCAGTGGCCGCCACGAAGCGCTGCGTCGTGCCGCCGCCCGCCATGGCGGCGGACTGATCGCGCTGTCGAGCTGCCGCCTGCGGCACTTCGACGACGCCGCCAGCCGGCGACGGCTCGACGACG
>NZ_VICD02000008.1 GCF_006546735.2 Marilutibacter maris | reverse complement strand
CGGCCAGCGCGTCGCGCAGGTGCGCGTCGAGGGCGCTGGCCCGGGGCGCGGGAAGATCGCCACCGTCACCGGTCAGCGGCATTACCAGCAGCCGTTGCAGCGGGGCGGAGGTCGCGACCGCGGGCAGCCCGGCGTCGGGCGGGGCATCGCGCCACCACCACCACGCGGCCAGTCCGGCGGCGATCGCCAGGGTCGCGGCCAGCGCCCAGCCCAGTGGCTTGCCCGGATGCAGTTCGCGCGGGACCTCGCGGCGGTCGATCGCGGTGATCACCTCCGCGCCGCTCTGGAAGCGGTGATTCGGCTGCGGTCGCAGCAGTTTGTCGAGCAGGCGCGCGACCCAGGCCGGCACGTCGGCGCGCTCGCCGGTCACCGGCGACGGTGTGCGCAGCATCCGCTGCGCCAGCACCTCGGCCATCGTGCCGCTGGAGAACGGCGGCTTGCCGCTGAGCATCTCGTAGAGGATCAGGCCCAACGCATAGAGGTCGCTGCGGCCGTCGACGGGATCGCCGCGGGCCTGCTCGGGCGACAGGTAGTCGGGGGTGCCGATGACCGAGCCGGAACGGGTCAGGCCGCTGGTCGCCAGCGAGCGGGCGACGCCGAAGTCGCTGATGTAGGCATTGCCTTCGGCATCGAGCAGCACGTTGGCCGGCTTGAGGTCGCGGTGCACCACGCCCTTGGCATGGGCGGCGGCCAGGCCCTGCGCGAGCTGGCGCGCGATCTTCAGCGCATCCTCGACCGCGAACGGGCCGTCGCGGTCGAGCACGCGATCGAGTGGGGCGCCGTCGACGTAGTCCATGCTGATCAGCCACTGGTCCTGGTGGCGGGCCAGGTCGTGGATGCGGACCACGTGCGGGTCCGACACCTGCCGCGCGAGCAGCAGCTCGGAGCGGAACCGCTCGAACGAGTCGCTGCGATGCGCCAGCTCCGGACGCAGCAGCTTGATCGCGACTTCGACGTCCAGGGCCAGGTCGGTTGCCCGGTAGACCACGCCCATGCCGCCGACGCCCAGCAGCGATTCGATGCGGAAACGTCCGGCCAGCACGGTGCCCGGCACCAGCTCGGCGCGGGCATAGATGCCGGTCGCGGTTTCCGCGCCGCTGGCGGGGGTGTCCTCGCTCATCCGGCAGTTCCGGTATGGGCGGCGACGATGCCGTCCCAGGGGAGGCCGTTGGCGCCGCCCTCGATGGCGGTCGCGGATGCGTGGGCGTCGAGCAGTTCACGGGTGCGCTGGGCGGCGATCCACATCGCCGCGTTGTCGGCGAAGGCGGCCAGCAGGTCGACGTCGAGATCGTTGATCGCCGGTCCCGGGCGCACCCGGTCGGCATAGATCGCGCCCAGCACCCGGCTGCCGTCGAACAGCGGCACGCACACCAGGGTGTTGAGGCCGGCGATCGCGACCGAGGCGCGCTCGGCCAGCCACGACAGGCGGGCCACGTCGTTGGCGACGATGGTCCGACGCTCGGCCAGGGCCCGGCGCACCGCGCTGACGCTGCCGGAGAAGGCGCGGCTGGCCAGCATCGTGGGGTCCAGCGCCAGGCTGGTGCGCACGACGTAGTCGTTGCCGTTGTCCAGCAGCACGAAGCCGCGCTCGCAGTGGGCCAGCTCCAGGACCGCGCGCAGGCTGGCGTCGAGCAGGTCGCCCAGCCCGGTCATGCGCTGCAGCTGTGCGGTGTGCGCGGTGGCCAGGGCGCGGCGCGCGGTGACCTGCTGGCGCCGGTCGCTGGCCTCGGTGTCGTCGATCGTCGCGAACTCGCAATGGACGTCGCCGAAGCGCAACCAGCAGGTCGGCGGCAACGGCGCATCGGTGCATTGGACGCCGTCCACGAAACTGCCGTTCTTGCTGCCCATGTCGATCAGCCGCCAACCGTCGGGCATGCCGCGCAGCTCGGCATGCACGCGCGATACCGAGGGGTGATCGAGAACCAGGTGGACGCTTCCCGCGGGCGCGGTGGCCAGGCCGCTGTCCGGGGTACGGCCGAGGCGCAACATGCCGTCTGCCTGGATCAGGCAGATGGTGGCCGCGCCTTCGGGTGGGTAGGCGATCAGTCGCGCCTGCATCCGGCCATCTTAGCGCGGCCGGCCGCGACCGGAAGCGCCCCCGCTGCGCGCCGGTGTCAGGGCCCGGTCGGCCGCGGACTTCGGCGGCCGCTCCCTAATGTCCGTAGTCGCGCAGGTAGGCGATGCTGAACTTCAGCGTGGCGGCTCCGGCGATCAGGTCGCCGGCCTGGTTGTTGCTGCCGCCGGCCTGCCATTGCTGGGTCAGGGCGCCGCCGGCCTGGCTGGCGGCATTGGCGCGCAGGGTGTCGAGTTCGGCGATCGCGGTGGCGAAGTTCTCGCTGGCGACCGCGGCCTCGGCGGCGTCGAGGCTGGCGGTGTAGCCGGGGCGCACGCCGACCGGCAGGGCGTCGACGCGGTCGCGCAGCCAGTCGAATTTCGCGGCGATCACGTCGCCGGTATCGCGCAGGTCCAGCAGCACCAGGAACTGCGAGAAGCCGCCGGTGGTGCCGCGCGCACGCACGCTGCCGGGCGCGATCTCGTCGCTGATGTCGCGGAACGGACCCAGCAGCGGCGCCTTGAACAGACGGTAGGCGCTGCCGGCGCTGTAGCTCAGCGCATGCGTGTGCACTTCGACCCGGACCGTGCGGTTGAAGCTCAGACCGCCGTTGCCGGGTGGCTCGACGGTGATCAGCAGTGGCAGCGCCGAGTCGAGCTGGGTCAGCTGCAGGTCGGGCAGGCGCGCGAGCAGGGCGGCATTGTTGAGGTTCACCAGCTTGGCGCTGATGCCGAGGCTGGAGGCGCTCAGGCCGCTGGCGTCGTCGAAGTTGAGGGTGAGGTCGGCCACCGGTTGGCCGAGCACGCCGATCTGTGCGGTGGCGGTGTTGCCCGACACCTGCACCTGCACGGGCAGGGCCTGGGCGAGGGCGGAACCCGACCCGGCCAACAGCAGCGCAGCCAGCATCAGCTGCTGGAGCCTGCGGAACGGGGCGAATATCGACGGGGTTCTCGACAGCACTCTCGGCATTGCATCCTCCGGGTCCGGCCTCGGACAGGCGCGAATGGCCGGGCGGGCAGGACAGATACGGCAAAGTCGGCCCCGAGCCTAGCGCGAAAACGTGAGCGGCGTCTCTAGGGGTTTTCCCTCATGCGGGGCGTCGGGGCGGCGCGGCGCCGGCCGGCCGCCACCGCCAGTAGCCGTTATGACGGCAGGCGTTGCCTGGTGGTGGCTGGGTGGTTTCACCTGGATGAATTGAGGGGTCGCCACGATGCCGGCGCCCGGCCTGCCGCGAAATACTCGGCCGACCTGCCCGTCACGGGCGCGATGGAAGAGCCTCGCCGATGAGCCGCCAGCATTTGAGCCGCCAGTATTCACGTCTGTCCCGCACCTGTCTGCGCCTGTCCGCGATCGCGGCCGGCCTGCTGGCCAGCGGCGTCGCCCTGGCCGATGCGCAACTGGCCCCGGACCTCGTCGCCCGGTTGGCCGGCGCGCTGCCGCTGGAGGAGCTGGAGATCGTGGTCAGCTACGACCAGTCGGGACCGGTCAGCAGTGGCCAGCTCGAGGGGCTGCGCAGCCTCGGCATCACCCGCGGCCGCACCATGCACCATCTGCCGATCGCCGGCGCGCTGGCCACGCCGGCCGAGATCCGCGCGCTGGCCCTGCGCAGCGACGTGCTGTCGATCCACCTCAACCGCGAGCTGCGCTACCACAACGCCGACGCGCGGCAGCTGTCCGGCGTGGACGCCGTGCAGGCCGATCCGGACTACGGCTATACCGGCGAGGGCGTGACCGTGATGGTCAACGATTCCGGCATCGACGCCACCCACGAGGACCTGAAGTTCGGCGAGAACGTGGTCGAGAATGTGCAGGCGCTGACCAATCTGTCCTCGATCCTCGGCTTCCTGCCGGCGACCTACCTGGAGGGCCAGCTCAACACCGACGTCAGCTCCGGTCACGGTACCCATTGCGCCGGCTCGGTCGGCGGTACCGGCGAGCGCTCCGGCGGCCTGCACCGTGGCGTCGCGCCCGGCGCCGACATCGTCGGCTACGGCTCCGGCGCGGTGATCTCGATCCTCGATGCGGTCGGCGGTTTCGACTATGCGATCGACAAGCAGCATGCGTTCGATGCGCCGATCAGGGTCATCTCCAACTCCTGGGGCAGCTCGGGCGACTTCGACCCGACCGACCCGGTCAACATCGCCAGCTACGAGGCCTACAAGCACGGCATCGTCAGCGTGTTCGCCGCCGGCAACGACGGTCCCGGCGCCGACACCCACAACCCCTACGCGCAGGCGCCCTGGGTGATCTCGGTCGCCGCCGGCAACAAGGACGGCACCCTGGCCGACTTCTCCTCGCGCGGCAATCCGGGCGAGAGCGGCAGCTTCGGCATGGCCGACGGAAGCCAGTGGACCTATGTCAACCAGCCGACCCTGGTCGCGACCGGTGTCGACGTGGTCTCCACCCGCGCGCTGACCGGTGCGCTGCCGCTGCTGGCGACCGGCCAGGACGTCAACCTCGATCCGCTGCACGTGCCCTTCTATACCCACATGAGCGGCACCTCGATGGCGACGCCGCATGTGGCCGGGATCGTCGCACTGCTGCTGGAAGCCAATCCGGGCCTGACCCCGCTGGAGGTCAAGCAGGTGCTGCACGACACCGCCGACCCGATGCCGGGCCGGGCCGCCTGGGAGGTCGGTGGCGGTCATGTCGATGCCTACGAGGCGGTTGGGGTCGCGAGCGGGCTCTGACATCCCCGCGTCCGGAACCATCGGAAGAGCGGTCGTCCGCGACCGCGCACGGCTTCGATGGAAGCGACGGTTCCGGTGGCGCGCTTTCCTGCAGCACCGGCAGTGGGACCGGCGGGGGCTCGGTCCTGCTGTCCGGTGCTGTTCTTGGTGCCGGAGGCGCGCCCGGGGCCGTCGCTGAGTGCTTTCCCCCCATACGGTTGAAGGCAACTCCGGATGTTCCACCGTGGCCTCTACGACCAAGGTAGGGGCAGCTCCCGTTCCCCGGGAGCGCCAACACCGGAGTCTGTCCATGTCCTTCCAGCATTCCACCGCCACCCGCCGTCCGGCCTTCCGCATCTGTGCGCTGGCCGCCGGCCTGCTGGCCAGCGGCGTCGCCCTGGCCGACGCCCATCTCGACCCGCAACTGCTTTCGCGCATGGACAGCGCGCTGCCGACCGACCAATTGCAGATCGTCGTCAGCTACGAGCAATCCGGCCCCGCCACCTCCAGCCAGCTCGATGCGCTGAAGCTGCTGGGCATCGACCGCGGCGTGCGCATGCAGAGCCTGCCGATCGTCGGCGCGCTGGCGACCCCGGCCGAGATCCGCGCGCTGGCCGCGCGCGACGACGTCGCTTCGATCTACTTCAATGCGCCGCTGCGCTACTTCAACAAGGAGGCGCGCGAGATGTCCGGCGCCGCGCGCGCGGTGCAGAACCCCGGCGACTACGGCCGCGCGATCCCGTTCAGCGGCTGGGGCGTGACCGTGATGGTCAACGACTCCGGCGTCGATGCCACCCACGAGGATCTGAAGTTCGGCGAGAACGTGGTCCAGAACGTGCTCGGTGCGCAGAACATCCTCGCCGAGCTGGCCGGCGAGCTGGTCGCGCCGGGCATCGTTCCGGTCACCTATCTGGAGAACGTGCCCAACACCGACCTGGGCTCCGGCCACGGCACCCACTGCGCCGGCACCATCGGCGGCACCGGCGAGCGCTCCAACGGCCTGTATCGCGGCGTCGCCCCGGGCGCCGACCTGGTCGGCTACGGCTCCGGCGCGGTGCTGCTGGTGCTCGACGCGGTCGGCGGTCTCGACTACGCCGCCACCCACCAGTTCAGCTTCGATTCGCCGATCCGGGTGACCAGCAACTCCTGGGGCAGCTCGGGCAAGTTCGACCCGTCCAACCCGGTCAACATCGCCACCTACGAGCTGTACAAGCGCGGCATCGTCAGCGTGTTCGCCGCCGGCAACGACGGCCCCGGCGAGGACACCCACAACCCCTACGCGCAGGCGCCGTGGGTGATCTCGGTCGGCGCCGGCGAGAAGGACGGCGTGCTCACCGGCTTCTCCTCGCGCGGCAAGCGCGGCGAGATGGGCGACTTCACGATGCCCGACGGCAGCCAGTGGACCTACATCAACGAGCCGACCGTGGTCGCCACCGGCGTGGACATCATCTCCACCCGCGACACCGCCGGCACCCTGCCGCTGCTGGAGGCCCAGCACGACGCCGAGGCGATCGATCCGGCCCATCTGCCGTTCTACACCCACATGAGCGGCACCTCGATGGCGACCCCGCACGTGTCGGGCATCGTCGCGCTGATGCTGGAGGCCAACCCGAACCTGACCCCGGCCCAGGTCAAGGACATCCTGCAGCGCACCGCCACCAACATGACCGGGCGCCTGCCGTGGGAAGCCGGCGCCGGCCACGTCAACGCCTATGCCGCGGTCGCCGAGGCCGCCGGCCTGCGCGACGACCACGGCGCCACCGTCAATGCGCTGCGCAGCTTCAATGCCAATGCGCTGTTGACGCCGGGTTCGACCCAGCCGTTCTCGTTCCAGTTCTCGCCGGTCGGCGAAACCGGCGAGCAGAGCTTCACCGTCGGCGCCGACGCCGCCTGGGTCTCGGTCCGCGCCACCATCGGCGAGAACACCCTGGCGCTGGTGCTGACCGATCCCGACGGCGTCCGCTACGGCTCGGCGATCGCGCTGCCGGTGCTCGGCGACACCGTGACCACCGGCGCCCCGGCCAAGCCGGGCGTGTGGACGGTCAGTGCCCGCGGCATCGGCTCGGTGTCCGGTACCGCGCTGGATCCGGCCGGGGTCACCAACGGCTATGGCCTGCCGGGCACGGTCGAGGGCGAGATCAGCCTGATCAACAGCGGCGGCTACACCGGCATGGACGACGTCGCCAACCATCCGGCCCGCACCGCGATCGAGTACGCGGTCGCCAACCGCCTGGTCGATGGCGACTCCAGCCGCCGCTTCCGCCCCGACGCGGCGCTCAAGCGCGGCGAGCTGGCCGAGTACCTGATGATGGGCGCCAGCGTCCGCCAGTCGCTGCCGTTCTCCGGCAACGGCAGCTTCAGCGACCTCGCTCCCGGCGACGCCGCCTATCCATTCGCCGAGTCGGTGGTTGCACGCGGCGCCGCGCTGCGCGATCTCGGCCAGTCGCAGGCCGGCGTCATGGGGACCGTCAACGGCGCGTTCCGCCCCAACGACAAGGTCACCCGGGTCAGCCTGGCCTATTCGCTGGTGCAGAGCCTGGCCCTGCAGAGCGAGGCGCAGGCCTTCAGCGGCGAGCTGACCGCGTTCCATGACGGCAGGCGCATCCCGGTCGAGGACGCCGGCAGCATCCCCGCCAGCCTGCGCGGCTACGTCCAGCTGGCGCTGGATCTGGGCCTGATCAACGCACGCTTCACCGTGACCCAGGGGCCGTTCGACCTGCAGCCGACCCTGCACGCCTGGTTCGACCCGTCGCAGAACGTGACCCGGGCCGCCTACGCGGTCGCCGCGGGCCGCTACATGGCGCACTACCAGAGCGCCGAGGACTGAGCAGCAAGGAGCGGACGCAATCCCCTCGTCCGTTCTACCCCGAGTGGCCCGGTATCCCCCCGGGCCACTCTTTTTATCCGTCGGTCATGGCCGGTCATGGCCGGCGACGGGGCGCCGCCGTCGCGGCTACCTGCGCAACGCGCGGGCGACGAGCAGGGCGATCGGCAGTCCGAACAGGAACATGTGCGAGAGCAGGTCCAGCGACGTCGACAACGGCGGGAAGCCGACCGGATGCGGGTAGGCCGACAGCGGCAGCACCACGCAGCGCATCGCCAGGAACACCACGATCCCGTACAGCGGTCCGGCGAATGCCGGGCGCTGGCGCAACCAGCCGACCCGCGAGGCCAGCAGCGCGAACCCCGCGGCCCAACCCAGCGACATCGCGAAGTGCGAGAACAGCCCCAGCGCCGCGCTGGCGGTGCCGCCTTCGTAGGCCGCCTGGCCCTGCAGCCCGCTGGCGATGGTCTGCAACAGCCGCGTCGGCGCCACTCCGCGCGAGGCGGCGAAGCCGAACGCGTAGAGCAGGTCCAGTGCGCCGCCGAGCAGACCGCCCAGCAACACCCCGGCAGGCAATGAGGGCTTGCGCATCGTCGTTCCCCGCTATCGGTGAGGCGACGACTCTAGCGCGCCGTTCGGCACGAACGACTGCGTCCGGGCAATGGCTCCTGTGTTGGCGTGCGAAGCGGCTCCGGGGGGCATTGTCGAGGCAGGTATTGCGTTGTGCCGGTCCGGCAACCGAGCCCCTGCATCGGGCAGGCGCCGGACGTGCCGACGGCGGTGGCGTTGGGGAGGGAGGGGGAGCGCTAGACTGTGGCCGGATGAAACAAGGCGTTTCCAGCCAAGGGGAGGCGATGAGCTGGCTGTTGCTATCGGATTGTCGTGCAACCCCGGAACGGTTGCTCCTGCGATTTGTGCCCGAGTGCTTTGAGCCTGATTCCGTAGGGCCGGTGGTCGAGGTCACGGTGGATCACCCCGAGGGCTCTGCCGCTGCAGGCGAAGCACTGGACAGGTTTCGCGAGGATGTCGTCATATCTATCGACGCGACTTCACGGGAACTGCGCCTGCTGGGTGAACTGGACGACGAAGAAACCGTACTCAGTGGCACGAGTGTGTCGGTCCGTAATGTCGCGTACTCGGCCGATGAGCTGATGTCGATAGCCAGGTGTTTTCACGAACAGCTAGGACAGGCCAGCAGGGACAAGCACCGCCTGAGCACCAGGCTGGGGAATGTCGAGCACTTCATCTGCGAACTGATGGAGCGGGCGGCACGCAGGAGCGAGTTGAGCACTAAAGCCCATCCATTGGCGGAGGCGAGGGCCGATGTTCTCGGTCGGGTGCTGGTCAAGCTGCGGGAATCCTGAAGATGGTCCCGGAAGGCCGAGGCCGTTGCCTGTTAGAGGAGATTGGGGGTGTTTCCATTTGATCGAGATGCCGACGCGAAGTTGCTTGCTTTCATCAGGAGCAGGCTGGATGTCGAAGAGTTCGCGTTGCTGGCGCAAGAAGGCGGGTTCACCGACCCCAGTGATCTTCCGGTCGAGACGGTCATGCTTCCGCTGGAGCGTGGCGAGTTTCCTCAAAGCGGGCACTACGACATCGAGTTTGCGATATACGAGTGCTGGATCGATCGGTTCGATTCGTACTCGCCGTGGATGAGACTGTATCTGGCTGTGCTCTACCTCTACTGCCACGATGTCACGCAGGGAGGGATATGTGTCGAGAGCGAGTACTGCCTGATGGCGGTCAGTGCCGCCGCCGATGGGGGCCAAGACGCCATCAGACTCCTCTCGGACTATCTGCTGTGGTCGAGGCATGGCGTGCCAGCTGGCGAGGGCTACGACGACTACTTCTGCCTTCTGTCATGGGTAATGCTGCAGCGGTCGGCAGGGCTGACCGACACCGACACCTTTTCCGACGTGATGGCGGTGCTTGCCGGAAAGGAGTACGACCCCGGCGAGTTGGAGGGGTTCAGTGCCGCCGAAGGCTGGCAGGACAGATGGATGCGGTTGAGCGATAGTCTTGCGTCAGGCGAGGGGTTCGACAGTTCGGACTACCGGCGCATCATCATGGGTCCCGGGTCTGTCAGCATTCCGGAGAAGAATCGCCTATGACACAGGTTCTCGCTGAAGGAACCTTCATCATGGGCTCCCTGCTGTGTCTGTTGCTGGCCCTGTCCGGCTCGTCCGCCGGCGACGAGCTGTCGCTCGGTGGCATCGTGCTCGGGCAACCGGAAGCTTCGGTGATCGAGGCGCTTGGCCCGCCCGGTGAGCGGGTCGAGGGCGAGGCCGACCGTCTGCCGATCAGGCTGTCCTGGCCTGGGCTGACCATCAGGCTGGACGAGCAGGGCGTTGGCAGCATTGTCGGCACGGATCCCGGATACTGCACGCCGTCGGGAGCCTGTCCGGGCATGTCCCGCGCTGAGGTGCGACATATCTATGGCGCCAGGCTTGAAACGGCGACGATGGGCGGCAAGCCGGTTGGAAGGGTCTGGAACGACGGCTGCTGGCTGGGATTCCTGTACGACTCGGGCTCGGTCCATACGGTCGAGGTGGGATGCGTTCCCTGAGCGAGAAGGTCTCCGATTCGCGTCCCAGGCGGGCCACGGCGCGACTGATATCGGCGGTGGGTTCAAATGTACCTGACCCCATTTCTCGGAAGCGCTGAATCCGGCGTTCGAAATGGACAGCACGGTTCGGCGCCGGCCGCAGGACTGGATGCATCTCGTCGGCTGCGCGCTGGAGGAAGGCATCGTGAAGTTGGCCAGGGTCAAGTGCCCCGGCGTCGACCTTAGGAACTGCGCAAGCGATGCGGATGTGATGCGAGCAGTGGTTGCCGCCCCGAAGGGGGACGATGCTCTCAACGGCATGAAGGATGAAGACGTCGCCAAGACCTTCCAGAGCCTCTCCATCGTGGAGCGAGAGCGGATAGTGGCATGAGTTCGTGATGCGCGGGCATAGGAGCTCCCGCGCCTGACCAGCCGGCGGTGTCAGTGAGAACACCGGCAGCCGACTCGGCGGCCATCTCTTGCTCATGGAGGCCTCCGCTGCTGTGCGTCGGCCGGGCCCCGCCCTTCGTGGCGGAGCTCGTTAGATGGAGTCTAAGACTTTGTAGAACTCTTTCTTTGTCAGGCCTGCCTGATGCAGCATCATGCTGAGTAGTCCATCTGTGAATGGAGCTTTTGGACAGTCAACTGTGACGCGCCGGAAGTCAGAACCTTCACCGCGAACCCACTGCTCGTGGGAGGTCGCCTTCTGTGGGCGAGGTTGGAAGCCGAGCTTCTTCAGCACAGCCTTCATTTCTCTACATGAAACGGGCTTGTAGCGACCGCCCACGTGTCAGCAGAGAGCTGGCACCAATGGCATAGCTTCCTTGAAGCGGGCCTTTTTGCGGGTGTCATGCCCGCGGAGCTTGAGGACGGCCGATATATAGGCGTAGCGCAAGTAGAACCGGAGCGGAGCTTTGCGCGATAGAAGCTGAGCTGCGTGTAGGCGATCCTTGCCGACTAACGAGTCGTGGACGTACTCACGAATCTGTTCATCAAGCTTGGCCCTAGCCTCATTGAGAGAGTCACCCTGGGCGGCAAGCGAGAACTCAAGACAAAACGCCTGCCACTGGTCTCCCTTTCGCTCCGCGTAGCAGCGAAGGATCAACTGTTCAGGTCGCATTGGTAACTCCTGGCTATCGCCCTTCCCCTAATGCCTCTGGGCGCACCTGCAATTTCCTCTCCCCATCCACGGACGACTGCAGGCCTGCCTTCCGTGTAGTAGAAACACGGCACTCAATGAGGGCCGCGTCGCTTCATTGATGTTATGGCCCTGTGTTAGTCAACTGCAAGTGAAGGTCGCGACCTCACTTCATCAAGTATTTACCATGACACAGGGCATGACATGAGACTCGTTTGGTAGACAAGAACGAAAAGCCCCGCAAAGGCTGGAACCTTTGCGGGGCTTTCGTTTGATCATGGTGGCCGGGGAGGGAATCGAACCCCCGACACGGGGATTTTCAATCCCCTGCTCTACCAACTGAGCTACCCGGCCACGTCGCGGCGTTGCCATGCGGCGTGCCATGCGAGGAGCGGCATCATACGGATGCGCGAAGGATGTGGCAAGCCTGTGCGCGCGATCGTGGCGGGGCGCGGTTCGCGGCCACGCTGGCAGTGGCTGCCGGTGCATCCGGGCGCACTGAACGGGGCCATGGGCGAGGCGGCGGCCGCTGCGCGGGCGTCCGGCTGTCGATGGTCCGCGTGGTCGCTCGCGGTGCTGGTACGTGGGCGGTCGGGACAGGCGCCTGTGAGGGCGCGCCCACGCCAGCCTGACGGCAGCTTAACCGGCGGCGCGGATCATGCGACTGTGGGTAGCCGGTCCGCGTACCAGTCATCAGAGCCGATGCGTGTCCGAGAGGCGCGCGGCGTCGGCGGCCCCCTTCGCAGCCATGGAGATCGAGATGAGCAAGATGTTTCCCCGCAAGCCGGCGCTGGGACGGGCCCTGCTGCTCGCCGCGGCCATGGCGGGAGGCCTGGCGGCCTGCGCGACCGGTCGGATCAGCGACGACGAACGGCTGGCGATCTATCGCGCCAATGCCGGCGAGCCGGTCAGGAGCTTCCGCTACTTCGGTCGTCTGGACGGCTGGACCTCGCTGGGCGGTAGCGCGCTGGCGGTCTGGACGCGTCCGCACGAGGCCTATCTGCTGGAGCTGGGCAGCCGCTGTCCGGATCTGGATTTCGCGATGGCGATCAGCATCACCAACCAGGGCGGGTCGGTCTATTCGCGCTTCGACAAGGTGTTGCCGCTGGGGCAGGGCGCGGCGCCGATTCCCTGTTTCATCCAGGAGATCCGGCCGCTCGACACCCGTGCGATCAAGGCCGAGGAGGCCGAGCTGCGCGAGGCCAAGACCGCGCCCCGCGAGGACGGCTGAGCCGCCCCCGGGGCCGCGTGGCCTCAGTCCTGGCCGGTCGGCACGTAGCCGGCCGGCTGCTCGGCGCCGCCCTCGAACAGGAACTTCTCCATCTGCTCGGCAAGGAAGGCGCGGTGCTTGGGGTCCATCGGCGACAGCCGGTTCTCGTTGATCAGCATGGTCTGGTGGGCCAGCCACTTGGCCCACGCGGCCTTGCCGATGTGGGCGAACACGCGTTTGCCGAGCTCGCCGGGCCAGGGCACGAAGTCCAGGCCTTCGGTCTCGCGCTTCTCGTATTCGCAGTAGACGGTTCGGGGCATGCGCGGTCTCTTCCGGTTTCTGTCAGTCGGTGTCGGGGCTGGCGTCGGGCGCGGGCGGACTGGTCGGCCCGCTCTCAAGCAGCTTGCGGATCGGCGCGGGGATGCCCAGCGCGCCGAGCTGGGCGCGTGCGACCCAGCGCAGGCCGTCATTGTCGCCGACCCGCTCGCGCAGCGCGATGCCGAGCCAGCGGCGCGGGTGCAGGGTCAGCCGGTAGTGGCTGAAGGCGTGGGCGATCGCCGGCAGTGCGGCGCCGGCCTCCGGCGCGGCGGTGGTCGCCTGCTGCAGCCATTGCCGCGCCTGGGCCTCGTCGTCGGCCTGCGGCAGGGTCCACAGCGAGGCCCAGATGCCGGTCGGCGGGCGCTGTTGCAGCAGGACCCGGCCATCGGCGTCCTCCAGCCACAGCACCTGCGCCTCGCGCCGGGGCAGGGTCTTGCCGGGGCGCGGGGTCGGCAGCTCGCCGCTGCGGCCCTCGCGATGGGCGACGCAGTCGCCGCGCAGCGGGCACAGCAGGCAGGTCGGGTTGGCGCGGGTGCACAGGGTCGCGCCCAGGTCCATCTGCGCCTGGGTGTAGTCGGGCAGGCGGCCGTCGGGCAGGGACGGACTGGCCGCGTGCGCCTCGGCGTGGGTCCACAGACGTTTCTCGACCTTCGGCGCGCCCGGCCAACCGTCGACGCCGTGGTAGCGGGCGAGCACGCGCTTGACGTTGCCGTCGAGGATGGCGTGGCGGTCACCCCAGGCCTGCGACAGGATCGCCGCGGCGGTGCTGCGGCCGATGCCGGGCAGGGCGACCAGGGCGTCGAGGTCGCGCGGCAGTGCGCCGCCGTGCTGTTCGACGCAGGCGCGCGCCGCGGCGTGCAGGTTGCGGGCGCGGGCGTAGTAGCCCAGTCCCGACCACAGCGCCAGCACCCGCTCCTGCGGCGCCGCCGCCAGCGCCGGCAGGTCGGGCAGGGCGTCGACGAAGCGCTGGAAGTAGCCGATCACCGTCGTCACCTGGGTCTGCTGCAGCATGATTTCCGACAGCCACACCCGGTACGGCGTGCGCGGATGCTGCCACGGCAGGTCGTGGCGGCCGTGGTCGTCGAACCAGGCCAGCAGGCGGGAGGCGAAGCCGTCCTCGCCGGTGGCGCTTGACGCGTCCTCGGTCGTACTGGGGCGACGGCTCACTGCTCGGCATCCTCCTCGAATTCGATCTCGACCCCGTGCAGGGTCGCGCCGCTGACCTCGACCCGCGGCGTGCTCAGCCGCCCCTGTAGCGGCGGCAATGGATTGCCGTCGGCCAGGGTGTCGAACCAGTCCAGCAGCGCCGGCAGCCGCAGCCGCGCATCGAAGCGGGTGGCGTCGCGGGCCAGTCGCAGCCGCAGCGGATCGCCGCCGTCGGTCGCGCCCGCGTAGGCCAGCGAGAACGGCAGCGGCGAGTCGGACTGGCCCAGCGGCGGCGGCAGCGTCGGCCATGCCTGCGGCCAGCGGGCGATCTCGCCGCCCACGGCGATCTGCAGCAGGGCCGGTGTGCGTGCGCCATCGAGCGTCAGACGGCCGCGGGCGCGCAGCGGCGGGATCGGGCTGTCATCGCCTTCGCCGCGCACGATCAGGCCCGCCGCGTCCAGCGACAGCCGCTGTCCGGCATGGCGCAGCGGCCCGTGGACGCCGATCCGCAGCGGCAGGTCGGTGTCGCCGTTGCGGTAGCGGGCCGATGCGCCCAGGCGCAGCGGTTCGACCGCGATGCCGTCCTCGTCCATGCGCAGTGGCCCGGACAGGCTCAGCGTCGCCGGCAGCGCGGTCGCGCCGGAGCGGATCTCGACCCCGCCGTCGGCGGCGACCGTGGTCGCGCGTTGTTCCAGCAGCGCCTGCGCTTCGTCCAGGGCGACCCGCAGGTCGAAGCCGGCCTCCAGTGGCGCATCGACGTAGCGCCCGCGCAGTCGTGCGGCCAGCGGTCGCCGCGGATCGAAGCGGGCGGCCGACAGCGAGATGTCGCGGATTTCCCAACCGTCGCCGGCGACATGGCCGTCTACGATGCCGATGCCGTCGGTCAGCAGCGGCAGTCGCGATGTCTGCGACGATGGCGGCCGGCCCGCCATCCAACGTTGCAGTGCCGCCAGATCCAGCCGCGGCGCATCCAGCTCGACCCGCTGCACGGTCAGGTCCTGGCCATTGCTCCGGATCGTCGACCACGGCAGCGCCAGCAGCAGGCGATCGGCTTCCAGCAGGGCGGTGGCGGCGCCGGGCTCGCGCACGCTGAGCTTGCGCAGCACCAGTTGCGGGGTGCCGCGCAGGCGGTACTCGGCGGGGCCGGAGGCGCTGATTTCCAGCCCCAGCGCGGCGCCGGCGCGGTCGAGGATCAGGCCCGCCAGTTGCTGCGGCCGGCTCAGCCAGGCCAGCAGCAACGCAAGCAGCGCCGCCAGCGCGAGTACGGCCAGCAGCGCGCGTCGCTTGCGGCTCGCCGCCATCGTCGCGGGTCAGTCGCCGGAAGCGGTGCCGAGCGACTCCGGCAACAGTGCGTCGACGAAGGCGCCGGCGTCGAACACGCGCAGGTCCTCGGGGCGCTCGCCGATGCCGACGTAGCGGATCGGGATGCCGAATTCGCGCGCCAGCGCGAACAGCACGCCGCCCTTGGCGGTGCCGTCGAGCTTGGTCACCACCAAGCCGGTGACCCCGACCGCGGCATGGAACTGGCGCAGCTGGCTCAGCGCGTTCTGGCCGGTGGTGCCGTCGATCACCATCAGCACCTCGTGCGGCGCGGCCGCATCGAGCTTGGCCAGGACCCGCTTGATCTTGCCCAGCTCGGCCATCAATCCCTGCTGGGTGTGCAGGCGGCCGGCGGTGTCGGCGATCAGCACTTCGGTACCGCGCGCCTTGGCCGCCTGCAGCGCGTCGAACGCGACCGAGGCGGCGTCGGCATTCTGGCCCTGGGCGATCACCGGCACCCCGTTGCGCTCGCCCCAGGTCTGCAACTGGGCGACCGCGGCGGCGCGGAAGGTGTCGCCGGCGGCCAGCATCAAGGGGCGACCCTCGTCCTTGAAGCGGCGCGCCAGCTTGCCGATCGTGGTGGTCTTGCCGACGCCGTTGACGCCGACGGTCAGCAGCACGAAGGGCTTGGCGTCGCGGTCGATCCGCAGCGGCATCGCGACCGGTCGCAGCAGCTCGGTCAGGTCGCCGCGCAGCGCGGTGAGCAGGGCGCCGGCGTCGGCGAACTCGCGCGCCTTCATCCGCTTGCGCAAGTCCTCGACCAGCTCGGTGGTCGCGGTCACGCCGACGTCGGCGGTGATCAGCGCGGTCTCGATCTCGTCGAGCAGGTCGTCGTCCAGGCGCGGGTTGCGCGAGAACAGGCCGCCGAGGCTGCGCGCGAACGCACTGCCGCGCAGGCGCTCGCGCCAGCTGGCCTTGGCCGGCTTGTCAGCGGCTACGGGTTCGGCCTCGGGCTGGGTCGGCGTGGGTGTCGGCTCCGGGTCCGTAGGTCCGGGCGCGTCGTCGGCCTCGCTGCTGTCGCCCGCGTCCATCGCCGCGGCGATGATCTCGGCCGGTACCGGCTCGGGCGCGGCGTCGGCGTCCCCGCTGGCGGCCTGCCCGGGCTCCCGCTCCGGTTCGCGCTCCGGCGCCTCATCGGCGGCCGCTGCCGGTGGCTGCGGCTCTGGTTCGGGCCCAGGCTCGGACGCGGGCGACGGCGGCGCATCCGGAAACGCGGCGGCCAGTTCGGCGATGCGGCGTTCGGATTCGGCGTCGGTGGGCTTTTCGGATTTCTTGCGGCGGAAAAAACTGACCATCGATCAGGGATATGGGGGGATATCGGGAAATGGGGGGCAATGCGCGAGAATGGCGACATGCTAGCACTGCGAATCCGGGTCGCCAGACGGGATCCATCCGATCAAGGCCGCCCGATGAGGACATCCCCATGAGTGGCGGGCGGCGAGACGGCCGGCGCCGGCCAGGCCCCGCCACGGCGCCGGC
>NZ_VICD02000093.1 GCF_006546735.2 Marilutibacter maris | reverse complement strand
ACCGGGCTGCCCAGCGCGTCGGTGTGCTGGTATTTGACCGATAGCGCACCGGTATCGATGTCCCTGTCGCGCACCGCCACCAGACTGCCGCCCAGGTAGACGTACACCTGTCGCACACGCTTGCGGAGGTCGCTCACATAGGCCAACTGCCCCGACTGGCTGTACAGGCTGTATCTGCTGCCACTGCTGGAATCACGCACCCGTCGGCCCAGGCCGTCGTAGACATAGCCGCTGGCGGTCACGCCATTGCCGCTGGCGCTGCGCAGGCGGTTGCCGTAGTCGAAGTCGAAACTGGCGCCGCTCTTGTTGGACAGGTTGCCCTGCGCGTCGTAGTCCAGCCCAACCACCGTCGCGCCGCTGCAACTGCCGGTCTTGATGTTGGTCAGCTGCCAGTCGCTGTCGTAGCAGTAATGATGATCGCGCGCGCCCGCGCCGGCACTGAGCTTGGCCCGGGTCAGGTTGTCCAGCACGTCATAGGCGTAGGTCGCGGTGCCGAACATCGGCGAGGTCGTGCCGGTCAGGCGGTCCAGCCCGTCGTAGACCATGTCGCGATTGCCGCGCTGGCCGGTGCCGGTCGCGCCGTCGGTGATCGCGGCAACATTGCCGTTGGCGTCGTAGTCGTAGCTGTCAGCCAGGAACGCGGTGCCGCCATAGGCATCGGTACTGGTGTCCGGCAGGCCCCGCGCGTTCTGGGTCAGGGTGTGAACGATGCCGTTGCCGTAGGTGAACTGCTTGATCGCGCCGTTGGGGAAGTAGCTGACATTGCTGGCATAGCTGCCGGCCTGGGTCGGCTGGCCCAGTGCATTGGGTGCGTAGTCGACGCTGGTGCCGTCCGGGAACACCTGGCTGGCCAGATGGCCGTTGGCGTTGTAGTTGTAGCCCAGGGTCCAATCGACGCTACCCCACTGCATCCGCTCCTGCACCGGCAGGCGGCGCTTGTTGTAGGCGTAGCTGGTGGTGACGATCTTGCCGGTGCCGCCGTCGTTGTTGACGGTGATGGTCTCCGGCAGGCCGTCCGCGGTGTAGGTGTGGGTGGTGTTGCCACGGCCGTCGGGGAAGCTCAGCGACACGATCCGGTTGCGCAGGTCGTAGCCGCGGTCGGCCCGGCGCGCCGCCACGGCGCTGGCATCCACGCATGCCGCCGCGGCCGAGCGGTAACCCGCCGCCGACCAGGCCAGGTTGCCGGCCGCGTCGTAGCCCATGAAGGTGTCGCCGGTCTCCGGCTCCTTCACCCGACACAACTGTTGCTCGGCGTTGTAGAAGTACTCGCGGTCGATGGCGACAGTGCCGCCGGTCAGGCTGGCACTGTTGCTGCGACGGATCCGGGTCGGCTTGCCGAAGTCGTCGCGCACGATATGGGTATTGGCGCTCTCCGGATGCCGGATCGCCACCGGAGTGTCCATGCCGGGCTGATCGAAGTTCTGATGCCAGGTCCGGGTGATCTCGCCACGCGGATTGGTAACCCGAGCATAGTCGCCATCGCCATTGTTGCCGTACCAGGTGGCAGTGACCAGCGGCGCCCCCAGCTCCGAGTCCTGCTCGACCCGCACCGGACGCCCCAGCACGTCGTATTCCGTGTAGGTGCCGACTGCGGTGTTGTAGAGCGTGCTGGGATACGAGGCGAACACGGTTCGACCGTCATGGTCGTAGGCGAAGCGGGTGAAGCGCTTGGTCGCGTCGTAATCGCCCAGATGGTGTTCCTGCACCAGCAATGGCCGCCACAGCCCGTCGTAGTACGTGGTCTTCTGGCCGCTGCCCGTCTTGACGATCTGGCGCCAGTGCCCGGCGGGGATTCCGCCCTCGCTCACATCGATCTGCTCGAAGGCCTGGGTCGTCGGCGCCCACGCCGATGTATCGCAGACGCCCGACGCGCTCTCCGAGGTGTGCGTCACCTGGCTCAGGCGACCCATCGCATCGTAGGCGTAGCAGGTCTTGTTGCCATTGGCATCGGTGACCGAGGCGAGGGTGCCGTCGTTGTTGACCACCGCGCTCTGGCT
>NZ_VICD02000092.1 GCF_006546735.2 Marilutibacter maris | reverse complement strand
TCGTCCGGCGCGCCGGCATCCAGGCAGGCGCGCGCGGCGTCGAACAGCGACGTCATGCCGGCGAGGTCATCGTTGCGTGATCATCGTGGCGTGATCGTCATTGCGTGAAAATCCGCGACCGACGGATACGCGCCATGCGCCGGCGTCATCAGGACGCGCGACGCTGGGCCTTGGCATCGTCCGAGCGCAGGTGCTTGATCCGCTCGAAGTAGTCGTCGGCGGTGCCGGTGACGTACTCGCCGTTGAAGCAGGAGGAGTCGAAGCGCGCGATCCGCTGCTTGGGTCCCGACACCGCCTGCTCCAGATCGCTCAGGTCCTGGTAGATCAGCCAGTCGCAGCCCAGGATCGCCTCGATTTCCTTTTCGTCGCGGTCGTAGGCGATCAGTTCCTCGCGGGTCGGCATGTCGATGCCGTAGATGTTCGGATGCCGCACCGGCGGCGCCGCCGAGGCGAGGTAGACCTTGCGCGCGCCAGCCTCGCGGGCCATCTGCACGATCTGCTGGCTGGTGGTGCCGCGCACGATCGAATCGTCGACCAGCAGCACCACACGGTTGCGGAACTCCAACGGGATCGGGTTGAGCTTGCGGCGCACCGATTTCGCGCGCTCGCTCTGGCCCGGCATGATGAAGGTGCGGCCGACGTAGCGGTTCTTGATGAAGCCCTCGCGGTACTTCACCCCCAGCACGTTGGCGACCTCGAGCGCGGCGTCGCGCGAGGAATCGGGGATCGGAATGACCGTGTCGATGTCGTGGTCCGGTCGCAGCCGCAGGATCTTCTCGCCGAGGGTCTGGCCCATGCGCATGCGCGCCTTGTGCACGGAGACGTCGTCCATCATCGAATCCGGGCGCGCGAAGTAGACGTACTCGAACATGCACGGCGTGTGCGGCACCTGCTCCGAGCAGGGCTGGACGAACAACTGGCCGTCCTCGGTGACGACCACGCCCTCGCCCGGACGCACATCGCGCACGCGCTCGAAGCCGGTCAGGTCGAGCGCGACCGATTCGCTGGCCACCGCGTACTCGTCGCGGCCGTCCTTGTGCCGCTTGCCCAGCACCAGCGGACGGATGCCATGGGGATCGCGGAACGCGACCAGGCCCAGGCCCAGCACCGCGGCGACCACCGCGTAGCCGCCGACGCAGCGCCGGTGCACGCCCTCGATCGCCTTGAACACCGCCGCCGGACTCAGCGCCTTCTGGGTGTCCAGCTCATGGGCGAAGACGTTAAGCAACACCTCCGAGTCGGACTCGGTGTTGACGTTGCGGCGGTCCTGGGCGAACACCTCGCCGCGCAGCGCCTCGGTGTTGACCAGGTTGCCGTTGTGGGCGAGCACGATGCCGAACGGCGAGTTCACGTAGAACGGCTGCGCCTCGTCCGAGCCCTCGCTGCCGGCGGTCGGATAACGGCAGTGGCCGATACCGATGTTGCCGCGCAGCAGTTGCATCGAGACCTGGTCGAACACGTCGCGGACCAGACCGTTGCCCTTGTGCACGCGCAGACGCGTGCCCTCCGCGGTCGCAATGCCGGCCGCATCCTGGCCGCGGTGCTGGAGCACCGTAAGTCCGTCGTACAACTGTGCCGCGACGTCGTTCTGGCCGACGATACCGATAATGCCGCACATGGCGCGTGTGTCCTGCTGGGGAGTGAATGACTTGCTGTGGCCCCGGCATCCGCCGCGACCGCTGGATTACCTGGATGGCGACGGCCGCGAGGAAGGGCCGTCGACCGCGGCCGGATCATAGGTCTGGCCGCCGCTGGCGGCGTCGACGTTGGCCGGATCCACGCCAGGCGTCGCGGCTTCCTTCTTCGGCGTCCGGCCGAGCTGCGCCGGGATCAGTCCCTGCAGATCCTCGAGTCCGTCGATCTCCGGCAGCGGCAATTGCATCGGCTGTCCGCCGGATGGTCCGGCCGGCCGTCCGGCGCCACTGCCGGCCATCTGCTCGCTGAGCGAACGAAGCAATTCGTTCGGGTCCTGGCCGCCGAGCATGTCGCCGCCACCGGTCATCGGCGCCAGCACCTGGCTGTGCTGCCGCAGGTTTTCTCCGGACAACGGACCGGGGCCGTTGAAGCTGACCTGGCCGGCGATCGCCGCCGGCAACAGGTCGCGCAGCCAGCGCGCGCCCGGCTCGAACATCGGAATGGTCTGCGAGCGCCGCCACTGGGTATCGCCCGGCAGCGAGGTGAACCCCATCAGCAGCACCAGCGCGCAGGCGAACAACATGCCGCGCACCAGACCGAACGCGAAGCCCAGCCCGCGATCCATCCCCGACAGGCCGACCGACTCCAGCACCCGCCGGACGAACCAGCTCAGCAACTTCACCGACACCAGCACGGTGGCGAAACACAATGCGTAGCCGCCGACCACGTAGCCCATGCCCGGGCTCGCGGTATCCGACAACATCATCGCCGCGTCGTCGCCGAAACCGTATGCCACCGCGCCGGCGAGCACCCAGGAAATCAACGACAGCACCACGCCGACGAAGCCCCGCATCAGGCCCAGCAGGGCCGACACCACCACGATCGCGATCAATACCCAGTCGATCGCCGTCATGACCCGGCCCCTGTCGTCGTTGCCATCGGAAAGCTCCTTTTCACGGATGTGGCCGCACGATCCCGGCGATCCCGAGCCTGGCGGCGACCTGCGCCTTCAGCTGCTCGGCCTCGGCGCGGCTGGCCACTGGACCGACCCGTACTCGGTTGAGCACACCCTTGTCGGTCCTGATCTGTTCGATGAAGGCGGTGAAGCCCGCCGCGCGGGCGCGGTCGCGCAGCTTGCCGGCCTCCTCGGCATGGCTGAAGGCGCCCAGTTGCACCGCGAAACCCACCGTGGCGGCGGCCGGGGCCGCCGGCTTGG
>NZ_VICD02000091.1 GCF_006546735.2 Marilutibacter maris | reverse complement strand
CTATGCCGGCGCCGGGCGCGACCGCAGCGGCGACGCCGCCACCCTGGTCAATATCGCCCAGCGCCTGGGCGGGGCCGTCGGCGCGGTAGCGGTGGTGGCCCTGCTGGAATGCGGCGATGCGCGGGACTGCGGTGCCCAGGCCTACCGCTGGGGATTCGTCCTGCTGGTCGCGACCGCGATCGCGGCCATGCTCGCGGCGCTGCCGCTGTCGCGGGACGCGCCTCGGGACTGAGGCTCAGTGCGCGCCGACGGCGGCGGGCGCGGCCTCGGCGTCCCAGCGCCGCAGTGCCGCCTCGACCACGTCGATGCCGCGCACGACCCCGTCGGCATCGAGCGCGGCCAGGGTATCGCCGTCGCTGTGGATCACCTTCATCACCTTCGGGGTCCGCTTCGGCTTGCGTCCCTGGTACATCATCAGGATGCCGTCGATCTCCTCATTGCCGACCATCGAGTAGGACACCGCCGGCCACTCGGCCGCGAGGAAGGCCCGGTGGTCGGTCGGCGGGTATTGCTCGCCTGGCACGAATGCCAGTCGTGCCGCGTCGGCGGCGGCGCGGGTGGCGGTGGTGATCCGCGCAGACGGGTCGGGGGCCATCATCCACAAGGTATCCCCCCAGCCGAATACGTCGAAGTTCACGTACAGCGCGGGGCGTTCGTTGTCCTGTTCGATGTAGGCGCGCGAGCCGAGCAGACCGCGCTCCTCAAGGTCCCAGAACGCGACCGCGACGCGATGATGGGCGAGCGGGCGCTCGCGGAAACGCTCGGCCAGCGCGAGCACGACTGCGCTTCCGGACGCATTGTCGGTGACGCCTTCGCCGACATCGACCTTGTCGTAGTGCGCGCCCAGCAACAGCAACGGCGCATCGTCGGCGCCGCTGACCGCGGCCAGCAGGTTGCGGCCGCGTTGCTCGTCGATCTCGAACGCCTGCGCCCGCGACGGGATCCGCAAGCCGTCGAGCAGGGCGACGATCGCCTCGCCGCGCCCGGCATTGTCGCCACCGGCGGTGATTGCGACGACGTCGTCGCGCCAGTCGCCCGCGGCCGGCGACACCGGCCGCGTGGGCGGGGACGGCTGCGACCGTGGCAACCCCGCGCATGCGGACAGGGCCAGGGCCAGGCTGGCGACGATGATGGAAGTATGGCGAAGGCGCATCCGCAGTCCGTATGTGTTGTCTCTACCGGAGTTTGCCGCAGCGCCGTGGCCGCGCTCATGGGCCGCAGGTCACGGAAGGCGCACGACCCCGGCGGTGAAGCCTGGTCACGGCTTGCGACAGCGGCAGCCTGCACGTAGCCTCTCGGTCGCCAACCGGGGCAGGTGCCACAAAGGGCAGGGATGACAATCCGGGTATTCCTCGTCGATGACCATGCGCTGGTGCGGACCGGCCTGCGCATGCTGCTGTCCGCCGAACTCGACATCGAGGTCGTCGGCGAGGCCGCCAACGGCGAACAGGCGTTGCCGGAGATCCGCCGCCTGCAACCCGACGTGGTGCTGTGCGATCTGCACATGCCCGGTGTCGGCGGCCTGCGGCTGACCGAGCAGATCGTCGCCATGGACCATCCCCGGGTGATCATCGTGTCGGTGCTGGAGGACGGTCCGATGCCGCGGCGGCTGCTGGAGACCGGCGCTTGCGGCTACGTCGGCAAGGGCGGCGACGCCGCCGAACTGCTGCGGGCGATACGCGAGGTCTCGCGCGGCAAGCGCTACCTGGCCGGCAATGTCGCCCAGCACCTGGCGCTGGAAACGATGGGCGACAAGGCGTCGCCATTCGACGGCCTGAGTCGGCGCGAGCTGGAAGTGGCGATGCTGCTGATCCAGGGCATGCGCCAAGACGCGATCGCGAAGCGTCTGAACCTGAGCCCGAAGACGATCTACACCCACAAGGCCAACATGTTCGTGAAGCTCGGGGTGGAAGACACCGTCGGTCTCGCGCGCCTGGCCCGTCAGTACGGCCTGGCCGACCCCACGCTGGCGCTGTGAGCGGACGCCGCGGCGCTGAAAGCATCGCGCCTCCGGCACCGCTGCCCCCCCTGTAACGCAACGGGCTGCCGACACCAGGTGTGGGCAGCCCGTGCGGGCGCATCCGTCCGTGGATGCATGTGTGCCGGTCGCGCGACCGGCGCGATCAGGCGTGGCGCTTGCCTGCTGCGTTGGCCAGGTCGTCGTCGCCGGCATCCTCGCCGCTGGCATCGTTGGAGGCCGGCTCGGGGGCCTGCTCGGAGGCCTGCTCGGAGGCCTGCTGCTCGGAGGCAGATTCCGCGGACTTGGCGTCAGGTGCCGGGGCTTCGGCGGCAGGCGCCACGGCCTCGTCCTCCGCGACCGCTTGGTCGTCGGCAGCGGTGCTGTCGGCCGGTGCCGCATCGGCGCTGGCGTCGGCGCCGTCGAGGTCGAACAGGCTGACCTGGCGGGTCGCGGCCTCGGCCACCGGAGCCGGGGCGGCTTCCATCGTCCCGGCATCCGCCGCCGCGGCCGCTTCGGCGACGTCGCCCGTCTCGGCCGGGGCCGGGGCTACGGGCTCGGAGGCGTCCGCTGCGACTTCGCTGGAGACTTCATCGTGCCCGGCTTCAGGCGCGGACGCTTCGGCGTTCGCCACGACGGTGCCGTCGCTGCCGGTCGCGGCATCGCTCGGGTTCGCTTCGCTGCCGACATCGGCGGCGACCTCCGGTTCGGCGGCGTCGGCCGACGGCGTAGCGTCGTTGCCCCCATCGGTCAGGGACGTGTCGGCGACAACAGGCTTGGCGACAGCAGGCTTGGCGACGACAGGCTCGGAGACGGCTGCCTTGGCGACGACCGGTTCCGCCTTTGCGGCCAGCTCGGCCGTGGTCGGCTCGGGCTGTTGCGCCGGCGCCGCATCGGCGACGGCGGTCGCAGGCGCCGGGGTCTCCGCCTGAGGCGCCGCCGGCAGCTCGATGTCGTCGAAGTCGAACTCGGGCTGGGCGCGGCTGACCGCCTTGACACCGGCATCCTCGCCGGCCTCGTCCGACGCATCGTCAGCGACGCTGACAGCGACCGCCGCTGCGGTCACCGCCGCCGCCGATTCGCGCGGCGGCGCATCGCCGGTCGCAGCCTTCGGACGGGCGTTGTTGTCACCGGCGTTCGCCGCCTCGGCTGCCTCGTTGGTGCTGACTGCGTCGCTCGCAGCCTTGTCGGCGACGGCATCGGCGACATCGCCCTCGCCAGCGCCGGAGGCTGCGTTCTCGCTGCCGCCCTCGGTTGCGCCGCCGCTGCGACGGCGACGACGGCCACCGCGGCGGCCACGGCGACGACGGCTGCCGCCTTCGCCGGTCTCGTCCGGGTTGGAACCGGCATCGGCCGCGGTCGTCGGTGCGGTCGCGGCCTGCGGCTGGTCGGCGGACG
>NZ_VICD02000001.1 GCF_006546735.2 Marilutibacter maris | reverse complement strand
CGGCCCGACGCCGGCCGGCTCGCCCGGCACCAGCGCGAGCCGGGGCAGGGCCATGTCAGCCGCCGCTGGCGGCGTCGGCCGTCTGCGGGCCGACCCTCAGGTCGACGAAGGCCTCGCCGCGCAATTCGCGCAGGAAGCGGTTCCACTCGTCTTCCAGCTTGCGCCGGCCGATGGTCTCGGCGACCTGGTTGCGGCGGTTCTGGTCGGTGACGTTGGTCTGGCGGCTGCCGGTGCGCTCGACGATATGCCAGCCGGTAGAGGTGCGGAACGGTGCCGATACCTGGCCGTCGGCGAGACGGGTGACCTGGCCGCCGAATTCGAGGCCGAAGGCGTCGGCGCTGAACCAGCCCAGATCGCCGCCGCGGGCCTTGCTGTTGAGATCCTGCGACTGCTCGCGGGCGAGGGTGTCGAAGTCGGCGCCGCCGGCCAGGCGCGCGGCGAGGGTGTCGATCTCGGCCTTGGCCTCGGCGTCGCTGTTGTTCTCGTCGACGCGGATCAGGATGTGGCGCGCCTTGTACTGGGTGACCATCTGGTCCGGAACCGCGCTGGCGTCGCGGGTTTCGACCATCTGCAGCAACTGGAATCCGCTGGGGCCGCGCAGCGGCTGGCTGACCGCGCCCGGCGACATGTCGCGGACCATCTGCATGAACGCGTTCGGGATCTCGTCCAGGCTGCGCCATCCCAGATCGCCGCCTTCCAGCGCGTTGGGGCTGTCGGAATAGCGCACCGCGGCGGCGGCGAAGTCCATCTCGCCACGGTCGAGCAGGGCCTTGATGCCCTCGATCTTGCGTTGCGCGGTCTCGATCTGTTCGGGGGTCGCGCCGTCGGGCAGGGCGACCAGGATGTGGGCGAGGTGGTACTGGGCGCCGCCGGACTGCTGGGCCTCCATCGCCGCCTCGATCTCGGCGTCGCTGACCGAAACCCGCGACTGCGCGTAACGCTGGCGCAGCTTCTGGATCATCAGTTCTTCGCGGACCGATTGCCGGAACTCCTCGTAGGAGGTGCCGTCGCGGGCCAGCTGCTGACTCAGCTGATCGATGCTGATGCCGTTCTGGCCGGCGATGTTGGCGATGGCGGCGTCGACTTCCTGGTTGTTGGCCCGGACTCCGGTGCCCTCGGCGCGCGCGACCTGGAGCTTGACCAGGACCAGGCGCTCGAGCACCTGCCGTTCCAGCACCTCGCGCGGCGGCAACTGGCCTTCGCGGCCGCCGTACTGGGCGAGGATGTTGGCGATCGCGCGCTCGAGCTCGCTGCGCAGGATCACGTCCTCGTCGACGATGGCGGCGATGCCGTCGATCGTCTGTCCCTGTATCGGCGCCTGGGGTGTCTGCTGGGCCTGGACGGACGAGGTGAACATGGCCGCGGCAAGGGCACAGGCAAGGTATTTCTTCATAGGATCGGATCGGGCGAGGAGTCGACGTTGTCGTCGGTGATGAGGGACGGAGGGACCAGGTACAGGTCGTCTCGGTCGTAGCCGAGAATAGCACGGCGCAGTTCGCGCTCGGTTTTCTGGCCGGCCGAGCCCAGGCCCTTGAGCTCGAACTCAAGGCGCAGCGAATCGTCGAGGTCGCCGTCGCGGTTGCGGACGTAGCGGCGGGCGACCAGGCGCACCGCCAGGCAGCAGCTTTCCCACTGCACGCCGGCGATCGACTCCAGCAGTTTGTCGTCGAGCAGCGAGTAGTAGTAGCGGCCGACCACGCTCCAGTTCTGGTCGATCGGATACAGGAACGAGAAGTCGACCTGCTCCAGCAGGTCCTCGCGGGTGGTCGGGTTGCGTCGGTAGCGGTAGCCGAGGTTGACCACCCCGGCCTCGCCGATCAGGTAGCGCAGGCGCAGGCTGGCCAGATCCTCGCCGCGGAACTTCGGGTCCCACTGGTAGCCGACGTTGATGTTCCAGCGGTCGCTGGGCGAGACGCTGACGTCCGCGATCCAGGCCGACTTGCCCTGTTCGATCGGGCGCTCGCCGCCGAGGGTGGTGCGGACATCGTCGAAGTACTGGATCTGGCCGATGCTGGCCGACAGCCGCTCGCGGCCGTCGTCCTCGCTGATCAGGCGGGTGGTCAGCGCGGTGGTCAGCTGGTTGGCGTCGGTCTGGCGGTCGGCGCCGGTGTAGCGGTTGTCGCGGAACAACTGGCCCCAGCTGTAGGTCATCGCGGTGGTGTCGAACCGGGGCAGGTCGGACTGGTCGCGGTAGGGCGCGTTGAGGTAGTAGATCCGCGGTTCCAGCGTGTGCAGGTAGCGCTCGCCGCGGATCGTGGTGCTGCGGTCGAAGTAGACCCCGGCATCGAGCGAGGCGATCGGCAGGCTGCGACTCGGGGAGTCGTTGCGGAATCGCGCGATCAGGTCCGGAGTCACCGGCACCCCGTTGTCGTTGGCGAAGTCGGTTGCGCGATCGGTCGCGATGCTGTCGGCCAGATCGCTGTCGAGGCCATACGAGGTGTAGCGCCAGGCCAGGGTCGGGCGCAGGAACCAGCTGGCGCCCTCCAGCGGCATGCTGATGTAGGGCTTGAAGTCCAGGCGGCTGCCTTCGTCGCGTACATCGTGGCGGAACTGCACCGCCTCGGCGGACAGCCCGGCCTCGAACCAGTTGCCGAACGGCTGCGACCAGTTGAGGTAGGCGCGCGGCAGGCGGTCGTAGCGCAGATTGCGCTCCGGAACGGTGTAGTCGGTCAGCTGCTGGTGATCGGCCATCAGCCCGGCATCCCAGTAGCGGCCGCGACCGTACAGGCCGACGGTGCTGGTCATCTGGTAGGACGAGCGGCCGAACAGGCTGTTGCTGAAGTCGTCCAGATAGTGGGGGTCGCTGACCCAGCCGAGGTTGGCGCTGGCCTGCCAGCGGCCGCCGAACCAGCCGTCGCCGAGGTTGTGCCGCGCCTTCAGTCGGAACAGGCCGCGGTCGTCCTCGGGCAGGGTCGCGCCGGCGATCGGATTGCCGTTGTCGTCGCGCAGGTAGCGGTCCGGCTCGTTGCCGGGCAGCTTGTCGTGCGGCATCCATTCGCCATAGAACTCGCCGCGGCCGCCCGGGTACAGCCAGCGGAACTCGGTGCCGAGCATCGCGCCGCGCTCGGACATGATCCGCGGCGTCAGGGTGGCGTCGTAGTTGGGCGCGAGGTTGAGATAGATCGGCTGCTTCCAGTCAAGCCCGTTGCGCCCGGACATCGAGATCGACGGGTACAGCAGGCCGGTGCGGCGGCGGTCGTCGATCGGGAACATGAACCACGGGACGTACAGGATCGGCACGTCGCGGATCTTCACCACCGCATTGCGCGCCACCGCCATGCCTTCCTCGGTGTCGATGTCGATGCGCTGGGCCTTCAGCTGCCATTGCTGGTCGTCGGGATCGCAGGTGGTGTAGGTCGAGCCGACCAGCGAGCCCTGCGCGCCGTGCAGGTCGATCCGCTCGGCGCCGCCGTTGCCGCGTCGTTCGGTCAGCTGGTACTGCAGGTCCTGGATGCTGTGGCGGTCGGCGTTCTGGTCGCCCTCGGCGCGCTCGGCGAGGATCCGCATCCCCGAGTCCTGGTAGCGCACCCCGCCTTCGGCGACGTACTGGCCGCTCTCTTCGTTGTAGCTGAGCACGTCGGTGTGCAGGAACTGGTCGCCGCGGCTGAGTCGGACGTTGTCCTGGACGACGATGTTCTCGCCATCGCTCTCGCGCGACAGGCTGCCGCCCTCGATGTCGGTCGGCGCGTTCGGCCGGTCGGCCGCGGTCGCGTCGGTCGCGGGCGCATCCTCGAACGGCGGCACGGCGTCGCCGACCGGACACAGGCTCCAGTCTTCCTGTTCCTCGGCCGCCATCGCCGGCAGGGCGAGGGCGATGCACAACGAAAGCGGGAGCAGCTGGAGGGTCTTGCGCACGCGGCCTTCCATATTCAGAGACGAAAGCGGTCGCTAGCTTGCCGCATCGGCGATGCCGGCGGCAACGCGGGAGCGGTCCGGGGGCGGTTCGTGTTCATTTTGGTCGCCTCGGCGTCGATGCCTTTGTTCAGGTTCGCGGATCAGCCGCCATGGCCGATTAACGCGCGGACATGGGCGACGCTGCACTCGCGCAGCGCGTCCAGATCGTAGCCGCCCTCCAGCATCGACACGATCCTGCCGTCGGCGTGACGGTCGGCGACCGCGCCCAGCTCGGCGGTCAGCCAGGCGAAGTCGTCGGCCTCCAGCTCCAGCTGCGCCAGCGGGTCGAGACGGTGGCCGTCGAAGCCGGCCGACACCAGCACCAGTTGCGGCCGGAAGCCGGCCAGTGCCGGCAGCAGGCGTTCGCGCCAGGCGTTGCGAAAGGCCTCGCCGCCGCTGCCGGGCTGCAGCGGGGCATTGAGGACGTTGCCCAGGCCGCGCTCGTGGACGTGGCCGGTATCGGGGTAGAGCGGCATCTGGTGCGAGCTCAGGTACATCACCCGTGGGTCGCTTTCGAAGATCGCCTGGGTGCCGTTGCCGTGATGGACATCGAAATCGACCACCGCGACCCGTGCCAGACCGTGGCGTTCGCAGGCGTGCGCGGCGGCCACGGCGATGTTGTTGAACAGGCAGAAGCCCATCGCGACCGAGCCGGTGGCGTGGTGGCCGGGCGGACGTATCGCGCAGAAGGCGCGCCGGGTCGACCCGCCCATCACCGCGTCGATCGCGGCGATGCCCGCGCCCGCGGCATGCAGGGCCGCTTCGGCCGAGTCGGGTCCGAGCAGGGTGTCGGGGTCGAGCGGGGTCGGTTCGGTCACCGGGGTGTCGAGCACCAGGGCCAGCAGGGCGTCGTCGTGGACCCGCAGCAGCTGGCCGCGGCTGGCGCGCGGCGCCTCTTCCCAGGGCAGTTGCGGGAACGCCCCGCGCAGCGCGTCGGTCACCGCGCTCAGCCGGGACGGCCGTTCGGCATGGCTGGCGCCGGGATCGTGGCGGAGGCAGGCGGGGTGGGTGTACAGGCGCATCGGCTCAGCGCGGGGCGCGTGGGCGCCAGGCCATGTTCATGTACGCGTCGCCGCGGCGCAGTTCGTCGAGCATCTGTTGCAGGCGCCTGCTGCGGGTGTCCTCGCGCCGGGTGCGGGCGATCCAGCCGAGATAGTCGTTGCGCTGGCAGGCGGGGCGTGCGCGATGGGCGTCGAGCAGGCCCCTCTCCCGCAGCGCCGCGAGCACTTCGGCGGGCATCGGGTTGAGTTCGCGCTTGAGGCCGCCGGCGGTCGCCATGCCGATCCTCAGACCCGGCGCCGCTCGTGCTTCCACAGCACCTCGCCGTGGCCATCGGCGCGGGCCAGCACCCGCGCCAGCACGAACAGCAGGTCGGACAGCCGGTTGAGGTAGCGGATCGCCTCGGGACGGACGTCCTCGACGCGCGCCAGCGCCACCGCCTCGCGCTCGGCGCGGCGGACCACGGTG
>NZ_VICD02000090.1 GCF_006546735.2 Marilutibacter maris | reverse complement strand
GGCGGCAACCGCTATCCTGCCGGGGTCGTGTAGGAGCGGCGTAAGCCGCGATCGGGCCTTCCCGCGAAAGCCTCATCGCGGCTCACGCCGCACCTGCGCCTGACAGCCTCACCGACACCGCCATCCCGACACGGAGCCTCCGATCCCGCATGTCCCGATACGTCGTCTACATCGCCTGCCTGATCCTCACCGTGGCTTCGCTGATCGCCTGGTACTGGCTGCCGGGCTGGGGCTGGGCGGCGTTGTTGTTCGCCGCCCTGTCGGCGCTGGGCAGTTGGGACCTGCTGCAGAAGACCAGCACGTTGCGGCGCAACTATCCGGTCCTGGCCCACTTCCGCTACGGGCTGGAGTCGATCGGCCCGGAGATGCGCCAGTACTTCATCCAGTCCGACACCGACGAGGTGCCGTTCTCGCGCCAGCAACGGGCCCTGGTCTACCAGCGCGCCAAGTCGGTCAGCGATGTGCGCCCGTTCGGCAGCCTGCAGGACATCTACGCGGTCGACTACGAGTGGATCAACCACTCGATGAACCCGATCGCGCACGGTTCGCACGATTTCCGCGTCGTGGTCGGCCAGAACACCGCCCAGCCGTATGCGGTCAGCGTGTTCAACATCTCGGCGATGAGCTTCGGTTCGCTGTCGGCCAACGCGATCCGTGCGCTCAACCACGGCGCCAGGCTGGGCGGGTTCTATCACGATACCGGCGAGGGCTCGATCTCCAGCTACCATCGCGAGCATGGCGGCGACCTGGTCTGGGAGATCGGCTCGGGCTACTTCGGTTGCCGCAATCCCGACGGCAGCTTCAGCGAGGAGCGCTTCGTCGAGAACGCCCGCGACCCGCAGGTCAAGATGATCGAGGTCAAGCTCTCGCAGGGGGCCAAGCCCGGCCATGGCGGCATGTTGCCCGGCGCCAAGGTGACCGCCGAGATCGCCGCCGCGCGCGGTGTGGAGGTCGGCAAGGACTGCATTTCGCCGGCCCGCCACAGTGCGTTCGATTCGCCGAAGTCATTGCTGGCCTTCGTCGCGCGCCTGCGCGAGCTGTCGGGCGGCAAGCCGACCGGCTTCAAGCTGGCGGTCGGCCATCCCTGGGAGTGGTTCGGCATCGCCAAGGCGATGCACGAGACCGGCGTGCTGCCGGACTTCATCGTCGTCGACGGCGCCGAGGGTGGCACCGGCGCGGCGCCGGCGGAGTTCATCGACCACGTCGGCCTGCCCATGCACGAGGCGCTGATGCTGGTGCACAACACCCTGGTCGGATTGAACCTGCGCGACCGCGTGCGGATCGGCGCCGCCGGTCGCATCACCAGCGCCTTCGACCTGGCCCGGACCCTGGCGATGGGCGCGGACTGGTGCAACTCCGCGCGCGGCTTCATGTTTGCGCTGGGCTGCATCCAGTCGTTGAGTTGCCACACCGACCGTTGCCCGACCGGCATCGCGACCCAGGACCCATCGCGCTGGCGCCATCTCGACGCCGCCGACAAGGCGGTGCGGGTGGCCGGATTCCAGCAGAACACGCTGAAGGCGCTGCGCGACATCCTGTGCGCGGCGGGGCTGAGCGATCCGGGCCAGGTCGGCCCCGAGCACATCCTGCGCCGGGTGTCGCCGATCGAGGTGCGCTCGCTGGCCGCGCTGCACCGTTTCCTCAGGCCCGGCGAACTGCTCGAACGGCTGCCCGAGCACGCGGTATTCCGCGATTTCTGGGCCGACGCCAGCAGCGAATCCTTCGCGGCGCCGACCAAGGTCGAGGCGATGCGCCGCGACAAGTCGCAGTAGCGTTCCCATCGCGGCTCACGCCGCTCCTACGACTCAGGGGCGTTTGTGCCGTAGGAGCTGCGTGAGCTGCGACCGAGGCCTTCCCGATAAAGCCTCATCGCGGCTTACGCCGCCCCCTACGCGAAGGTGCGGCGTGAGCGAAACGGAGGGTGGGGCGTCAGTCCAGCAGTTCCAGTACCCGCTCCGGTGGGCGTCCGATCACCGCGCGCTTGCCGACGACCAGGATCGGCCGTTCGATCAGCCGCGGGTGCGCATGCATCGCGGCGATCAGCGCGGCCTCGTCCAGCGTCGGGTCGTCCAGACCCAGGTCCTTGTACTCGGCCTCGCCCTTGCGCAGCAATGCGCGCGCATCCACGCCCAGCCGAGCCAGCAGGGTGCGCAGTTCCTCGACCGACGGCGGCTGCTCCAGGTAGGCGACGATGCGTGGCTCCATGCCGCGCTCGTTCAGCAGCGCCAGCGCGCCGCGCGACTTCGAGCAGCGCGGATTGTGATAGAGCGTGGGCGTGGCCGAGGGCATGGGCGTCTCCGGTGGCGTGGGCGCCTTGGGCCGGACTCGACCGGGCAGGCGGCGCAGGGGATGAGGCAAAGAAAAAGGGCCGGCATGATGCCGGCCCTTCGCTGTTGGTGGGCGGTGCAGGGATCGAACCTGCGACCCTTGCCGTGTGAAGGCAATGCTCTACCGCTGAGCTAACCGCCCGTGCTCAGGGCCGTGAACGAGTCAGGCGTCTGGCGTGGGCCGCGCAGTTTACTGGCAGCGGCGACGACAGGCAAGAGCCCGTGACGCATTCAGCCGCCCGCGGCGTTCATTCGAGCTGGTCGGCGGCCCAGGCCGCGTCCAGCGCCTCCATCGCGTCCAGCGGCTTGAGCTTGGCGGCCTTCTCGTAGGCATCGGCGACAGCGTCCTCCTCGCGATCGCCGTGCAGCAGCAACAGCAGGTTGCCGTACTCGATGTGGGCGATCGGCGATTGCGGGGTCAGCTTCAACGCGGCCTTGATGTGCTTCTCGGCCTCGGAAGCCTTGGCGCCGTAGGTCAGGCCGCCGATCATCGCACCGACCTTGCCGATGATCTCGGCGTGGTACAGCGCCATCGCGGTATGCGCCTCGGCGTGCTTGGGGGCCAGTTCCAGCGCCGCGTCGAGGGCGTCGCGGACCTTGCCGGCGATGCCGGCCTTCAGCGCCTTGGCGATGCTCAGACCCTGGCTGTAGCGGCCCAGTGCGAAGGCGTGGCGGTAGTGGCTGTTGGCGTCGTCGGGCAGGGCGGCGACCGCGGCCTCGGCCAGCTTGGCCGCCTGCTCGTAGCGCTTGAGCCGCTCGCCGTCGTCCTCGACCAGGTAGGTCGCGTGGATGCCCAGGGCCTTGATCGCGACCGAGGCGCCGACCGGGCCGAGCGCGTTGCCGAGGTCGAAGGCCTGTTTGAAGTCGCCGCGATGGAAGGCGCGCCAGGCCTCCTGCAGCTCGGCGGCGAGGGCGTCGGCGTCGAGCTTCTTGGGCGCGGCCTTGCCGGCGGCGGCGATCAGCGCGGCCGCGCGTTTGGCGTCGGGATAGGGCTCCTGGTCGCCGGCGTGCAGCTTGGGCCAGGCCTTCTTCAGCGTATCGCCGGCGTAGGCGAAGGACTTGGCGTCGTGGGGAAAGGGGGCCCAGGAGGACTTGCTGGCGGCCATGGCGTTTCCTTGCGTTGGACGGGTGCGAGACAGCCCGGTCGTCGGGGGGCCGGGTGCCGGGAAAGGGGCGAATGCGGGGCGGAGCGGCTCAGGTCATGTAGGCGCTGGTCAGGTGGTTCAGGTGCAGGCGCTCGGCGTCGCGCAGGAACGGCGCCACCAGCATCATCACCTGGACGATGCCGTCGCGGATCGCGGCGTGCTCGTCCTTGTCGCCGCGCGCGGCGGCGTAGTTGAGCCAGAAGGTGGCGATCACCAGCACGTTGGTGGCGGTCGCCGCCAGTTCGCTGCTGGAGGCGCGCATCACCCCGGCCTGCAACAGGCCGCGCATCACCGCGTGCGCGCGCTCGTCGGCGCGGCGCAGGATCCGCGCGAAGCGCAACCGCAGGCGGCGGTTGCGGCTGAGGATCTCGACCAGGTCGCGGTGCAGGAAACGGAAGTCCCAGATGCACTCGAACACCTGGTGCAGCTGCAGCCAGATGTCCTCCAGTCCCGGCAACCGGCCCTCGGGCATCGCCAGCGCCTGGTCCATGCGCTCCTCGAAGCGCGCGAACAGCTGCTCGATGATGTCGTCCTTGTTGCGGAAGTGGTAGTACAGGTTGCCCGGGCTGATCTCCAGCTCGTCGGCGATGTGGTTGGTGGTGACGTTCGGCTCGCCCTGCGCGTTGAACATCGCGAGGCTGGCATCGAGGATGCGCTGGCGCGTGTGCCTGGCCATTCGCTCGGGCGGCGGCCTCAGGCCCGCAGCTTGCCGACCAGGTCGACGTATTTGCGCATCGCGTCTTCCTTGGAGGTGCCGGCCAGCTTGGCCCAGGCCTCGTACTTGGCGGTGCCGACGAAGTCGAAGAACCCCGGCTTGGGACCGCTGACGTCGCCTTCGCTGCCCTGCTTGAACAGCGCGTACAGGCGCAACAGGGTGTCGTTGTCGGGGCGTTCGGACAGGTCTTTCACGTCCTTGGAGGCCTGTTCGAAGTCGCGTTGAAGGTCCGTCATCGCTGCTGGTTCCGGCATTGGAAGTCGATCGAATCACATCACGCAGCGGGGGAGGGGTCAATACGGGAGGGAATTGTGCTGCCTGCGGGCCTCTGGCACCGTAGTCGCGAGGCGGCCGCATCCGCGCGGCCGGAGGGTTGGGGGAGAGAGGAGTCATGGATTACTTCGTCACGGGCGCGACCGGTTTCATCGGCCGGTTCCTGGTCAGCAACCTGCTCAAGCGCAAGGGCACGGTCCACGTGCTGGTGCGCAGGCAGTCGCGCAAGAAGCTCGACGAGATCGGTCGCAGAATGGGCTGGGACATGAAGCGGGTGGTCGTGGTGCAGGGCGACATGGGCAAGCCCGGCTGCGGGATCAGCGCGGCCCAGCGCAAGGCATTGACCGGCAAGGTCCGGCACTTCTTCCACCTGGCCGCGATCTACGACCTCACCGCCAGTCCGGAGGCGCAGCGCGAGGCCAACGTCGAGGGCACCCGGCATGCGCTGGACCTGGCCGCGGCGATCAAGGCCGGCTGTTTCCACCACACCAGTTCGATCGCCGCCGCGGGCCTGTATCCGGGCGTGTTCCGCGAGGACATGTTCGATGAGGCCGAGGGCCTGGACGATCCCTATCTGCGCACCAAGCACGAGTCGGAGGGGCTGGTGCGCGCCGACAAGCGGGTCAAGTGGCGGATCTACCGCCCCGGCATCGTCGTCGGCCACTCGAAGACCGGCGAGATCGACAAGATCGACGGCCCGTACTACTTCTTCACCCTGCTCAAGAAGATGCGGCAGATGCTGCCGCCGTGGGTGCCGACGCTGGGCGTGGAGGGCGGCCGCATCAACATGGTGCCGGTCGACTTCGTCGCCGATGCGATGGACCACATCGCCCACAAGCCCAAGCTCGACGGCCACTGCTTCCACCTGACCGACCCCGAGCCGCAGCGGGTCGGCGAGGTGCTGAACCTGTTCGCCCGTGCCGGTCACGCGCCGGAAATGACCATGCGCATCGATGCGCGGATGTTCGCCTTCGTGCCGGGCAGCGTGAGGATGGCGGTCGGCAGCCTGCCGCCGGTGCGGCGCTTCGTCGGCATGCTGCTGCGCGACTTCAGGATCCCCAAGCAGGCGCTGAAATTCGTCACCTATCCGACCCGCTTCGACAACCGCGACGCCGAGCGTGCGCTCAAGGGCAGCGGCATCGCGGTGCCGCGCCTGGAGGACTACGCGTGGCGGCTGTGGGACTACTGGGAGCGGCAGCTCGATCCGGACCTGTTCATCGACCGCACGCTGAAGGGCAAGGTGCGCAACAAGGTGGTGGTGATCACCGGCGGTTCCTCGGGCATCGGCCTGGCCACGGCGCAACGGGTGGCCGAGGCCGGCGCGGTCACCGTCATCGTCGCGCGCGGCGAGGAGGAGTTGTTCAAGGCCCGCGACGCGATGAAGGCGGCCGGCGGCAAGGTGTTCGCGTACACCGCCGACCTGTCCGACATGGCCGACTGCGACCGCCTGGTCCGGCAGGTGCTGGACGAGCACGGCCACGTCGACATCCTGGTCAACAATGCCGGCCGTTCGATCCGGCGCTCGATCGAACTCAGCTACGACCGCTTCCACGACTTCGAGCGGACCATGCAGCTGAACTACTTCGGCTCGCTGCGCCTGATCATGGGCTTCATGCCGAAGATGACCGAGAAGCGCAGGGGCCACATCATCAACATCAGCTCGATCGGAGTGTTGGCGAACTCGCCGCGCTTCTCCGCCTACGTCGCCTCGAAAGCGGCGCTGGACGCCTTCAGCCGTTGCGCCCAGGGCGAGCTGTCGGGCAAGGGTATCGCCTTCACCACGATCAACATGCCGCTGGTGAAGACGCCGATGATCGCGCCGACCAAGATGTACGACAGCGTGCCGACGCTGACGCCGGAAGAAGCCGCCGACCTGGTGGTGAAGGGCATCATCGAACGTCCGAGCCGGATCGCGACCCGGCTCGGGATCTTCGCGGCGGTGATCAACGCGCTGGCGCCGAAGGCCTACGAGGTGGTGATGAACACCGCCTTCGAACTGTTCCCGGACTCGGCGGCGGCGAAGGGCGGCGACGGCGCCGGCAGCGTGCAACCGAGCAACGAGCAGATCGCGTTCGCTTCGCTGATGCGCGGCGTGCACTGGTAGCGGGCCGCCCGGGCGACGCGGGTGCCGCGTCGCCCGCGTGGGCTGTCCGCGCTGACGGCGGCGGGTGGGAACGCGCCTGCCGCCGCCCGTTTCAGGCGTCCGTCCGGGGCGCGCTCAGTAGTTGCGGCACTGCATGAAGCGCACCCGTGCGTCGCTGCCCTCGGGAGGCTGCAGTTGCAGTCGTGATGCCCGCAGTGCCTCGTAGTTCTCCAGGATCGCGCAGATCGAACCGGTGAACGCCGGGCCGTCGGCGACACTGCCGTCCATCACGACCAGCAGGGTCGAGCGGGTCGACCACGAGACCTGCTTGATGCCGGCGAGCTGGCGGACCCGTTCGACGACCTTCCGGCGTTGCTGGGTCTCGTCGAGGCCGCTGTCCGGCGGGGCCGAGGCGGCGACAGCGGCCGGGGCCGCCGGAGCGTCCTGGGCGGCGGTGGCCGCCGTCGGGGCATCGGAATCCTGCTTGCCGGCCGCGGGCGTCGCGGTACTCGCAGCCGTGCTTGGCGCCGACACGCCGGCGTCCTCACCTTCGCTGTTGGAGTCGGCGCCATTGGAGGTCGCAAATGCGACCGCGCCGCCCAGCAGCAGGGCCACGACCCAGGCCAGTACCAGTTCGCGGATATTGCGGCGTTGTGCGTATTCGCCCAGCTCGCGGCGCAGTCCGGCCGGAAGCAGGGGTTCGACCAGGGCCCAGACCGCCTGTCCGTCCATCAGCTCCATGCCGCGACTGCTGGCCTGGGCGTCCTTCTGGATCGTACCGAGGGTGGCGACGATGCCGCCGGAGGCGCCGGCGAAACGCACCGCGTCGGCCAGGCTGGCGACATGGCTGGCGTCGATGCGGTAGTTCAGGCCCTGCTTGCAGCTCAGCAGCCAGCTCTCGCCATTGCGGGTCAGCTTCAGGTCGGCGGTCTGTCCGCCCTTGGGCGAGGACTCGAGCCGGTCGGCCTCGAAGCCCTGGGCCTGCAGCGCCTCGACCACGAAGCCGGAGAACTCGCGCCAGCGCATGCCGGCCAGAGCGGCCAGGCCACGGCCGATCTCGTGATTGCGGCGACGTACCCGCCACAGGTAGATGGTCAGCGGAGCGCCGATCGCGACGGCGACCCCGAGCATGGTCATGACGGCTGAAACCGTGAGCATCCTGTCCTCGACTGCAATGTTGATGCGATCGCGCGCGCGAAGCGCGGCGACTATACGCGTTGCCGGCGCCGAAGTCAGTGCGCTGGGTCCGCAAACAGCCTGTACGGAAGCAGCCTGTACGGAAGCAGTCGGTATGGAAGCAGTCGACCCGGGAGCGGCCGGCTAGCTGTGTAAACCCAGTACGTTGTTCAGCGGCAGCCGGCTGATGGGTGGCTTGTGGCCCAAACTGGCGTGCGGGCGGTGCCAGTTGTAGT
>NZ_VICD02000089.1 GCF_006546735.2 Marilutibacter maris | reverse complement strand
GCCGATCACGTACGGACCGGCGGTGGTCAGGGTCTTGCTGACCGCGATGTCGGCGGTCGGCGTGGTGTCGTCGCCGTCGGTGCCGGTGTTGTTGCCGCCGTCGGGGTCAGTCTCGGTCGGGGTCGCGGTCGCGCTGTTGCCGAACGCGCCCTCGGCGTCGATCGTGCCATGGACGGTGATCGTTGCGGTGCCGCCGGAGGCGATCGACGCGATCGTGCACGGCAGCGCGGTGCAGGCGCCGCTGACCGATGTCAGGGTGAGGTTGCTCGGGGTATCGCTCACCTGCACGCCGGTCGCCTCGGACGGGCCGGCATTGCTGACCACGATGTCGAAGGCCACCGTCTGGCCGATCACATACGGACCGGCCGTGGTCAGGGTCTTGCTGACCGACACGTCGGCGGTCGGCGTGGTGTCGTCGCCGTCGGTGCCGGTGTTGTTGCTACCGTCAGGATCGGTCTCGGTCGGGGTCGCGGTCGCGCTGTTGCCGAACGCGCCCTCGGCATCGATCGTGCCCTGGACGGTGATCGTCGTGCTCGAACCCGACGCGATCGACGCGATCGTGCACGGCAGCGCGGTGCAGGCACCGCTGACCGATGTCAAAGTCAGATTGCTCGGCGTATCGGTCACCTGCACGCCGGTCGCCTCCGACGGGCCGACATTGCTGACCACGATGTCGAAGGCCACCGTCTGGCCGATGACGTACGGACCGGCGGTGGTCAGGGTCTTGCTGACCGCGATGTCGGCGGTCGGCGTGGTGTCGTCGCCATCGGTACCGGTGTTGTTGCCGCCGTCCGGATCGGTCTCAGTCGGCGTCGCGGTCGCGCTGTTGCCGAACGCACCCTCGGCGTCGATCGTGCCCTGGACGGTGATCGTCACGCTGCCGCCGGAGGCGATCGACGCGATCGTGCACGGCAGCGCGGTGCAGGCACCGCTGACCGATGTCAAAGTCAGGTTCGACGGCGTATCGGTCACCTGTACACCGGTCGCCTCGGACGGGCCGACATTGCTGACCACGATGTCGAAGGCCACCGTCTGGCCGATGACGTACGGACCGGCGGTGGTCAAGATCTTGTTGACCGCGATGTCGGCGGTGGCCTGCACCGGCGTGGTCGAGGTCGCACTGTTGTTGCCCGGGGTCGGATCGGTCGCCGTGGTCGACACGGTCGCGGTATTGGCGAGCGATCCGGTCGCGCCCGCTGCCAGCGTGCCGCTGATCGTGTAGCTGCGCGACTGTCCGCTGGGCACGGTGCCGAAATCGCAGTCGACATTCTGGCCGGCTACGCTGCAGGCGCCGCCGTCGGCACCGCCGACCGACAGCCCGGTGACCGTCGCCGGCACCGCGTCGGCGGTGGTCATCGGCGCATCGGACGGACCGTTGTTGGTCGCGGTCAGGGTCCAGGTCAGCGTCTGCCCCGGAACCGCCGGGTTCGGGCTGGCCAGCGACTTGCTGATCGCGACATCGGCACTGGGAGCGGCGGTATCGGTGTCCGAAGCGCTGTTGTTGGCCGCATTCGGATCCGGCGTCGTCGAAGTGGCGGTGGCGGTGTTGGTGATCGAACCGCTGGTATCGGAATCGATCTGCACGGTCAGCGCGTAGCTGACGCTGGCGCCGGCGGCCAGCACCGGCAGCGTGTGGTTGAGATTGCCGCTGCCGCTCGCCACCGGGCAGGCGACGCCGGTGCAGGTCCAGCCGGTCAGCGTGGTGCCCGCCGGTGCGGTGTCCTGCACCTGCACGTTGCTCGCGGCCGACGGCCCGGCATTGGCGACGACCACGGTGTAGACCGTGCTGGCGCCCGGCACATAGGTGCTGGCGCCATTGCTCTTGGTGATCGAAACATCGGCCGACGTGTCCAGGGTCGAAGTGACCTGGGCGCATTGCGGGTTGCCCGCGGCCGGGCAGGTCGGCAGCGGATCGGGATCGCCGCCGCCGGCGATCGCGACCACGTTGGTGACGTCGCCGGTGGCCGAGGCGTCGATGGCGACGTTGACGCGGATGCTCGCATTCGCGCCCGCGGCGATCGGCGCCGCCGGGGTGAAGCTGCAGTTCAGGGTGCCGGTCGCCGGCAGGCCGCCACAGCTGACGCTGCCGTCGGGACTGGACACCGCGACCGCGCTGAAGCCGGCCGGCAGGGTGTCGCTGATGTCGATCGCGGCCGTGGTCGGGCCGGTGCCGGTGTTGGCCAGGCCGATCAGGTAATGGCCGTCGGCCGCGGCGCCGGTCTGCCCGGCCAGCAGGGTGCCGCCGACCGACTTGCTGGCGGTCAGCTGCGGCTGCACCACGGTCAGCACCTCGTTGCCGACCAGGTTGACCAGGTTGTTGGTGCCGCTGATGTTGCTGCTGTCGTTGGTGTGCTGGCCGACCACGCTGGAGGTCACGTCGACCGAGATCCGGCAGCTGATCTGGCCCCCCGACGGCGCGCCGACGATGCTGGCGCCGCTGACCTGGATGCTGCCGGCGCCGACTGCCGCGGACACGCTCATGCCCGGCGGAATCACCGTGGTCATGGCCGCCCCACTCGGGCAACTGGTGCGAACGTTCGGCGTCGGCGCCACCACCACCCCGGCTGGCAGGGTATCAGTCAGGTTGATGCTGGCGACCGAGTTGAAGGTGCGGTTGGTCAGGGTGAAGCTCAGCGTCGACACCTCGCCGGCATTGATCGTCGCCGGCGCGAACGCCTTGGTCAGGTCGACCGCCCCCATCGCGAAGGTGACCCGGTACTCGACGGTATGGCTGCTGGCGCCGGCGGGTACGTTCCACTGCGCCGCGATGCCGTTGTCGGTGCTGGAATTGGTGTCGATGGCATTGTTCAGATTGCCGGTGCCGGTGGTGCAGCCGCTGGTGCCGGTGGTGCCGTTGCAGATCAGCCGCCCGGGATACAGGTAGGTGCCGGAGAAATAGCGGTCCCAGAGCGGCGTGCCCGACGAGGGCTCGTGCCACAGCGCCTCGATCTGCGCGTCTTTCTGCACTCCGACCACGTCCGGGGTGCTGCTGAGGTTCCACGGCGAGGTCCGGGTGAAGCCCGGCCCCTGATCGCCGCCATCCAGATAGGTGTCGATGTTCTGGTAGAACTTGATCGCCGCGCCGCTGGTCGGCATCCCGCTCAGGGTCACCCGGCGGGTGAACCAGGACTGCGGATAGACATAGCGGTCGACGATGGTGACGGTGATTGCGCTGTCGGCGCTGTTGCTTGGTCGCAGTACGGTGGTCACCTGCCACGGTGACAGCGCGGTGCCGCTGCCGCTGACCGCGCTCTGGCTGACCTGGGTGAACGCTGCGTAGCCGCCCACGTTCGAGTTGGTATTCGAGTTGTGGTAGATCCGGTTCGTGTTGTCGTGGCCGCGGTCCACACGCAGGTAGACGCTGTTGAACAGGGCGCCGGCCGTCGGGCGCCCACCGGGCGAGTAGACCTGCCCCTTGTTGCCCAGGACCACCTGGAACTGGCTGTTGCTGCCCCACCACAGATGCAGGCCATCGGAACCGTCGGCCTGGGTGCCGCCGGCGGCGTTGATCTCGCGCTGCGAGTTGGCACCGGACGCCAGCACCGCGCCCGATGCCAGCATCAGCCCAAGGAAGGCGGCAGGCAGGGCGGCGCGCAACCAGCGCGTACCGGCGGCACGAAGACGGAGCTTTCTACGCATCATGGACTCTCCGGCCGCGGCGGCCGTTGCGGATCTGGATTCGGTTCGGGGACACGGCCGCACTCCGCCGGGCCGTCGCGCGGACGGGGCGGTACGGGCCGTAGCGGCAAAGGTCGCCTTCGGGTGCGGGATGCTGGCGTCCGCCGATGGGCGACGCGGGGGCTCGGAGACGGGTCGGAAATCGGCTACGGACTGCGGAATCCGACCGTCCCCACGGCCGACCCCATCCACGCGCGCACTCCCCCGACCGAGGACATCCCGGTAGCTCCGCATTCCCTGGTTCCCTGTAGATAGATGAAGGCCCCACCTGCCCCAGAGCAGGCGCGGCCACGACAACTACCCACCGGGCAGCAAAAAGCGTGCCATATGCCACATTTAACTGATAACTGCATAACACTTAATGTGCGCAGCAGATCGCATGTTGCCGGGATGCACACGCGAGAACAGTCAAAACTTTGTGAAAAAGTTTTGATTTACGTCACATTTTGACGTTTTGCGTCATGACAGGTGAGGATTTCGTCGAAGCGACGTGGGCCGCGCCGCCCACGACGGCCACGTGGACCCGGCCCGTCCCGACCGGCCCACGCATCACGCCCGCATTGCACGGGCGCGCTTGCCCCCCGCTGACGCGGGCCTCAGTCCCGGTAGCGGGTGGTATCGGCGGCGGCGGCCGCGGCGAAGCCCTCGGCGCGCAGGCGGCAGGCATCGCAATGGCCGCAGGCGCGGCCCTCGGCATCGGCCTGGTAGCAGGACACCGTCTGCGAGAAGTCCACCCCCAGGCGCAGCCCTTCGCGGACGATGTCGGCCTTGCTCAAATGCTGCAGTGGCGCGTGCACGCGGATGCCGGCGCCCTCGACACCGGCCCGGGTCGCCAGGTTGGCCAGGGCCTGGAAGGCTTCGATGAACTCCGGCCGGCAGTCCGGGTAACCGGAGTAATCGACGGCGTTGACGCCGCAGAAGATATCCGCCGCTCCGAGCACCTCGGCCCAGCCCAGCGCCATCGACAGCATGATCGTATTGCGCGCCGGCACGTAGGTGACCGGAATCAGGTCCCGGTACGCCGGGTCGGCCTGGGCGGCCTCGCCGACCGGGTGGCCGTCGGCGTCGGTCGGCACCTCGATGTCGTCGGTCAGCGCCGAGCCGCCGATGCTGCGCAGGTCGACATCGACGGTCTTGTGCGCGACCGCGCCAAGGCTTCGCGCGACCCGGTCGGCGGCGTCGAGCTCGGAGGTATGGCGCTGGCCGTAGCGCACGCTGAGCGCATGCACGGCATAGCCCTGCTCGCGGGCGATGGCGATGACGACGGCGGAATCCATCCCGCCCGATACCAGGACAACGGCTTTTTTCATTGGAGAAGAGTGAGGCAAAGGGGAATACGGAGTAAAGGCCGTCCGCGGCCGTCTGGACGTTGCGGCCACCGCACGACGGCGCCGCGACCGCGCGCGGCTAGCTGTGTAAACCCAGTACGTTGTTCAGCGGCAGCCGGCTGATGGGTGGCTTGTGGCCCAAACTGGCGTGCGGGCGGTGCCAGTTGTAGT